>NZ_CP102951.1:5100000-5400000 GCF_024741815.1 Pseudomonas sp. LS1212
CCCACCTTCTTCCCGCGAATCTGGTCGGCGACCAAGCGGGCTTTCTGGGCGGAGATTCGAGCGCCCGACAACTTAGCGGCTACTTCCATTTCCTTACCCCTTAACGCTTGGCTTTCTTGTCAGCCACGTGCCCACGATAAGTGCGGGTACCGGCAAACTCGCCCAGTTTATGGCCGACCATGTCTTCGTTCACGAGAACGGGGACGTGTTGACGACCGTTGTGTACAGCGATGGTCAGACCGACCATTTGTGGCAGGATCATCGAACGGCGCGACCAGGTCTTAACTGGTTTGCGATCGTTCTTTTCCGCCGCCACTTCGATCTTCTTCAGTAGGTGAAGATCAATAAAAGGACCTTTTTTCAGAGAACGTGGCACTGTCGTATCCCTCTATTTACTTGCGACGACGGACGATCATTTTGTCGGTACGCTTATTACCACGAGTCTTCGCGCCCTTAGTCGGGAAGCCCCATGGCGATACCGGATGACGACCACCAGAGGTACGACCTTCACCACCACCATGCGGGTGGTCAACCGGGTTCATGGCAACACCACGAACGGTTGGGCGAACGCCACGCCAGCGTTTGGCACCAGCTTTACCCAGCGAACGCAGGCTGTGCTCGGAGTTCGAGACTTCGCCCAGGGTCGCGCGGCATTCAGCCAGCACTTTACGCATCTCACCAGAACGTAGACGCAGGGTCACGTAGACACCTTCACGAGCGATCAGCTGAGCCGAAGCACCAGCGGAACGAGCGATCTGTGCGCCTTTACCTGGCTTCAATTCGATGCCGTGTACGGTGCTACCAACTGGAATGTTACGCAGTTGCAGAGCGTTGCCCGGCTTGATCGGTGCCAGAGCACCTGCGATCAGCTGGTCGCCAGCGCTCACGCCTTTAGGGGCGATGATGTAGCGACGCTCGCCATCTGCGTACAGCAGCAGAGCGATGTGAGCAGTACGGTTTGGATCGTATTCGATACGCTCGACGGTGGCAGCGATGCCATCTTTGTCGTTGCGACGGAAGTCAACCAAACGATAGTGCTGCTTATGACCACCACCCACGTGACGTGTAGTGATACGGCCATTGTTGTTACGACCACCAGACTTCGATTTTTTCTCGAGCAGCGGTGCGTGAGGAGCGCCTTTATGCAGCTCCTGGTTGACCACCTTGACCACAAAACGGCGGCCAGGGGAAGTCGGTTTGCATTTAACGATTGCCATGATGCACCCCTTCCTTACTCAGCACTGCTGCTGAAATCGAGATCTTGGCCTGGCTGAAGGGAGATAACTGCCTTCTTCCAGTCATTACGCTTGCCCAGACCGCGAGCAGTGCGCTTGCTCTTACCCAGAACATTCAGGGTAGTGACACGCTCTACTTTCACGCTGAACAGGCTTTCGACGGCCTTCTTGATTTCCAGCTTGGTTGCATCAGTAGCAACCTTGAAAACGAACTGACCTTTTTTGTCTGCCAGAACCGTAGCCTTCTCGGAAACGTGCGGGCCAAGCAGAACTTTAAATACGCGTTCCTGGTTCATCCCAGCAGCTCCTCGAATTTCTTCACGGCCGACACAGTGATCAACACTTTGTCGTATGCGATCAGACTAACTGGATCGGAACCTTGCACGTCACGCACGTCGACGTGAGGCAGGTTGCGAGCAGCCAGGTACAGATTCTGATCAACAGCTTCGGACACGATCAGAACGTCGGTCAGACCCATGCCATTCAGCTTGTTCAGCAGATCTTTGGTTTTCGGCGCTTCAACAGCGAAGTCCTGAACCACGACCAGACGGTCGGTGCGTACCAGCTCAGCGAGGATGGAGCGCAGTGCTGCGCGATACATCTTCTTGTTGAGCTTCTGCGAGTGGTCCTGAGGACGAGCTGCGAAGGTGGTGCCGCCGCCGCGCCAGATTGGGCTACGGATGGTACCGGCACGAGCACGACCAGTACCCTTCTGACGCCATGGGCGCTTACCGCCACCGGATACGTCGGAACGGGTCTTTTGTGCCTTGCTGCCCTGACGGCCGCCGGCCATGTAGGCCACGACTGCTTGGTGCACCAGCGTCTCGTTGAACTCACCACCGAAGGTCAGTTCGGAAACTTCGATCGCTTGAGCGTCATTTACATTTAATTGCATGTCAGCTTCCCCTTAACCGCGAGCCTTGGCTGCTGGACGTACAACCAGGTTGCCGCCAGTAGCGCCAGGAACAGCACCCTTGACCAACAACAGATTGCGTTCAGCGTCCACGCGCACTACTTCCAGGGACTGCACGGTCACGCGCTCAGCGCCCATATGACCGGACATTTTCTTGCCCTTGAATACACGACCAGGAGTCTGGCACTGGCCGATAGAGCCTGGGACGCGGTGGGATACGGAGTTACCGTGGGTGTTATCTTGCCCGCGGAAATTCCAGCGCTTGATCGTACCCTGGAAGCCTTTACCCTTGGACTGACCGGTTACATCAACCAGTTGACCAGCAGCGAAGATTTCAGCGTTGATCAGATCGCCGGCCTGGTACTCGCCTTCTTCAAGGCGGAATTCCATTACGGTACGACCAGCGGCAACATTCGCTTTAGCGAAGTGGCCAGCTTGAGCAGCTGTTACACGGGAAGCACGACGCTCGCCGACAGTGACTTGCACTGCACGATAGCCATCGGTCTCTTCAGTTTTGAACTGGGTGACGCGATTCGGCTCGATCTCAATGACCGTGACCGGAATGGAGACACCTTCTTCGGTGAAAATACGGGTCATACCGCATTTACGACCGACTACACCAATAGTCATGTTGTAAACCTCATGAGTGTACGGGGCTTTCACCCGCTATGGCCGCCCATTTCAGAGCGTTACACGACTAAGACCCAAGTCTTAGCCGAGGCTGATCTGCACTTCCACACCTGCCGCAAGATCAAGCTTCATCAGCGCATCAACGGTTTTATCCGTTGGCTGGACGATGTCCAGAACACGCTTATGAGTACGGATCTCGTACTGGTCACGCGCGTCTTTGTTGACGTGCGGGGAGACCAGAACGGTGAACCGCTCTTTACGGGTAGGGAGTGGAATAGGACCACGCACCTGAGCACCAGTACGTTTCGCGGTTTCCACGATTTCCTGGGTGGATTGGTCGATCAGACGATGGTCGAAAGCCTTCAACCTGATACGGATTTGCTGATTTTGCATTGGATTTCAGACTCCGGCTGCTATTCCCACCGAGCGCAATACGCCCGTTTAAAGGAGGCGTGATTCTATAGACGCCCCCACTGGGTGTCAACCCAATAAAAAAGCCCCCGCTAAGCGGGGGCCCTTTTAAACGATCAACGATTACTCGATGATTTTTGCTACGACGCCAGCACCAACGGTACGGCCGCCTTCACGGATTGCGAAACGCAGGCCGTCTTCCATTGCGATGGTCTTGATCAGAGTAACAACCATTTGAATGTTGTCACCCGGCATTACCATCTCAACGCCTTCTGGCAGCTCGCAGTTACCAGTCACGTCAGTAGTACGGAAGTAGAACTGTGGACGGTAGCCTTTGAAGAACGGAGTGTGACGACCGCCTTCTTCTTTGCTCAGAACATAAACTTCTGCGGTGAACTTGGTGTGCGGCTTGACCGAACCTGGCTTGACCAGAACCTGGCCACGCTCAACGTCGTCACGCTTGGTACCACGCAGCAGAACGCCGCAGTTCTCGCCAGCACGACCTTCGTCGAGCAGTTTGCGGAACATTTCAACACCGGTGCAGGTGGTGGTGGTGGTGTCACGCAGACCAACGATTTCCAGTGGATCTTGAACACGGACGATGCCGCGCTCGATACGGCCAGTCACAACAGTACCGCGACCCGAGATCGAGAATACGTCTTCGATTGGCATCAGGAACGGCTTATCGGTCAGACGAACTGGTTCTGGGATGTAGCTGTCCAGAGTTTCAACCAGCTTCTTGACAGCAGTGGTACCCATCTCGTTGTCATCTTTGCCTTCCAGCGCCATACGCGCGGAACCAATGATGATTGGAGTGTCGTCGCCCGGGAAGTCGTAAGTGGTCAGCAGATCGCGCACTTCCATCTCAACCAGTTCCAGCAGCTCAGCGTCGTCTACCAGGTCAGCCTTGTTCAGGAAGACCACGATGTACGGAACGCCCACCTGACGGGACAGCAGGATGTGCTCACGGGTTTGTGGCATCGGACCATCAGCGGCCGAGCAAACCAGGATCGCGCCGTCCATCTGCGCAGCACCGGTGATCATGTTCTTCACATAGTCCGCGTGACCTGGGCAGTCAACGTGAGCGTAGTGACGGATCGCAGAGTTGTACTCAACGTGCGCGGTGTTGATGGTGATACCGCGAGCTTTTTCTTCTGGGGCGCTGTCGATCTTGTCGAAGTCAACACGAGCCGAACCGAAAACTTCGGAGCAGACGCGAGTCAGAGCAGCGGTCAGAGTGGTTTTACCGTGGTCAACGTGACCGATGGTGCCAACGTTTACGTGCGGTAGGGAACGATCAAATTTTTCTTTAGCCACGACAGTGAACTCCTAGCTTAAAGGGGCTGAATCAGCCTTGTTTTTTTACGATAGCTTCGACGATATTCGACGGAGCTTCGGAGTATTTGGAGAATTCCATGGAGTAGCTCGCGCGACCCTGAGACATGGAACGAACGTCGGTCGCATAACCGAACATTTCACCCAACGGAACTTCGGCGCGAATCACCTTGCCGGAAACCGTATCTTCCATACCCTGGATCAGACCACGACGACGGTTCAGGTCACCCATCACGTCACCCATGTAGTCCTCAGGTGTTACGACTTCAACCTTCATGATCGGCTCAAGCACCACACCGCCACCTTTGGTAGCCAGCTGCTTGGTCGCCATGGAGGCAGCCACCTTGAACGCCATCTCATTGGAGTCGACGTCGTGGTAGGAACCATCGAACACGGTAGCCTTCAGGCCGATCAGCGGATAGCCGGCAACAACGCCGTTCTTCATCTGCTCTTCGATGCCCTTCTGGATTGCCGGGATGTATTCCTTCGGAACTACACCACCAACAACTTCGTTGACGAATACCAGACCTTCCTGACCTTCGTCAGCCGGAGCAAAGCGGATCCAGCAGTGACCGAACTGACCACGACCACCGGACTGACGAACGAACTTACCTTCGATTTCGCAGTTCTTGGTGATCTTCTCGCGGTACGAAACCTGCGGCTTGCCGATGTTCGCCTCGACATTGAACTCGCGACGCATACGGTCGACGAGGATGTCCAGGTGCAGCTCACCCATACCGGAGATGATGGTCTGGCCAGTCTCTTCGTCGGTCTTGACGCGGAAAGACGGGTCTTCCTGAGCGAGCTTGCCCAGAGCGATACCCATTTTTTCCTGGTCGTCCTTGGTCTTGGGCTCTACCGCAACCGAAATTACCGGCTCCGGGAAGTCCATGCGAACCAGGATGATTGGCTTGTCAGCGGAGCAGAGGGTGTCACCAGTGGTAACGTCCTTCATGCCGATCAGGGCCGCGATGTCGCCAGCGCGAACTTCCTTGATCTCTTCACGGGTGTTTGCGTGCATTTGCACCATACGACCCACGCGCTCTTTCTTGCCCTTGACCGAGTTGATTACGCCGTCGCCGGAGTTCAACACACCCGAGTAAACGCGGGCAAAAGTCAGGGTACCCACGAATGGGTCGGTAGCGATCTTGAACGCCAGAGCCGAGAACGGCTCGTTGTCGTCTGCATGACGCTCCATTTCAACAGTCTCGTCATCCGGATCGGAACCCTTGATGGAAGGAATGTCGACTGGCGCAGGCAGGAAGTCGATAACGGCGTCGAGAACCAGGGGAACACCCTTGTTCTTGAAGGAAGAACCGCAAACAGCCAGAACGATCTCACCAGCGATAGTACGCTGACGCAGAGCGGCCTTGATTTCCTCGATGGAGAGCTCTTCGCCTTCGAGGTACTTGTTCATCAGTTCTTCGTTGGCTTCGGCCGCAGCCTCCACCATGTTGCCGCGCCATTCTTCAGCCAGCTCCTGCAGTTCAGCAGGGACAGCTTCGCGACGAGCAGTCATGCCCTTGTCAGCGTCGTCCCAGTAAACCGCTTCCATGGTCATCAGATCGATCTGACCCTGGAAGTTGTCTTCGGAACCGATAGCCAACTGGATAGGCACTGGAGTGTGACCCAGACGCTGCTTGATCTGACCGACTACGCGCAGGAAGTTTGCGCCAGCACGGTCCATCTTGTTCACGTAAACGAGACGTGGAACACCGTATTTGTTGGCTTGACGCCATACGGTTTCAGACTGAGGCTCAACACCGGAAGTACCGCAGAACACAACGACAGCACCGTCGAGTACGCGCAGCGAACGCTCTACTTCAATGGTGAAGTCAACGTGGCCGGGGGTATCGATGATGTTGAAGCGGTGCTTAGGGAACTGCTTGGCAGAACCTTCCCAGAAAGCGGTAGTAGCAGCGGAGGTAATGGTAATACCCCGCTCCTGCTCCTGCACCATCCAGTCCATGGTCGCGGCGCCATCATGCACCTCGCCCATTTTGTGGTTTACGCCAGTGTAAAAAAGGACGCGCTCGGTGGTGGTGGTTTTACCAGCATCCACGTGAGCAACGATACCGATGTTACGGTAGCGATTAATCGGAGTAGTACGAGCCATAAAGCCCTCGCAAAATTAGTGACGCTGGATTTAGAAGCGGTAGTGCGAGAATGCTTTGTTGGCTTCAGCCATACGGTGCACGTCTTCACGCTTCTTAACTGCAGCACCTTTGCCTTCAGCAGCGTCCAACAGCTCGCCGGCCAAACGCAGAGCCATAGACTTCTCGCCGCGCTTGCGGGCGTAGTCTACCAACCAGCGCATTGCCAGGGCGTTACGACGGGACGGACGAACTTCGACCGGAACCTGGTAAGTAGCACCGCCTACACGGCGCGACTTCACTTCGACCAGCGGAGCGATGGCGTCGAGAGCTTTCTCGAAGATTTCCAGTGGGTCGCTGTTCTTGCGTTCTTTAACCTTGTCCAGCGCGCCATAAACGATACGCTCGGCAACGGCTTTCTTGCCGCTTTCCATCACGTGGTTCATGAACTTGGCCAGGATTTGGCTTCCGTATTTTGGATCGTCAAGCACTTCGCGCTTGGCTGCTACGCGTCTTCTTGGCATGGATAAGCCCTCAAACGGTCTTCAGGTTAGCTCGGGACATGCCACCTTCGGTGATCGCCCGACCTTACTCTTATCGACTCAGAAAAATAGAAATCTGCAATTTGCTGCAAGCGACCATTACTTCGGACGCTTGGTACCGTACTTCGAACGACCCTGGTTACGACCTTTAACGCCGGAAGTATCCAAAGAACCGCGAACGGTGTGGTAACGAACACCTGGCAAGTCTTTTACACGACCGCCGCGGATCAGCACCACGCTGTGTTCTTGCAGGTTGTGGCCTTCACCGCCGATGTACGAGGAAACCTCGAAACCGTTGGTCAGACGCACACGGCATACTTTACGCAGTGCCGAGTTAGGTTTTTTCGGCGTGGTGGTGTACACACGGGTGCACACGCCACGACGTTGCGGGCAGTTCTGCAGCGCAGGCACGTCGGACTTCTCGACGATACGCTTACGCGGCTGACGTACCAGCTGGTTGATAGTTGCCATCTACTAGCTCCACTGTTGTCTTGCGACGCTATTGTCTTGCAAGAAAAGCAAAATGGCAGGAACGAATTCCCGCCAAATTTAGGGGTACAAGAGTCTAAAGAGGATCTTGTCCCCAGTCAAGGCAAGGCCCCGCCCTCCCCGCTCAGCTGCTCTCGACAAAACATGTCGATCTTGGCTGAACGAGGACGCCAGGGCCCGGCTCTTAGTTACCGCTGGAGTTCAGCGCTTCAGCCAGTGCAGCTTCCACTTCACTGGCGCTAACACGCAGCGGCTTGTCTGCTTCACGGCGACGCTTGCGCTCGCTGTGGTAAGCCAGACCGGTACCGGCCGGGATCAAACGACCCACGACCACGTTTTCTTTCAGGCCGCGCAGGTAATCGCGCTTGCCGGTTACGGCCGCCTCGGTCAGTACGCGGGTAGTTTCCTGGAAGGAAGCTGCGGAAATGAACGATTCGGTCGACAACGACGCCTTGGTGATACCCAACAGAACGCGAGTGTACTTGGAGATGAATTTCTCCTCGGCCACCAGACGCTCGTTTTCGACCAATACATGCGTCAACTCCATCTGGTCGCCCTTGATGAAGCTGGAGTCGCCAGACTCGGAGATCTCGACTTTACGCAACATCTGACGAAGGATCGTCTCGATGTGCTTATCGTTGATCTTCACGCCTTGCAGACGGTAAACGTCCTGAATCTCGTTGACGATGTACTTGGCCAGCGCGCTCACACCCAGCAGACGCAGGATGTCGTGCGGATCGCTTGGACCGTCGGAGATAACTTCGCCGCGGTTCACTTGTTCGCCTTCGAAGACGTTCAGGTGACGCCACTTCGGAATCAGCTCCTCGTACGGATCGCTACCGTCGTTCGGAGTGATGACCAGACGGCGCTTGCCCTTGGTCTCTTTACCGAACGCGATGGTGCCGCTGACTTCAGCCAGAATCGAGGCTTCTTTCGGACGACGCGCTTCGAACAGGTCGGCAACGCGTGGCAGACCACCGGTGATGTCGCGAGTCTTCGAGGTTTCCTGCGGGATACGGGCGATAACATCACCCACACCCACCTGCACACCGTCAGCCACACCGACAAGGGCGTTGGCCGGCAGGAAGTACTGAGCCGGTACGTCGGTACCTGGCAGCAGCAGATCCTTGCCATCGGCGCCGACCATCTTGACCGCCGGGCGAATTTCCTTGCCTGCAGCAGGACGGTCTTTGGCGTCGAGTACTTCGATGTTGGTCAGGCCGGTCAGTTCGTCTGTTTGACGCTTGATCGTGATGCCTTCTTCCATGCCCACGTAGGTCACGGTACCTTTCATCTCGGTGACGATCGGGTGAGTGTGCGGATCCCACTTGGCCACGATTGCGCCAGCTTCGACCTTGTCACCTTCCTTCACCGAAATCACGGCACCGTATGGCAGCTTGTAACGCTCACGCTCACGACCGAAGTCATCAGCGATGGCCAGCTCACCGGAACGCGACACAGCAACCAGGTTGCCGTCCAGACGCTCTACGTGTTTCAGGTTGTGCAGACGAACGGTACCGCCATTTTTCACCTGAACGCTGTCGGCAGCCGAGGTCCGGCTCGCCGCACCACCGATGTGGAACGTACGCATGGTCAGCTGTGTACCCGGCTCACCGATCGACTGAGCAGCGATTACGCCGACAGCTTCACCGATGTTCACCTGGTGACCGCGAGCCAGGTCGCGACCGTAGCACTTGGCGCAGATGCCGTAGCGGGTTTCGCAGCTGATTGGCGAGCGCACGATCACTTCGTCGATGCTGTTCAGCTCGATGAATTCGACCCACTTCTCGTCTACCAGCGTGCCAGCAGGAACGATGACGTCATCGGTACCCGGCTTGAACACGTCGCGAGCGATCACACGACCCAATACGCGCTCACCCAGCGGCTCTACAACGTCGCCGCCTTCGATGTGCGGAGTCATCAGCAGACCGTGTTCGGTGCCGCAGTCGACTTCTGTCACAACCAGATCTTGTGCAACGTCTACCAGACGACGAGTCAGGTAACCGGAGTTAGCGGTTTTCAACGCGGTATCCGCAAGACCCTTACGAGCACCGTGAGTCGAGATGAAGTACTGGAGTACGCTCAGGCCTTCACGGAAGTTCGCGGTGATCGGCGTCTCGATGATCGAGCCGTCCGGCTTGGCCATCAGACCACGCATACCGGCCAACTGACGAATCTGAGCTGCCGAACCCCGGGCACCGGAGTCAGCCATCATGTACATGGAGTTGAAGGACTCCTGATCGACTTCGTTACCGTGGCGGTCGATAACCTTCTCTTTCGAGAGGTTGGACATCATCGCCTTGGAAACTTCGTCGTTCGCCTTGGACCAGAGGTCGATTACCTTGTTGTACTTCTCGCCCTGGGTTACCAGGCCGGACGCGTACTGGCTTTCGATCTCTTTAACTTCGTCGGTCGCGGTGCCGATGATGCGAGCTTTCTCATCCGGGATAACGAAGTCGTTAACGCCGATGGAAACACCCGAAATCGTCGAGTAGGCAAAACCGGTGTACATCAACTGGTCGGCGAAGATAACGGTCTCTTTCAGACCAACCACGCGGTAGCACTGGTTGATCAGCTTGGAGATCGCCTTTTTCTTCATCGGCTGGTTGACCACGTCGTACGACAGGCCTGGCGGAACAACCTGGAACAGCAGCGCACGGCCGACGGTGGTGTCGACGATACGGGTGTTCTTGACGCTGCCACCATCACGATCGTTGACGGTTTCGTTGATACGAACCTTGATCTTGGCGTGCAGCGCGGCTTCGCCGGCGCGGAATACGCGGTCGACTTCCTGCAGGTCAGCGAACACACGACCTTCGCCCTTGGCGTTGATCGCTTCACGGGTCATGTAGTACAGACCCAATACAACGTCCTGCGACGGAACGATGATTGGCTCACCGTTGGCTGGCGACAGAATGTTGTTGGTCGACATCATCAACGCACGCGCTTCGAGCTGGGCTTCCAGCGTCAGCGGTACGTGCACGGCCATTTGGTCGCCGTCGAAGTCGGCGTTGTACGCAGCACAGACCAGAGGGTGCAGCTGGATAGCCTTACCTTCGATCAGTACCGGTTCAAACGCCTGGATACCCAGACGGTGAAGGGTCGGTGCACGGTTGAGCAGTACGGGGTGTTCGCGAATCACTTCGGCGAGAACGTCCCAGACCTCTGGCAGTTCGCGCTCGACCATTTTCTTGGCGGCTTTGATGGTGGTGGCCAGGCCACGCATTTCCAACTTGCCGAAAATGAACGGCTTGAACAGCTCGAGAGCCATTTTCTTCGGCAGACCGCACTGGTGCAGACGCAGGGTCGGACCTACGGTAATTACCGAACGACCCGAGTAGTCAACGCGCTTACCGAGCAAGTTCTGACGGAAACGACCTTGCTTACCCTTGATCATGTCGGCCAGGGATTTCAGAGGACGCTTGTTCGAACCGGTAATGGCGCGACCGCGACGACCGTTGTCGAGCAGTGCATCGACCGCTTCCTGCAGCATGCGCTTTTCGTTGCGCACGATGATGTCAGGCGCGGACAGATCCAGCAGACGCTTCAGACGATTGTTACGGTTGATCACTCGACGATACAGATCGTTGAGGTCGGACGTCGCGAAACGGCCACCATCGAGCGGAACCAGTGGACGCAGGTCTGGCGGCAGAACCGGCAGAACGGTCAACACCATCCACTCAGGCAGGTTGCCGGAGCCCTGGAAGGCCTCCATCAGCTTCAGACGCTTGGACAGCTTCTTGATCTTGGTTTCGGAGTTGGTTTGCGGAATTTCTTCGCGCAGACGGCCAATCTCGTGTTCCAGGTCAATGGCGTGCAGCAGTTCACGGACAGCCTCGGCACCCATGCGGGCGTCGAAGTCGTCACCGAATTCTTCGAGTGCTTCGAAGTACTGCTCGTCGTTCAGCAGCTGGCCTTTTTCCAGGGTGGTCATGCCCGGGTCGATAACGACATAGCTCTCGAAGTAGAGAACGCGTTCGATATCACGCAGGGTCATGTCCATCAGCAAGCCGATACGCGACGGCAGGGACTTCAGGAACCAGATGTGAGCGACTGGCGATGCCAGTTCAATGTGAGCCATGCGCTCACGGCGGACCTTGGCCAGTGCAACTTCAACGCCGCACTTCTCACAGATCACGCCACGGTGCTTCAGGCGCTTGTACTTGCCGCACAGGCACTCGTAGTCCTTGACTGGGCCAAAGATCTTGGCGCAGAACAGGCCGTCGCGCTCTGGCTTGAACGTACGGTAGTTGATGGTTTCCGGCTTTTTAACTTCACCGAACGACCACGAACGGATCATCTCAGGCGAGGCCAATCCGATACGGATGGCGTCGAACTCTTCGACTTGACCCTGGTTTTTCAGCAAATTCAGTAGGTCTTTCAAGGCCTTTCCTCCTGGCGGAGCAGGGAGCGGGCTTTTCAGCCACGCTCCCGATTCGCGTCACGTGTTATTCGGTTTCCAGATCGATATCGATACCGAGCGAACGAATCTCTTTGATCAACACGTTGAAGGACTCGGGCATGCCCGGCTCCATACGGTGATCGCCGTCCACGATGTTTTTGTACATCTTGGTCCGACCGTTCACATCGTCCGACTTCACTGTGAGCATTTCTTGCAGGGTGTAAGCCGCGCCGTATGCTTCCAGCGCCCAAACTTCCATCTCCCCGAAACGCTGACCACCGAACTGCGCCTTACCACCCAGCGGCTGCTGGGTAACCAGGCTGTAAGAACCAGTGGAACGCGCGTGCATCTTGTCGTCCACCAAGTGGTTCAGCTTGAGCATGTACATGTAGCCAACGGTAACCGGACGCTCGAACTTGTTGCCGGTACGACCGTCGAACAGCTGCATCTGACCGCTTTCCGGCATGTCTGCCAGCTTCAGCATGGCCTTGATTTCGTGCTCCTTGGCACCGTCGAAGACCGGGGTCGCCATTGGCACGCCGCCCTTGAGGTTTTTCGCCAGGTCCAGAATTTCCTGGTCGGAGAAATCTTCCAGGTTTTCCTGACGACCACCGATCTCGTTGTAGATCTCGGTGAGGAACTTGCGCAATTCAGCAGCCTTGCGCTGTTCTTCCAGCATGCGGTTGATCTTCTCGCCCAAGCCCTTGGCCGCGAGGCCCAGGTGGGTTTCGAGGATCTGACCGACGTTCATACGCGAAGGTACGCCCAACGGGTTGAGGACGACGTCTACCGGCGTGCCATTGGCATCGTGCGGCATGTCTTCAACCGGCATGATCACGGAGACCACACCCTTGTTACCGTGACGACCGGCCATCTTGTCGCCCGGCTGGATGCGACGACGGATTGCCAGGTAAACCTTGACGATCTTCAGCACGCCCGGCGCCAGGTCATCGCCCTGTTGCAGCTTGCGCTTCTTGTCTTCGAACTTGTCGTCCAGCAGTCGGCGACGATCAACGATGTAGGCCTGAGCCTTCTCGAGTTGTTCGTTCAGCGCGTCTTCGGCCATGCGCAGTTTGAACCACTGGCCGTGCTCGAGGCCGTCAAGGACTTCGTCGGTGATCTCGGTGCCTTTCTTCAGGCCTGCACCACCTTCGACAATCTGACCAACCAGAGCCGAACGCAGACGTTCGAAGGTTGCGCCTTCAACGATGCGGAACTCTTCGTTGAGGTCCTTGCGGATCTCGTCCAGCTGGCTCTTCTCGATCGACAGTGCACGAGCATCACGCTCGACGCCGTCGCGGGTGAAGACCTGTACGTCGATGACAGTACCTTTGGTACCGGTTGGTACGCGCAGGGAGGTGTCTTTAACGTCGCTGGCTTTCTCACCGAAGATTGCACGCAGCAGTTTTTCTTCTGGTGTCAGCTGGGTCTCGCCTTTCGGAGTGACCTTACCGACCAGAATGTCGCCTGCGCCTACTTCAGCACCTACGTAAACGATACCGGCTTCGTCCAGTTTGTTCAGTGCGGCTTCACCCACGTTCGGGATGTCCGCAGTGATTTCCTCTGGGCCAAGCTTGGTGTCACGGGCCACACAGGTCAGTTCCTGGATGTGGATCGTGGTAAAGCGATCTTCCTGAACAACACGCTCGGACAGGCAGATGGAGTCTTCGAAGTTGAAACCGTTCCAGGCCATGAACGCGATGCGCATGTTCTGGCCCAGTGCCAGCTCACCCATATCGGTGGACGGACCGTCTGCCATGATGTCGCTGCGCTGAACGCGATCACCCTTGCTCACCAGCGGACGCTGGTTGATGCAGGTGTTCTGGTTCGAGCGGGTGTACTTGGTCAGGTTGTAGATGTCGACACCGGCTTCGCCTGGCTCGACTTCATCATCGGCAACACGGACCACGATACGACTGGCGTCAACCGAGTCGATCACACCGCCACGACGGGCCACGACGCAAACGCCGGAGTCACGCGCAACGTTGCGTTCCATGCCGGTACCTACCAGCGGCTTGTCAGCACGCAGGGTCGGTACAGCTTGACGCTGCATGTTCGAACCCATCAACGCACGGTTGGCGTCGTCGTGCTCGAGGAACGGGATCAGCGAGGCTGCAACCGAGACTACCTGCTTGGGCGAAACGTCCATCAGGGTGACGTCTTCAGGCGCCTTGACGGTGAATTCGTTGAGGTGACGTACGGCTACCAGCTCGTCGATCAGCACCTTCTGGTCGTTCATCGCAGCCGAAGCCTGGGCGATCACGTGATCGGCCTCTTCGATTGCCGACAGGAAGACGATCTCGTCGGTCACCAGTGCGTCTTTAACCACGCGGTACGGGCTCTCGAGGAAGCCGTACTGGTTGGTACGCGCATAGGCGGCCAGGGAGTTGATCAGACCGATGTTCGGACCTTCCGGCGTCTCGATCGGGCAAACACGACCGTAGTGAGTCGGGTGTACGTCACGGACTTCGAAGCCTGCGCGCTCACGGGTCAGACCACCTGGGCCGAGTGCAGAGACACGACGCTTGTGGGTGATCTCGGACAGCGGGTTGTTCTGGTCCATGAACTGGGACAGCTGGCTGGAACCGAAGAACTCTTTCACCGCCGCAGCCACAGGCTTGGCGTTGATCAGGTCTTGCGGCATCAGGCCTTCGCTTTCCGCCATCGACAGACGCTCTTTGACCGCACGCTCAACACGCACCAGGCCAACGCGGAACTGGTTCTCGGCCATCTCGCCTACGCAGCGAACACGACGGTTACCCAGGTGGTCGATGTCATCGACGATGCCTTTGCCGTTACGGATGTCGACCAGGGTCTTCAGAACCGCAACGATGTCTTCCTTGCTCAGCACGCCCGAACCTTCGATCTCGGTACGACCGATACGACGGTTGAACTTCATCCGGCCGACCGCGGACAGGTCGTAACGCTCAGGGCTGAAGAACAGGTTGTTGAACAGGGTTTCTGCGGCATCCTTGGTTGGCGGCTCGCCAGGACGCATCATGCGATAGATCTCGACCAGCGCTTCGAGTTGATTGCTGGTGGAGTCGATTTTCAGCGTGTCGGAAATGAACGGACCGCAATCGATATCGTTGGTGTACAGGGTTTCGATGCGAACGACCTGAGCCTTGGCGATTTTCACCAGGATCTCGGTGCTCAGCTCGGTGTTGCACTCAGCCAGGATTTCACCGGTGGCCGGGTGAACGATAGCCTTGGCGGTGGTACGACCCAGCACGTAGTCCAGAGGAACTTCCAGCTGCTTGATGCCGGCCTTTTCCAACTGGTTGATGTGACGTGCGGTAATACGACGACCTTGCTCGACGATGACCTTGCCGTTGTTGTCGAGGATGTCCAGGACAGCAATTTCACCACGCAGGCGCTGAGGCACCAGCTCCAGGCTGAGCTGTTCGCCCTGCACGTGGAATACGTTGGTGGTGTAGAAGGCATCGAGCACTTCTTCGGTGCTGTAGCCCAGCGCGCGCAGCAGTACCGACGCAGGCAGCTTGCGACGACGGTCGATCCGGACGAATACGCAGTCTTTCGGATCGAACTCGAAGTCCAGCCACGAGCCACGGTAAGGAATGATACGAGCCGAGTACAGCAGCTTGCCGGAGCTGTGCGTCTTGCCACGGTCGTGGTCGAAGAACACACCAGGCGAACGGTGCAACTGGGAAACGATCACACGCTCGGTACCGTTGATAACGAAGGTACCGTTTTCAGTCATCAGGGGGATTTCACCCATGTAGACTTCTTGCTCTTTGATGTCCTTGATCGCTTTGTTCGACGATTCTTTGTCGAAAATGATCAGACGGACTTTTACCCGCAAAGGTACGGCGTACGTGACACCGCGCAACACGCATTCTTTAACGTCAAACGCCGGTTCGCCCAGACGATAGCCAACGTACTCCAGGGCAGCATTGCCGGAGTAGCTGATGATCGGGAAAACCGATTTGAAGGCCGCATGCAGGCCCACGTCGCGGAACTGATCCTTGGTCGCTCCCGCCTGCAAGAATTCACGATACGAATCCAGCTGGATGGCCAGGAGGTACGGCACATCCATGACGTCCGGCAACTTGCTAAAGTCCTTGCGGATACGTTTTTTCTCAGTGTATGAGTAAGCCATCAGCGTTCCCCAGCTTGGTCACCTGCTTGTTTGGCCCCTCCCGACGGGAGCAGCCAGAAAATCGTGCAAACCCCATGGTTTGCGCCACCGCATCGGGTGGTTACAGCACGTTAGAGGCACCGACCTGGTCGGCTGCCAATAACGGAAAAAGGCCGGTGGCAAGAGCCACCAGCCATCAGCCGTCCGCTTAACGCTTGGGCTGGAGACGCAAAGTCGATGCTTACTTCAGCTCGACTTTAGCGCCTGCTTCTTCCAGAGCTGCTTTGGCTTTGTCAGCTGCGTCTTTGGCAACAGCTTCCAGAACCATGGCAGGAGCGCCGTCAACTACAGCCTTGGCTTCTTTCAGGCCCAGACCGGTCAGTTCACGTACAGCCTTGATCACGTTAACTTTCTTCTCGCCAGCTTCGGTCAGCATGACGTTGAATTCAGTTTGTTCTTCAACAACGGCAGCAGCAACAGCTGGGCCAGCGGAAGCAGCAGCAGCGGTAACGCCGAACTTCTCTTCCATTGCCTTGATCAGCTCAACGATTTCCATAACGGATTTTTCGCCGATTGCTTCGATGATTTGCTCGTTAGTCAGAGACATGACTATAAATTCCTGTATTGGGGTGACAGCCTACGCGGCCATCGAAATAAACAATAAACGCAAAAGAGGTTGCTCAGCCTTAGGCTGCGGCAGCTTCTTTCTGGTCGCGAAGGGCCGCCAGAGTACGAGCCAATTTGCTGGTTGCGCCTTGAATCACGCTCATCAGCTGAGAAATTGCTTCGTCACGGGTCGGCAGGCTTGCCAGTACGTCGATCTGATTAGCTGCGAGGTACTTGCCCTCGAACGCAGCTGCCTTGATCTCGAACTTGTCCTGACCCTTGGCAAACTCTTTGAAAATACGGGCAGCAGCGCCCGGATGTTCCTTGGAGAATGCAATCAGGGTCGGGCCGGTGAACACGTCGTTGAGAACACTGTATTCAGTGTCAGCAACAGCGCGCTTGAGCAGGGTGTTACGTACAACGCGTACATAAACGCCAGCTTCACGAGCCTCTTTACGGAGTCCGGTCATTGCGCCTACAGTCACACCACGGGCATCAGCCACGACAGCGGACAGAGCGCCTTTGGCAGCCTCGTTGACTTCAGCGACGATGGCCTTCTTGTCTTCGAGTTTAATTGCCACGGGTTTAACTCCTGCTTGTTACCGTTTCATCCAGCCGAAGCCGGATGTCGTTTTGGTGTCTGATTCGGTAAGGAACCGGGAGCACCATCTGCGTAGGCTTTAGGTTTAAGACTTGCGTCGCCTACGGTCTTGGACAGCCCCCGCCAGGCAGGGACCCCAATCTTTCAATTGACGCAATCACTTGCGTCAACTCATGTCTTATACGTCCAGCGAACCTTGGTCGATGACCAGACCTGGGCCCATAGTGGTGCTCAGGGTAACGCGCTTGACGTAGATACCTTTCGAGGAAGCTGGCTTGATACGCTTCAGATCAGCGATCAGGGCTTCAACGTTTTCCTTCAGCTTGACGGCATCGAAGCCGACCTTGCCAACGGAGGTGTGGATGATGCCGTTTTTGTCGGTGCGATAACGAACCTGACCAGCCTTGGCGTTTTTAACCGCGGTAGCTACGTCTGGCGTTACGGTGCCGACTTTCGGGTTAGGCATCAGACCACGTGGACCGAGGATCTGACCCAACTGACCTACAACGCGCATTGCATCCGGGGATGCAATAACGACGTCATAGTTCAGGTCGCCGCCTTTCATTTCGGCAGCCAGGTCGTCCATGCCAACGCGATCGGCGCCTGCGGCCAGAGCAGCTTCAGCTGCCGGGCCTTGGGTGAAGACAGCAACACGTACAGTCTTGCCCGTGCCGTGTGGCAGCACAGTAGCGCTACGAACGACCTGGTCGGATTTACGTGGGTCAACGCCCAGGTTTACAGCAACGTCAACAGACTCGCTGAACTTGACAGTCGACAGCTCGGTCAGCAGAGCAGCAGCGTCTACAAAGCTGTAGGACTTGCCCGCTTCGATTTTGCTGGCGATAGCCTTTTGGCGCTTGGTCAGCTTAGCCATTACACACCCTCCACGTTGAGGCCCATGGAGCGAGCAGAACCGGCGATGGTACGCACGGCTGCTTCCATGTCCGCGGCAGTCAGGTCCGCGTTTTTGGCTTTAGCGATATCTTCCAGCTGAGCACGAGTCACGGTACCGACTTTAACGGTGTTCGGACGTGCGGAACCGCTGGTCAGGCCAGCAGCTTTTTTCAGCAGAACCGAAGCTGGGGTGCTTTTGGTTTCGAAGGTGAAGCTACGGTCACTGTAAACAGTGATGATAACTGGAGTCGGCAAGCCGGCTTCTTGACCCTGAGTACGGGCGTTGAAGGCCTTGCAGAATTCCATGATGTTCACACCATGTTGACCCAGAGCCGGGCCAACGGGCGGGCTTGGGTTGGCCTGGCCGGCCTTTACTTGCAGCTTGATGTAAGCCGTGATTTTCTTAGCCATGAGCTACTCCAATATCGGGTACGAACGCCAAAAGAGGCTCCCCGGTTGCTTGCGTTTTATCCCAGAGACGACAAAACCCCGCAGCTTACGCCTGCGGGGCATGGGATCTGTCTTCAGCTAGACCTTCTCGACCTGGCTGAACTCGAGCTCTACCGGAGTAGAGCGTCCGAAAATAAGCACGGCCACTTGGATCCGACTCTTTTCGTAGTTGACTTCTTCGACAGTGCCGTTGAAATCCGCGAACGGACCATCGGTCACGCGCACAACCTCGCCCGGCTCGAACAGAGTCTTCGGTTTTGGCTTGTCACTGCCATCAGCGACGCGACGCAGGATAGCTTCAGCTTCCTTGTCGGTAATTGGTGCTGGCTTGTCGGCGGTCCCGCCGATGAAACCCATCACCCGAGGCGTGTCCTTGACCAAGTGCCAAGTACCCTCGCTCATATCCATCTGGACCAGCACATAGCCAGGGAAGAATTTACGTTCGCTTTTGCGCTTCTGGCCATTACGCATCTCTACCACTTCTTCGGTAGGGACCAGAATTTCGCCAAAACCGTCTTCCATGCCAGCCAGCTTTACACGCTCGATCAAAGAGCGCATAACATGCTTCTCGTAACCCGAGTAAGCATGCACAACGTACCAACGCTTAGCCACGGGACACCCTTAGCCAACAATCAAGGAAACAAGCCAGCCGAGCAGGGAGTCGAGACCCCACAACAGCAACGCCATGACCAGCACGACAGCCACTACGATAAGCGTGGTCTGAGTGGTCTCTTGGCGAGTCGGCCAAACGACTTTACGGATTTCGGTACGAGCTTCCTTAGCCAGGGCGAAGAACGACTTGCCTTTGGCAGTCTGCAGACCAACGAAGGCAGCGACAGCAGCAATGGCGAGCAGAGCAAGCACCCGGTACAGGAGAGGCGACGCGGAGTAGTACTGATTTCCGACAACGCCTACGACTACCAAAGCGACAACAACCAGCCACTTGAGCAGATCAAAACGAGAGTCTTGGGCTTCAGCCTTGGGAGTCATCTAGGAGGATCCTGTGAAAAGAAAGCCAGACACACCGTGTGAATCTGGCAGGTCAGGAGGGAATCGAACCCCCAACCTACGGTTTTGGAGACCGTCGCTCTGCCAATTGAGCTACTGACCTAAAAACATAATCAGGCCGACCATTATGCCGGTCCGAATAAGCGATTTCAACCACTTATAAAACAAAGGCAGATATTTTCATATCTGCCTGAGTAATGGAGCTCTTGAGCGGATTTGAACCGCTGACCTCACCCTTACCAAGGGTGTGCTCTACCAACTGAGCTACAAGAGCGTAACACTGCGCAACAACTGCAAACTTGGAGCGGGTAGCGGGAATCGAACCCGCATCATCAGCTTGGAAGGCTGAGGTTCTACCACTAAACTATACCCGCGGAGCCTGCAGCTCTCGCTAAATTGGTGGAGGGGGAAGGATTCGAACCTTCGAAGTCGTAGACGTCAGATTTACAGTCTGATCCCTTTGGCCGCTCGGGAACCCCTCCTGAACGTGGCGGCATTATCAACTCTTGCCACCCCTCTGTCAACCTTTTTCTCAATAAAATCTTGAGGTTAGCTACGTTGACAGGCGCCTCACAAGTTTTCGTACTAGACGTTATCCCTGTGGAGCGGGCGCCATTCTATGCAAACTATTCGACAGATGCAATGCCTTCGCACTGCATTATTTTATGTTTTAAGTCTTTGAATTCACGGGAAAGTGTTCCCATAGCCGTTTCCCCCAGCAAACCGCGGCTTTCGGGCGCGATTCTCAACCAAAAGCCAGATGAATCCGCCGGCTTTGCGCCCTGCAAGCGCACCGAGACGTTCATCGCAACCAGGCGCTGGGAGAGTGCCCCGAGCTGCTCCGCGCCAGGGACCCCCAGATACAGGCATTCCCGGGCATCCTGACCCGCAGCCCTGCTTCGCTCCTTGCGCTGCGGGTCACGACCGGACTCGCTGAGCAAATGGATGTCTTGCTGGGTCCCTTTGTAAAGCGAGAGCGACGCCACTTCCTTGGCCTTCAATGGCGCTTCCTGTTGGTGCCATACGTAATAGACGGCGTTGAGCACCAACAACAATAGAAACAACCAACGCATAGATACCTCAGGTCAGGGGGCAGGCCATGGCCAGACCAACAAAAACCAGATCCGGGACAACCCGAGCTTGCGGCGCCACTTCCCGCACCAGGTCCGCATCGCCGCCCGTAAGGAAAACGCTAAAGCCTTCACCCCACAACGACCCTGCATGCTCGAGCTGCGTCTGCACGAAACCGCGAAGCATCAGCGTACAACCACGCTCTACCGCCTCGACGGTAGAGCGACCCGGCTCAAGCGTTGCCATTGCCCGCTCAGCCGAAGCATCGTCATAACGAATCCGCCGGGTATGGGTACGCAGCTGGTTACGCATCAGCGGCATGCCAGGGCAAATAAAGCCCCCCAGATGTTCGCCATCAGGCGCCACAAAGTCGGAAGTGACTGCAGTCCCGAAGTCGATGACAACACACGCACCCGCCGCCAGGTGATAGCCACCCAGCAATGCAAGCCATCGATCCAGCCCCAGACGCTCGTACTCCTCATAACCGTTGCGAACGCCGGCAAACTCCTTGGCAGGCTTGGCAATGGCTACCGCAAGCGAGTAATCAGCGACCAGGAGGTCGGTCAGTCGCGCAGTTTCTTCTTCAGTCCGCACACTCACCAGACGGCAATGCGTGAGCTTCAAGCCGGAAATTTGCTGCAGTTCGCGCAGCAGTGCCTGATCGGAATCAGTGACCCCACCGGCGACCACAGCACAGGTGTCGCGCCGAATGACGCGCCATTTGATAAAGCTGTTCCCACAGTCGAGCTCAAGAATCATCGCGCAACCTCAAGCTGAGCTCTCCACCACTGAAGTGTTTTTCAACTTCACCCACTTTCAATCGCAAGGCACCTTGCTGATCAATCCCCAAAACAATGCCATCGACCTGGCTTGCACCGGCGATTAGCGATACCGCGCGCCCTTGCCAGAGATGGTTTTGCTCCCACTCCGGCTGAATGGCTTCGAATCCGGACTCTCGATGCCGCGCCAGATAGTACTGCAGCGTCGAATTCAACCGCGCAACCAAATGATTGCGATCCACCGCCTTGCCGGTCACCAGCCGAACCGACGTCCAGTCCTGATCCACCTCGGTGGTGGCCTGCATGTTCACATTGATGCCGACACCCAGCACGACGTGGCAGACGTCTGCCGGATCCCCCACCAACTCCAGGAGGATCCCGGCAATCTTGCGGGTGCCTACCAGGACGTCATTCGGCCACTTCAAGCCCGCTTCAGCTACACCCTGCTCTCGCAGCGCCTGCATGACCGCCAGCCCGACAACCAGACTCAAGCCTTCCAGCTGCCGCATGCCACCGTCAATCCGCAGCACCAGGCTGTAATAGAGGTTCTCCGCAAAAGGGCTGACCCATTTGCGTCCGCGACGCCCTCTGCCCGCCGACTGCCGCTCGGCCAGCACCAGGAAAGGCGCTGCGTGACCGCGCTCGATGGCGCGCAAAGCCTCGGCATTGGTAGAGTCGATAGAGTCAAATATCAGGGGCGGCCAGCATTCGCCACTGGACGCCTGTGCAATCGCTTCTTGATCGAGCAACGATAAAGGCGCAGCCAATTGATAACCACGGCCGCGCACTTTGTGTATCGGCAGGTTCAGCTCGGCTTCCAGCTGTTGCAGCTGCTTCCATACGGCACTGCGACTCACACCCAAGGCCGCGCCCAGCGCTTGCCCTGAGTGGAACCGACCATCCTTCAGCAGTTTTAACAACATCAACATGCCAATCTCGCCTTTCAATGAGGCACGCATGATAGCTATGCAGCGAGCGGTTGCATAGAAAGCTTGGGGGACTGTATGCAGAGCCTGGCGCTCCGGCGTCGCTTTGCTGCGCGTCAGGAGAGGCGCTCCCACGCGGGAGCATGGGAACGAGGGGGTGGCGGTGGAGGCCGGGAGTTTTTTCGGCGCAAAAACAAAACCCCATCTGCTTGCGCAGATGGGGTTTCGGAATTTGATCTTGACGATGACCTACTCTCACATGGGGAAACCCCACACTACCATCGGCGATGCATCGTTTCACTACTGAGTTCGGGATGGGATCAGGTGGTTCCAATGCTCTATGGTCGTCAAGAAATTCTGGTGCCAAGCCGTCTTGCGACGTCTTGGCGAATCGGGTATGTGATGATTTGTGCGTCGCAAACTTTCGGTTCGTTTCGTCTTCACTACCGCAATTTGGCCCTGCTCTTTACAGGAGCAGCAAATTGCTTGGGTGTTATATGGTCAAGCCTCACGGGCAATTAGTATTGGTTAGCTCAACGCCTCACAGCGCTTACACACCCAACCTATCAACGTCGTAGTCTTCGACGGCCCTTCAGGGAGCTCAAGGCTCCAGTGAGATCTCATCTTGAGGCTAGTTTCCCGCTTAGATGCTTTCAGCGGTTATCTATTCCGAACATAGCTACCCGGCAATGCCACTGGCGTGACAACCGGAACACCAGAGGTTCGTCCACTCCGGTCCTCTCGTACTAGGAGCAGCCCCTCTCAAATCTCAAACGTCCACGGCAGATAGGGACCGAACTGTCTCACGACGTTCTAAACCCAGCTCGCGTACCACTTTAAATGGCGAACAGCCATACCCTTGGGACCGGCTTCAGCCCCAGGATGTGATGAGCCGACATCGAGGTGCCAAACACCGCCGTCGATATGAACTCTTGGGCGGTATCAGCCTGTTATCCCCGGAGTACCTTTTATCCGTTGAGCGATGGCCCTTCCATACAGAACCACCGGATCACTAAGACCTACTTTCGTACCTGCTCGACGTGTCTGTCTCGCAGTCAAGCGCGCTTTTGCCTTTATACTCTACGACCGATTTCCGACCGGTCTGAGCGCACCTTCGTACTCCTCCGTTACTCTTTAGGAGGAGACCGCCCCAGTCAAACTACCCACCATACACTGTCCTCGATCCGGATAACGGACCTGAGTTAGAACCTCAAAGTTGCCAGGGTGGTATTTCAAGGATGGCTCCACGCGAACTGGCGTCCACGCTTCAAAGCCTCCCACCTATCCTACACAAGCAAATTCAAAGTCCAGTGCAAAGCTATAGTAAAGGTTCACGGGGTCTTTCCGTCTAGCCGCGGATACACTGCATCTTCACAGCGATTTCAATTTCACTGAGTCTCGGGTGGAGACAGCGCCGCCATCGTTACGCCATTCGTGCAGGTCGGAACTTACCCGACAAGGAATTTCGCTACCTTAGGACCGTTATAGTTACGGCCGCCGTTTACCGGGGCTTCGATCAAGAGCTTCGCGTTAGCTAACCCCATCAATTAACCTTCCGGCACCGGGCAGGCGTCACACCCTATACGTCCACTTTCGTGTTTGCAGAGTGCTGTGTTTTTAATAAACAGTCGCAGCGGCCTGGTATCTTCGACCGGCATGAGCTTACGCAGTAAATGCTTCACCCTCACCGGCGCACCTTCTCCCGAAGTTACGGTGCCATTTTGCCTAGTTCCTTCACCCGAGTTCTCTCAAGCGCCTTGGTATTCTCTACCCAACCACCTGTGTCGGTTTGGGGTACGGTTCCTGGTTACCTGAAGCTTAGAAGCTTTTCTTGGAAGCATGGCATCAACCACTTCGCGCTCTAATGAGCACTCGTCATCAGCTCTCGGCCTTGAACTCCCGGATTTACCTAAGAGTCCAGCCTACCACCTTAAACTTGGACAACCAACGCCAAGCTGGCCTAGCCTTCTCCGTCCCTCCATCGCAATAACCAGAAGTACAGGAATATTAACCTGTTTTCCATCGACTACGCTTTTCAGCCTCGCCTTAGGGACCGACTAACCCTGCGTCGATTAACGTTGCGCAGGAAACCTTGGTCTTTCGGCGTGGGTGTTTTTCACACCCATTGTCGTTACTCATGTCAGCATTCGCACTTCTGATACCTCCAGCCAGCTTCTCAACTGACCTTCACAGGCTTACAGAACGCTCCTCTACCGCATCACCCTAAGGTGATACCCGTAGCTTCGGTGTATGGTTTGAGCCCCGTTACATCTTCCGCGCAGGCCGACTCGACTAGTGAGCTATTACGCTTTCTTTAAAGGGTGGCTGCTTCTAAGCCAACCTCCTAGCTGTCTAAGCCTTCCCACATCGTTTCCCACTTAACCATAACTTTGGGACCTTAGCTGACGGTCTGGGTTGTTTCCCTTTTCACGACGGACGTTAGCACCCGCCGTGTGTCTCCCATGCTCGGCACTTGTAGGTATTCGGAGTTTGCATCGGTTTGGTAAGTCGGGATGACCCCCTAGCCGAAACAGTGCTCTACCCCCTACAGTGATACATGAGGCGCTACCTAAATAGCTTTCGAGGAGAACCAGCTATCTCCGAGCTTGATTAGCCTTTCACTCCGATCCACAGGTCATCCGCTAACTTTTCAACGGTAGTCGGTTCGGTCCTCCAGTCAGTGTTACCTAACCTTCAACCTGCCCATGGATAGATCGCCCGGTTTCGGGTCTATACCCAGCGACTAAACGCCCTATTAAGACTCGCTTTCGCTACGCCTCCCCTATTCGGTTAAGCTCGCCACTGAATATAAGTCGCTGACCCATTATACAAAAGGTACGCAGTCACAGAACAAGTCTGCTCCCACTGCTTGTACGCATACGGTTTCAGGATCTATTTCACTCCCCTCTCCGGGGTTCTTTTCGCCTTTCCCTCACGGTACTAGTTCACTATCGGTCAGTCAGTAGTATTTAGCCTTGGAGGATGGTCCCCCCATATTCAGACAAAGTTTCTCGTGCTCCGTCCTACTCGATTTCATTGACAAGAGATTTTCGCGTACAGGGCTATCACCCACTATGGCCGCACTTTCCAGAGCGTTCCGCTAATCTCAAATCAACTTAAGGGCTAGTCCCCGTTCGCTCGCCACTACTAAGGGAATCTCGGTTGATTTCTTTTCCTCAGGGTACTTAGATGTTTCAGTTCCCCTGGTTCGCCTCTTGCACCTATGTATTCAGTACAAGATAACCATCTTGTGATGGCTGGGTTCCCCCATTCAGACATCTCCGGATCACAGTCTGTTTGCCGACTCCCCGAAGCTTTTCGCAGGCTACCACGTCTTTCATCGCCTCTGACTGCCAAGGCATCCACCGTATGCGCTTCTTCACTTGACCATATAACCCCAAGCAATCTGGTTATACTGTGAAGACGACATTCGCCGAAAATTCGCGATTAAACTCACAAATTTTACCTTAGCCTGAATAAACACCAGTGAAAGTGCTATCCAGTCTATCTTTCTATCACATACCCAAATTTTTAAAGAACGATTCTGAAAAAGTTCAGAAATCAATATTCGATGCGAATATTCATTTCTAAGCTTTGACACGGTAACAAGGGGTGGTGGAGCCAAGCGGGATCGAACCGCTGACCTCCTGCGTGCAAGGCAGGCGCTCTCCCAGCTGAGCTATGGCCCCAACAAGAAACTGGTGGGTCTGGGCAGATTCGAACTGCCGACCTCACCCTTATCAGGGGTGCGCTCTAACCAACTGAGCTACAGACCCAGTTAAGAGCTGTTACCGATATCGTCTTCTTCAATGAATCAAGCAATTCGTGTGGGAGCTTATAAGACAGCTGATGTCTTCGATTAAGGAGGTGATCCAGCCGCAGGTTCCCCTACGGCTACCTTGTTACGACTTCACCCCAGTCATGAATCACACCGTGGTAACCGTCCTCCCGAAGGTTAGACTAGCTACTTCTGGTGCAACCCACTCCCATGGTGTGACGGGCGGTGTGTACAAGGCCCGGGAACGTATTCACCGCGACATTCTGATTCGCGATTACTAGCGATTCCGACTTCACGCAGTCGAGTTGCAGACTGCGATCCGGACTACGATCGGTTTTGTGAGATTAGCTCCACCTCGCGGCTTGGCGACCCTCTGTACCGACCATTGTAGCACGTGTGTAGCCCAGGCCGTAAGGGCCATGATGACTTGACGTCATCCCCACCTTCCTCCGGTTTGTCACCGGCAGTCTCCTTAGAGTGCCCACCATAACGTGCTGGTAACTAAGGACAAGGGTTGCGCTCGTTACGGGACTTAACCCAACATCTCACGACACGAGCTGACGACAGCCATGCAGCACCTGTCTCAATGCTCCCGAAGGCACCAATCCATCTCTGGAAAGTTCATTGGATGTCAAGGCCTGGTAAGGTTCTTCGCGTTGCTTCGAATTAAACCACATGCTCCACCGCTTGTGCGGGCCCCCGTCAATTCATTTGAGTTTTAACCTTGCGGCCGTACTCCCCAGGCGGTCAACTTAATGCGTTAGCTGCGCCACTAAAATCTCAAGGATTCCAACGGCTAGTTGACATCGTTTACGGCGTGGACTACCAGGGTATCTAATCCTGTTTGCTCCCCACGCTTTCGCACCTCAGTGTCAGTATGAGCCCAGGTGGTCGCCTTCGCCACTGGTGTTCCTTCCTATATCTACGCATTTCACCGCTACACAGGAAATTCCACCACCCTCTGCCCTACTCTAGCTCGCCAGTTTTGGATGCAGTTCCCAGGTTGAGCCCGGGGATTTCACATCCAACTTAACGAACCACCTACGCGCGCTTTACGCCCAGTAATTCCGATTAACGCTTGCACCCTCTGTATTACCGCGGCTGCTGGCACAGAGTTAGCCGGTGCTTATTCTGTCGGTAACGTCAAAACATCAACGTATTAGGTTAATGCCCTTCCTCCCAACTTAAAGTGCTTTACAATCCGAAGACCTTCTTCACACACGCGGCATGGCTGGATCAGGCTTTCGCCCATTGTCCAATATTCCCCACTGCTGCCTCCCGTAGGAGTCTGGACCGTGTCTCAGTTCCAGTGTGACTGATCATCCTCTCAGACCAGTTACGGATCGTCGCCTTGGTGAGCCTTTACCCCACCAACTAGCTAATCCGACCTAGGCTCATCTGATAGCGTGAGGTCCGAAGATCCCCCACTTTCTCCCGTAGGACGTATGCGGTATTAGCGTCCGTTTCCGAACGTTATCCCCCACTATCAGGCAGATTCCTAGGCATTACTCACCCGTCCGCCGCTCGCCACCAGGTACAAGTACCCGTGCTGCCGCTCGACTTGCATGTGTTAGGCCTGCCGCCAGCGTTCAATCTGAGCCATGATCAAACTCTTCAGTTCAATACTGCTTGGGTTTTGAGAAAACCCTAAACTTGGCTCAGCAATCTCAAAATGAACTATATGATTGCTCATGTAGCCACTTGTGATGCTGATAATCTTTCTGACTATCAGTCTGAGCTCACAAGCACCCACACGAATTGCTTGATTCAGTTGTTAAAGAGCGGTTGGTTGATTCTTTCGTCTCAACCGAGGCGCGAATTCTACGCTTTCCTCTGTCTCTGTCAAGCGTTTATTTTCAGAAGTTTTCGATTTTCTCGTTCAACTTCAAGCACTTGACTCGCTTCGATCACTCGTCAGCGGGAGGCGAATTCTACAGCGTTTCAAACCGCTGTCAACCACCTTTTTCACCGCTTCCGATCGGAAGATCGAAGCTGCTTCTTCGCTGCTTACTTCGGTTAACTCTTTGATTCTCAAGGAGTTTTCCGTTTCGTCTGCGCCGGAAGTGGGGCGAATTATATAGAGATACAATTCGCCGTCAAGCACTATCTGCAAACCTATTCAGCTTTCAGCGTAATACGGGCAAAAGCCTTCTTGCCGGCCTGACATACATGCGTAGCCCCCAGCGCGAAGACGAATGCACGATCAACCACTTCGCCATCGACCCGCACACCACCAGCAGCCAGCAAGTCGCGCGCCGCCGCCGAGTTCTTCACCAGGCCCGCCTTATTAAGGACAGCCGCGATCGGCATCTCTTCAACCGCCGACAATTCCACCTCCGGCAGATCATCGGGCAACTCGCCTTCCTTCATGCGGTTACCAGCAGCGCGATGCGCATTGGCCGCAGCCTCTTCACCATGGAAGCGCGCCACAATCTCTTCGGCCAGCTTGATCTTGATGTCACGCGGATTGGCGCCCGCCTCGCAATCGGCCCTGAAGCCATTGATTTCCTCCATGGAGCGGAAGCTCAATAGTTCGAAGTAGCGCCACATCAACTCATCAGGGATCGACACCAGCTTGCTGTACATCACGCCCGGCGCTTCCTGGATACCGACATAGTTGCCCAGGGATTTGGACATCTTCTTCACACCATCCAGACCTTCGAGCAGCGGCATGGTCAGAATGCACTGCGCCTCCTGGCCATAGGCGCGCTGAAGCTCGCGCCCCATCAGCAGGTTGAACTTCTGGTCGGTACCGCCGAGCTCGACATCCGCACGCAACGCCACCGAGTCGTAGCCCTGAACCAGCGGGTAGAGGAATTCATGAATCGCGATCGACTGGTTGTTGGTGTAACGCTTGTCGAAGTCATCACGCTCGAGCATCCGCGCCACCGTGTACTGCGACGCCAGGCGAATGAAGTCGGCAGGGCTCAGCGCGTCCATCCAGGTAGAGTTGAACGCAACCTCGGTTTTTGCCGGGTCGAGGATTTTGAACACCTGAGCCTTGTAGGTCTCGGCATTCTCCAGCACCTGCTCGCGAGTCAGCGGCGGGCGCGTGGCACTCTTGCCGCTCGGGTCGCCGATCAGGCCGGTAAAGTCACCTATAAGGAAGATGACGTGATGCCCCAGCTCCTGGAACTGACGCAGCTTATTAATAAGCACCGTATGACCCAGGTGCAGATCGGGGGCAGTAGGGTCGAAGCCGGCCTTAATACGCAGCGGCTGGCCACGCTTGAGCTTTTCGACCAGTTCGGATTCGACCAGTACCTCTTCCGCACCACGTTTGATCAGCGCTAGCTGCTCTTCAACCGACTTCATAACAGACCCGCAAGGCTCAGATTCAAAGGGCCCCAACCATACAAGATCAGCCGCCAAATACAAGTTCTTGCCCCTCATGTGACCTCAATCCCGACTGATGACGTCTGCAGACTTGCTTTGGAGCGGATTTGGTTATATTTTATACAGTTATTTCGTCTTCATCATGTCAGTTCATCTTTTCCATTTCATTTTTTCAAAGTCAAAACACCTATGACCAACGCACCGCCTAAAGCGCCCCCGCTTTATCCGAAGAGCCACCTGTTGGCCGCGAGCGGCATCGCCGCCCTTCTAAGCCTTGCATTGCTGGTCTTTCCATCCAGCGAAGTAGAAGCCAAGAAAACCACCCTGAATCTCGAGCTTGAGCTTGAGACTCCGGCCGAGCAACTGAAACAGGAACAGGACAACGCGCCGGCCATTCAAGCCACCGAAGAAGTCGTGCCGCCCCCGTTCGCACAGATCGACAACAGCGCCGAACAGCCGCAGGACACCGCCAAGGTTGAACCGGCATTGGCTCCCGCTCCCGTCGTAGCAGTCGAGCCGCTCAAGAAGGAGCCTAGCCATCGGGAAGTCACCGTCGGCCGCGGCGATACCCTGTCGACCCTGTTCAAAAAGGTTGGCTTGCCGGCCGGGACCGCTCAGCAAGTGCTGGCCAGCAGCAAGCAGGCCAAGCAGTTCACCCGGCTCAAGCACGGCCAGGTGTTGGAGATCGAGCTCGATGCAAACGGCCAGTTGACCAGTCTGCACAGCAAGGTCAGCGACCTGGAAACCATTCGCCTGAACCGCAGCGCCAAGGGCTTTGCCTTCAACCGCGAAATCAGCAAGCCCGTGGTACGTTCGGCTTATGTCCACGGCGTCATCAAGAGCTCGCTGGCGAGCTCGGCCCAACGCGCCGGCCTGTCGCACACCCAGACCATGGATATGGCCAGCATCTTTCGCTACGACATCGACTTCGCAAAGGAGATCCGCCAAGGCGACGAATTCGATGTGGTCTACGAACAGAAAGTGGTCAACGGCAAGGTCGTTGGAACCGGCAGCATCCTTTCCGCTCGCTTCACCAATCGCGGCAAGCGCTACACCGCGGTGCGCTACACCAACAAACAAGGCAATACCAGCTACTACACCGCAGACGGCAGCAGCATGCGCAAGGCATTCATCCGCACACCCGTGGACTTTGCCCGTATCAGCTCGCGCTTCTCCATGGGCCGCAAGCACCCGATCCTGAACAAGATCCGCGCACACAAGGGCGTGGACTACGCAGCCCCACGCGGCACACCGATCAAGGCGGCCGGTGACGGCAAGGTCCTGCTGGCGGGTCGTCGCGGCGGTTACGGCAATACCGTGATCATCCAACACGGCAACTCTTACAAGACCCTTTACGGCCACATGCAAGGCTTCGCCAAAGGCATCAAGACCGGCGGCAACGTCAAGCAGGGCCAGGTCATCGGCTATATTGGCACTACCGGGCTATCCACCGGTCCACACCTGCACTACGAGTTCCAGGTCAACGGTGTGCATGTCGACCCACTGGGCCAAAAAGTGGCCATGGCCGATCCGATTTCCAAGGCCGAGCGCCAGCGCTTCCAGCAGCAGAGCCAACCGTTGATGGCACGCATGGACCAAGAGAAGGCCACCATGCTTGCGTCGAGCAAGCGTTAAGCCATGACGCTCTATATCGGTGTAATGTCCGGGACCAGCCTCGATGGTCTGGACATTGCCCTGGCTGAACAAGGGCAGCCACTGAAGCTGCTCGCCACGCTCTATATCCCCATGCCGGACGACTTGCGCAGCGAACTGCTCAGCCTGTGCGCCAGTGGCCCGGACGAAATTGCCCGGGGTGCCATGGCCGAGCAACGCTGGGCCAGCCTGGCGGCAAAGGGTGTCAACCAGCTGCTGGAGCAGGAGCGGCTCGCCCCTTCGGCCATCCGCGCCATCGGTAGCCACGGCCAGACCATCCGCCACGAACCGGCACGCGGTTTCACTGTGCAGATCGGCAACCCCGCCCTGCTCGCCGAGCTGACCGGCATCACGGTCGTCAGCGATTTTCGCCGCCGCGACGTGGCCGCCGGAGGCCAGGGCGCACCCTTGGTCCCGGCCTTTCATGAAGCCCTCTTCGAAAACCGGGGTGAACGCCTGGCCGTATTGAACGTGGGCGGCTTCAGTAACCTGAGCCTGATCGAGACCGGCCGCCCCGTCAGCGGCTTCGACTGCGGCCCGGGCAATGTGCTGCTCGATGCCTGGATCAACGCCTGCCAGGGCCTGAGCTACGACCGCGACGGCGCCTGGGCGGCCAGCGGCACCATTGTCCCGGAGCTGCTGCAAGCCTTGCTCAGCGACCCTTTCTTTGCCGGTACCGGCCCAAAGAGCACGGGGCGCGAAGTGTTCAATTTGACGTGGCTACAACAGCATCTGGCCCGTTTGCCTGCCAGCGCCGAACGAGATGTTCAAGCAACCCTGCTCGAACTGACCGCCGTGACGATCGTCGACTCGCTGCAAGCCGCTCAGCGCGATACCCAGGCCTTGATGGTCTGTGGTGGTGGCGCCCATAACTCAGCGCTAATGCGGCGCCTGGCCAGCCTCCTGCCCAATGCCCGCGTCAGTAGCACTGCCGCCTGCGGTATCGACCCGGACTGGGTTGAGGCCATGGCCTTTGCCTGGCTAGCGCATTGCTGCCTCGAAGGCATTCCAACCAACCGCCCCAGCGTCACTGGCGCGCGCGGCCTGCGGGTATTGGGCGCGATTTACCCAGCCTGAGTCGCAGAACGCAAAACGCCGCGCATGAGCGCGGCGTTGCTTGATACTGCAGCCGATCAGATCGAAAAGGACGATCCGCAACCGCAAGTCGTGGTGGCATTGGGGTTGTTGATGACGAAGCGCGAGCCTTCCAACCCTTCCTGATAGTCCACTTCGGCTCCGGCCAGGTACTGGAAGCTCATCGGATCGACCACCAGGGATACGCCCTCACGCTCGACGATCGTATCGTCATCGGCAACGTCTTCATCGAAGGTGAAGCCGTACTGAAAACCCGAACAGCCGCCGCCCGTCACGAATACTCGCAACTTCAGACGATCATTACCCTCTTCATCGACCAGGCTCTTCACCTTGTGCGCTGCACCCTGCGTGAATTGCAAAGCCGTGGGGGTGAAGGATTCGACGCTCATGCTGACTATCTCCCGGCGCTATGCCGCCATAATGCGTGATGACGCGCATTATCCGCTTGTCCGAGAAAATTGGTCAACAATAGAAGCAGCTGCAAGCCACAAGCTTCAAGCTGCAAGTGACAGATGGCGTACGGCAAGCTTGAAGCTTCAAGCTTGCCGCTCGCAGCTGCTCTTATGGCATCAAGCCCGCGTGGGAAAGCCCCATGCGCTCATCCAGGCCGAAGAGAATATTGAGGTTCTGCACGGCCTGGCCGGATGCGCCCTTGACCAGGTTGTCGATCACCGACAGGACCACCACCAGATCGCCACCCTGCGGACGGTGCACCGCGATGCGGCAAACGTTGGCACCACGCACGCTACGGGTTTCCGGATGACTGCCGGCCGGCATGACGTCCACGAACGGCTCGTCGGCATAACGTTTCTCGAATAGCGCCTGCAGGTCTACCGACCGATCCACGACCGTTGCGTACAGGGTCGAATGGATGCCACGGATCATCGGTGTCAGGTGTGGCACGAACGTCAGACCGACATCGCCGCCGGCAGCGCGGCGCAGACCCTGGGTGATTTCCGGCAAATGCCGGTGCCCATTGACCGCATAAGCCTTCATGCTTTCGCCGGCTTCGCAGAACAGCGAGCCTACGCTGGCCCCACGACCGGCGCCGCTGACACCCGACTTGCAGTCGGCGATCAGGCGCGTGTTGTCGGCCAGACCCGCTTCAAGCAGCGGCAGGAAACCCAGCTGGGTGGCGGTCGGGTAGCAACCGGGCACGGCAATCAGGCGAGCCTGGCGAATCTGCTCGCGATTGACCTCAGGCAAGCCATAGACGGCGTCCTTGAGCAGCTCCGGTGCACCATGAGGCTGGCCGTACCACTTGGCCCATTCCTCGGCGTCCTGCAGACGGAAGTCTGCCGACAGGTCGATGACCTTGGTACCGGCCGCCAGCAGTTCGCCTGCCAGCGAATGGGCAACACCGTGGGGGGTCGCGAAGAACACCACATCGCACGCTGCGAGGGTCTTGGTGTCCGGCACGCTGAACGCCAGGCCGTCGTAGTGGCCTCGCAGGTTCGGGTACATATCGGCGACCGGCAACCCCGCTTCGGAACGCGAGGTGATTGCTGCCACCTGCGCCTGTGGATGTTGTGCCAACAGACGCAGCAGCTCGACTCCGGTGTAACCCGTGCCGCCGACGATACCGACCTTGACCATAACCTGCCCCTTTCAACGAACCAACTGGAAAGCTTCCGATAATATGGGCCTGAGGCGCTCGGAACAACCGTTGAGATGACGTGCGGGCGTCCGAGCCTCTACTATCTCGCTACCGTGAACCTTGGGGAATAACCAGAAAATGCTTTATCTATGGCTCAAAGCCTTCCATATCATCAGCATCGTGTGCTGGTTTGCCGGCCTGTTCTACCTGCCGCGCCTGTTCGTCTACCACGCCATGAGCGAAGACGCGATCAGCCGCGAACGCTTCGCCACCATGGAGCGCAAGCTGTACCGCGGCATCATGGGACCGGCGATGATTGCCACCTTGATCTTCGGGGTCTGGCTGCTCAGCCTCAACCCGAGCGGTTACTTCAGCCAGGGCTGGATGCATGCCAAGCTGACCTTGATCGTCCTCCTGATCGGCTACCATCACATGTGTGGCGCCCAGGTCAAACGCTTCGCCCGTGGCGAAAACACCCGCAGCCACGTCTTCTACCGCTGGTTCAATGAAGTGCCGGTAGTGATTTTGATAGTTATCGTCATTCTTGTGATAGTGAAGCCGTTCTAATCTCAACCGATGGCCAACGAACGAGATCAATCCCATGTCCCTGCCCGCCGAGCTCGAAAAGCGTTTGCGCCTGCCTATCGTGGCAGCACCGATGTTTTTGATTTCCAATCCGCAATTGGTCCTGGCCTGTTGCCGAAATGGCGTGGTGGGCAGCTTCCCGGCACTCAACCAGCGCGAAAGCAGCGGGTTCAAGGCCTGGCTGGAGGAAATCGAAGCGGGCCTGGAGAAGATCGACAATCCGGCACCCTATGCGGTGAACCTGATCGTGCATAACAGCAATCCACGCCTGCAGGCTGACCTGGCGATCTGTATCGAGCACAAGGTGCCGATCGTCATCACCAGCCTGGGAGCGGTCAAGGAGTTGGTTGACGCCGTGCATGCCTATGGCGGCCTGGTATTTCATGACGTCACTACGCGTCGACATGCCGAAAAGGCCGCCGAAGCCGGCGTCGACGGGCTGATCGCCGTTGCCGCCGGCGCCGGTGGTCATGCCGGTACCTGGAGCCCTTTTGCCCTGATTGGCGAGATCCGGCAGTTCTTCGACAAGACCCTGCTGCTGGCCGGCTGCCTGAACAAGGGCCATGAAATTCTCGCCGCGCAGCTGCTGGGGGCCGACCTTGCCTACCTGGGCACGCGTTTTATCGCCAGTCGCGAAAGCCTGGCACCGGACGCCTACAAGGAAATGTTACTCGCGGCCAAGGCTGTCGACATTGTGCATACCGCTGCGGTTTCCGGGGTCCCGGCCAGCTTCATGCGCCAGAGCCTGGAGCAAGCCGGCTTCGACCTTGCAGCATTGCAGGGCAAGGGTGAGTTGAATTTCGGCTCCAAACTCAAGCCCATCAGCGACGAAGCCAAGGCATGGAAAACCGTCTGGTCCGCGGGCCAGGGCGTCGGCGCCATCGACGACCTGCCATCGGTAGACGAATTGATCGCCCGCCTGGACGACGAATATCGTCAGGCGCAGAGGGCGAGCTCAGCCCTCGCGGGACACTGGCCTCGCTGAAGTAGCCCGGTACTCACGCCTATCTGACAAGGACGCTCGGCATGACAGAACCCCGCTTCAACATCGTCTTCGATGGCCGCCTCCTGCCCGGCGTCGACCTGATGACCGCCAAGAGCAACCTGGCCGCACTGTTCAAGAGCGATCTTGCCGGTATCGAAAAGCTCTTCAACGGCCGCAAGCTCATCCTTAAACGCAACCTGCCCTCCCCAGAAGCGCAACGCTACCTCAATGCCTTGCACAAGGCCGGCGTCGATGCGCGGCTCGAAGAAGAACTCAGGCCTGAGGACACAATCCAGTCAGCCCCATCCTCATCGACCGGCGAACAAGTTACGCCTGCAGCACAGCCATCCTCCCCTTACGCGCCACCCCAGTCACAGGTCGATCAGCCACAGGCCCAGTACGCCGAACCCAAAGTGTTTTCCATCGAGGGGCGGATCGGACGGCTGCGTTATCTGGCCTGGACACTGGTCTTGCTGCTGGCGGTTGTGGCGGTCATGGGTGCATGCCGCCTGCTGCTTTACGAATCACCGGTGCTCGTGGGCGTGCTGATGACGATTGCCGGCGTCGGTTTTCTGGTTGTCAGCATTCAAATCGGCGTGCAACGCCTGCACGATCTGGGCTGGTCCGGCTGGCTCTGGCTGCTGAATCTCATCCCCCTGGCCAGCAGCGTGTTTGCACTGGTGTTACTGGTGCTGCCCGGAAATCCCGGGCATAACCCGTACGGCCCTCCTCCGCCCCCCAACAGCACCATGGTCAAAGTCCTGGCCTGTATGTGGGTCGTAGTGTTGGCAATAGGTATCGCCATGGGCTTGCTCGGTTGGCTGGCGGCACTGCTCAATGAGTACAGCCAGTAACCCCGGCTTATAACTGAAGCAGAAAAGCCCCGTGCCGGGCTGTAGACTATCCAGATGAATAAGCACGTCCCACCCCTGCATCACCATTGCTGCAGAGCGCAAGCGTGCGCTTGGAGAATTGCATGACCCGTTACGCCATGATCACCGGCGCCTCCAGCGGTATCGGCCTGGCAATGGCCGAAGCCCTCGCCCGCAGGGGGCGCAGCCTTATCCTGGTGGCCCGGCAACGTGACCAGCTGGAAAGCATCGCTATCGAACTGACTCAACGATTTGGCGTGGAGGTGCTGTTTCGCGCCTGCGACCTGGGCGAACCGCTGCGCCTGTCCGGCTTTCTGCTGGAACTTGAAGAAGGCGAGCGCCAGATCGATCTGCTGGTCAATTGCGCCGGGATTCGCTCATATGGCCCCTTCCTCGCCCAGGACTGGGGCCAGGAGCAGGACCTGATCGAGGTGAACATCCTGGCGCTCACCCGCCTGTGCCATGCCCTTGGCAATGCAATGGCCGTGCAGGGCGGCGGGCAGATCCTCAACGTCGCTTCGATCGCCGCGTTCCAGCCCGGCCCCTGGATGGCCAGTTACGCCGCGAGCAAGGCCTATGTGCTGCACTTTTCCGAAGGTTTACGCGAAGAACTGAAAAAATGCGGGGTCAAGGTTTCGGTACTCTGCCCAGGCCCGACGCGTTCGCCACAACGTATCGTTCCCCGGCTGGACAACAGCAAGCGCTGCCTGAGCCCCGAAGAGGTCGCCCTGTTCACCGTTCGCGCCCTGGACAACAATCATGCGGTGATCATTCCCGGGCGCCGCAATCGCTGGCTGACTTTCAGCCCACGCCTGGGCTCGCGCTGGCTGGTGCGCAAAATAGCGGGCGCCATCAATCAGGCCTACTGCCCACGTTGATACGGGGGCTGGGCGAAGTGCGGCGCGCTGAGTACACTCAGGCCCGACTACCACCATGGAGAAACAGCTGTGGAAACTCTGTTCACCAAGATCATTAACAGAGAAATACCCGCGAAGATCATTTACGAGGACGACCAGATCCTGGCCTTCCACGATATCGCCCCGAAGGCGCCGATTCATTTCCTGGTCATCCCGAAGAAGCCGATTCGCACCCTCAATGACCTGACCGAAGAAGACAAGCCCCTCGCTGGGCATCTTCTCTTCACGGCCCAGCGTCTGGCCAGGGAGTTGGGCTGCGAGGACGGTTTTCGCATTGTGATGAACTGCAACGAACTGGGTGGCCAGACGGTCTACCACATTCACATGCATGTGCTTGGCCAGCGTCAGATGCACTGGCCGCCGGGCTGATACAGCCTCTGTTGCTGCACAGCACATCAGAAAGGTTCTAAAACACTGGTGTGCTGATCCACCGCAAGCCCTTCCAGGCCGATTGGGTTAAACTGGCCGCCGTGAATCCTTGCGGAGGTGCCCATGGCTACCGAACGTCACTACTCGCCCATTGACCGCTTGTTGCTGCAGGCCGACTCCGCCATGCGCACCTTGTTACCCTTCAGCAGCCACCCCTCTCGCCCGTCGCCGGCGATTGTCCAGCCCGATGCGTCCCTGAGCGAAGACGATAGCCGTCATGTCGCCGGGCTCATGCGCATCAACCATACCGGCGAAGTCTGTGCCCAGGCGCTTTATCAGGGCCAGGCCCTGACTGCCAGGCTACCGCAGGTGCGCAAGGCCATGGAGCTGGCTGCCGAAGAAGAGATCGATCACCTGGTCTGGTGCGAGCAGCGTATCCGTCAACTGGGCAGCCATACCAGCGTACTCAACCCGCTGTTCTACGGGATGTCCTTCGGGATTGGTGCTGTTGCCGGCCTGATCAGTGACAAGATCAGCCTGGGCTTTGTCGCTGCGACCGAGCATCAGGTTTGCAAACACCTGGACGAACACCTGGAGCAGATACCGGCCGAGGACGAGAAATCCCGGGCGATTCTCGAACAGATGCGCGTCGACGAAAGCCAGCACGCGCAATCCGCGCTCGAGGCTGGGGGCTTGCGCTTTCCGGCGCCGGTGAAGTTCGGCATGAGCCTGATGGCCAAGGTCATGACCAAGAGCACTTACCGCATTTAAATGCATATATGAAAAAAGGGGCCGAGGCCCCTTTCTCATATGCGTCGATCTCACGCGGGCATGTTGCGTCCGGAGAAGATTTCAAGCATTTCATGTTTCACACGCTCGGTGACCTGCTCGCGCTGTTCGGCGGACAGGTTGCTGGTGGCGTCGCCGAACAGATAGTTGTCCAGTTCGAAGTCCTTGAGCAGCATCTTGGTGTGGAACAGGTTTTCCTGGTACACGTTCACGTCGGTCATTTGATAGCCGGCGCGGGTGTCTTCGGAAAGGTAGTTCTGGATCGAATTGATCTCGTGGTCGATGAAGTGCTTCCTGCCTTCGACGTCACGGGTAAAGCCACGCACACGATAATCAACCGTCACAATGTCCGAATCGAACTGGTGGATCAGGTAGTTGAGCGCTTTAAGCGGTGAAATCACCCCGCAGGTCGACACATCGATATCCACGCGGAACGTCGCGATGCCATCCACCGGATGGATCTCCGGGTAGGTGTGGACGGTGATGTGGCTCTTGTCGAGGTGGGCCAGGATAGTCTCGGGCAACGGGCCCGGCGACTCTTCGATCTGGCTTTCGGTAGGCGTGACGGGCTGTTCCGAAATCAGAATGGTCACGCTGGCGCCCTGGGGGTCGTAATCCTGACGCGCGATGTTCAGGATATTGGCACCAATGATATCGACAACATCCGTGAGGATCTGCGTGAGGCGCTCGGCGTCGTACTCCTGGTTGATGTACTCGACGTAGGCCTGTTGGTCTTGCGGGGTTTCCGCGTAGCAGATGTCATAGATGTTGAAGCTCAAGGTCTTTGTCAGGTTATTGAACCCGTGGAGCTTGAGTTTGCTTTTCACCGTTAAACGCTCTCTATATATGTGCGGCCCGGCCGCGTGATCAAGCATGCCCGTCAGATGCGGACGACGCATCTGCGTAGGACGGTTAACACCTCTTCGCGTTGGCGATTTTGGTTGTCTGGTCGGAGCGAGTCCGAAGCAGGGCACCAGCCCTGAAAAAGTGGCGCATTATGCAGACCTCAGCTGCGGTCTGCCAGAGTTTGCGCCGCTTTTATGATGATTGAGTGTCGATTCAGCCCAGTTCCACGATTTCATAATCGTGAGTAATGTCGACGCCGGCCCGCCCCAGCATGATCGACGCCGAACAGTACTTCTCTGCCGACAGTTCAACCGCTCTTTTGACCTGCGCTTCCTTCAGGCCACGACCCTTGACCACGAAGTGTAGATGGATCCTGGTAAACACTTTCGGGTCTTCGTCGGCGCGCTCGGCTTCCAGGAATGCTTCGCAGCTCTCCACGGCCTGCCGGGACTTCTTCAGGATGCTGACAACGTCGAAGTTGCTGCAGCCACCCAAGCCCAGAAGCAGCATTTCCATGGGGCGTACGCCCAGGTTGCGTCCGCCACTTTCCGGCGGGCCGTCCATCACTACGACATGGCCACTGCCCGACTCGCCGAGAAACATGGCTTCGCCTGCCCACTGGATACGTGCCTTCATCACCAGGACTCCACTGTAAAAAAGGTCGCCAGCTTAGCACAGGGCCTGATGCCCCCTGTTATAGCTGGAACGCGAGAATGCAGGTCACTACATGTAATTTTGAAGATACAAAAGAACGTGTCTGATAAGCTGACGCCAAATCACTGGCGCTATCACTTGGCGCACTTGTAACTCACAAGTCTGTTATCGCGCGTCGCTCCTCTATCCCCGGGATTCAGCCATGGTTGTTACAGCCCTCACACCCAAGATCAAAAACATCGAAAAACTGCTGACCCACTGCCAACGTCGTCGCTATCCCGCCAAGCGCAATATCATCTGTGCGGGTGATCGGGCCGAGACACTGTCGTTCATCATCAAGGGCTCGGTCACTATTCTGATCGAGGACGACGACGGCCGCGAAATGATCATTGCCTACCTCAATGCCGGCGACTTCTTCGGTGAGCTGGGGTTGTTCGAAACGCCGGGGATAGAACAGGAGCGCAGCGCCTGGGTACGCGCCAAGACCGAATGCGAAGTGGCTGAGATCAGCTACGGAAAATTTCGCGAACTGGCCACGCAGGATCCCGAGATCCTCTACGCACTGGGCAGCCAGATGGCCCAGCGCCTGCGCAACACCACGCGCAAGGTCGGTGACCTGGCCTTTTTCGACGTGACCGGGCGAGTCGCCCGCTGCCTGCTCGAATTGTGCAAGCAACCCGATGCCATGACGCATCCCGATGGCATGCAGATCAAAATCACCCGCCAGGAAATCGGCCGTATCGTCGGTTGCTCACGGGAAATGGTCGGCCGCGTCCTCAAGGACCTGGAGGAACGCAGCCTGGTAAACGTCAAAGGCAAGACCATGGTGGTATTCGGTACCCGCTAGGCTTTTGCCAGGATACCTTCGATAACTTCGGCATAGGCCTGGCCGAGGCGTTCGAGCAACGGTGCCTCGGGAACCACTTCGTGCAAGGCGATATGGCTCTGGGCAAGACAGCGCTGTTCCAGGCCGCAACGTTCATTGAAACGGTTGACCGCTGCCACCATCGATTCGCGCTCGTTGTCCAGCAACAACGCGCCGTGCACCAGAACGACCGGACGTTTGCCTCCCTGCCTCTGGCGCCAGCGCTGGGCAGTGCCGACCAGCTTGCGACCATTGAGGTTGACGTTGTAACGGCCATCGCAGAAAGCCCCCTGGATTTCGCCCACCGAGGCAACCCCGCCCCACTCGCGCAACACACTGCACAGCGGCTGGCAAAGGCGCTCGTAGGCCGCTTCGATCCGGCCATGATCGCCCTCGCTACGAGGCGCGGCATAAATCAGTGCGATGTTGATGACCGCCGATGACTGCGGCACTGGCTCACCACCGGTCTCACGCAACAATACTGGCCAGCCGCTGGCGGCCAACTCGACACAGGCGACCTCGAAACCTTCCAGACGGCTCATCCGCCGGGGCATTACCAGGGCCCGGTCGGTCGGGCGCCAGAAAAGCAGGCCGTGATCGCGTTCACCCCTGCACACGGCAGCCAGCAGATCCTGCTCGGCTTGCAGGCCAGCTTCAACGGTCAAATCTGTTTGCTCAATCGTCATCAAGGAAACCTTCTGCCTACAAAAAAGCCGGCATCGCCGGCTTTTTTTTTGTGTGTGTATCAATCCAGAGGCGCAGTGATCATCGGTACTCGTTCAGGGAAGAACAAGCGCTGCAATTCGTTGCCCGGGCTCTCGGCACGCATGAACGCCTCGCCAACCAGGAAGGAATAGACTTCGCTGATTTCCATCAGCTCGACATCGGCACGGTTGAGGATACCGCTCTCGGTAATCACCAGGCGATCACGCGGGATGCGCGGCAGCAAGTCGAGGGTGGTTTCCAGATTGACTTCGAAGGTGTGCAGGTTCCGGTTGTTGATACCCACCAGCGGTGTGTCCAACGTCTTTAGTGCCCGCTCGAGTTCGTCGCCATCATGAACCTCGACCAGCACATCGAGACCCACACTCTTGGCCACGGCGGCCAGTTCGGCCATTTTCATATCATCCAGCGCCGCAACGATCAGCAGCACACAGTCGGCACCGAGGGCACGGGCTTCGATGATCTGATAAGGATCGATCATGAAATCCTTGCGGATCACCGGCAACTGACAGGCCGCGCGCGCCTGCTGCAGGTAGATGTCGGCACCCTGGAAGTAATCCACATCGGTAAGCACCGAAAGACAAGTCGCCCCGCCCTTCTCGTAGCTACGAGCGATCTCTTCAGGCACGAAATTCTCCCGAATCACCCCTTTGCTCGGCGAAGCCTTCTTGATTTCCGCGATTACCGCCGGCTGCTTGCGCCCTGCCTGGTCGATCAAAGCCTTGGCAAAACCACGCGGGGCATCGGCCGCTTTCGCCAACGTTTCCAACTCCGCCAGGCTGACCCGCGCCAGCCGCTCAGCAACTTCTTCAACCTTGCGCGCCAGAATACTTTCCAGAACCGTCGGCACACTCATCCTTCATTCTCCTGCTTGAATACCGCGGTAAAGGCGCCGAGCTCCTCGAGCTTTTCCCGGGCAAGGCCGGTGTGCAGCGCATCGTGCGCCAGGGCCACGCCTTCTCTAAGGGTCGAGGCAAGGTCGGCGGCATACAGCGCCGCACCGGCATTGAGCACAATCATCTCGGCAGCCTTTTGACCGTGTTCGGTCTTGCGCCGCCCGAGAGCGTCGCGAATCAGCTCCAGGGAAGCCGCCGGGCTCTCGACCACCAGGCCATACAGGCTCTGGCTCTTCAGGCCGAGGTCTTCGGGCTGTACCCAATACTCGCTTATCTCACCGTCTTTGAGTTCGGCCACGAAGGTCGGCGACGCAAGGCTGAACTCATCCAGGCCGTCCTGCGAATGCACGACCAGTACATGCTTGCTGCCTAAACGAAACAACACCTCGGCCAACGGGCGGCACAGTGCCTGATTGAACACGCCCACCACCTGATGGCGAACGCCAGCCGGATTCGTAAGCGGGCCGAGCATATTGAACAGGGTGCGCAGCCCCAGATCCCGGCGGGGCCCGGCAGCATGCTTCATCGCACTGTGGTGAGTCTGGGCGAACATGAAACCGATGCCGACGTTGTCGATGCAACGAGCGACTTGTACCGGGGTCAGGTTCAGGTAGATACCGGCAGCCTCGAGCAGATCGGCGCTTCCGCTTTTGCCCGACACGGCGCGGTTGCCATGCTTGGCCACGGTGCAACCGGCTGCGGCGACGACAAAAGCCGAAGCCGTCGAGACGTTGAAGATACTCGCACCGTCGCCGCCGGTGCCCACCACGTCGACGACGCCGTCGAGGGTCTTGAGTTCGACCTTGTCTGCCAGCTCGCGCATGACCGAAACCGCACCGACGATCTCATCGATGCTTTCGCTTTTCATGCGCATGCCCATCAAGAAGGCGCCGATCTGCGCTTCGGTGCATTGACCGGTCATGATCTCGCGCATGACATCGCGCATTTCTTCGGTACTCAGGTCCAACTGGCTGACGATACGGTTCAGCGCACTCTTGATATCCATGCTCAATCCTTATCGGCGGCCGCCGGTCTGCTTGAGGAAATTGGCGAACAGCTCGTGCCCCTGCTCGGTCAGGATCGATTCGGGGTGGAACTGCACCCCCTCGATGTTAAGCGTTTTGTGGCGCAAGCCCATGATTTCGTCGAACGTGCCATCTTCCAGCGTAGTCCAGGCGGTCAGTTCCAGGCACTCAGGCAAGGTTTCGCGCTTGACCACCAGCGAGTGATAGCGGGTTACGGTCAAGGGGTGGTTGAGACCTTCGAACACGCCCTTGTCTTCATGGGTGACCGGGCTGGTCTTGCCATGCATCACCTGGCGGGCACGGACCACATCACCACCAAAGGCCTGGCCGATCGACTGATGTCCCAGGCAGACGCCCAGGATAGGCAGTTTGCCGGCAAAGTGCTTGATCACTTCCAGAGAGACGCCGGCTTCGGTCGGCGTGCACGGGCCTGGCGAAACCACGATGCGTTCGGGGTTCAGGGCTTGGATCTCGGCGACAGTCATTTCGTCGTTGCGGATCACTTTGACGTCCGCACCCAATTCACCGAGGTACTGAACGACGTTGTAGGTAAAGGAGTCGTAGTTATCAATCATCAGCAACATGTTCGGTTTCCTCAGGCGTCGGATGCAGGCGTTTGGTCGGCAAGCGCTACGGCACGGAACATCGCCCGACGCTTGTTCAAGGTTTCTTCCCACTCCAGCGCCGGTACCGAATCGGCAACGATGCCGCCACCGGCCTGCACATGCAGCTCACCGTTCTTGATCACCGCCGTGCGGATCGCGATAGCCGTGTCCATGTTGCCGTTCCAGGCCAGGTAGCCGACCGCGCCGCCATAAACGCCGCGCTTGACTGGCTCCAGCTCGTCGATGATCTCCATCGCACGAATCTTCGGCGCACCCGACAGCGTCCCCGCGGGCAGAATCGCGCGCAGGGCATCCATGGCGCTCAGGCCTTTCTTCAGTTCGCCGGTGACGTTGGAAACGATGTGCATCACGTTGGAATAACGCTCGATCACCATCTTCTCGGTGACCTTGACCGAACCGGTCTCGGAGACTCGGCCAGTATCGTTACGGCCCAGGTCGATCAGCATCAGGTGCTCGGCGATTTCCTTGTCGTCGGACAGCAGGTCTTCTTCCAGGGCCAGGTCCGCCTCTTCGTTGGCGCCACGCGGACGGGTGCCGGCGATCGGGCGCACGGTGACCAGGTTGTCTTCGACCCGCACCAGCACTTCCGGCGAACTGCCGACGACATGGAAGTCACCGAAGTTGAAGAAGTACATGTAAGGCGTCGGGTTGAAGCAGCGCAGCGCCCGGTACAGATCGATGGGCGCGGCCTTGAAGTCGATCGACATGCGCTGGGACGGCACGACCTGCATGCAATCGCCCGCCAGGATGTATTCCTTGATGGTATCGACGGCACGCTCGTAATCATTCTGGGTAAAGCTGGAACGGAACACCGGGTCGGCAGCCTGCTGACGCGAGAAGTCCAGGCCACGCCGCGGTGTGATCGGCTGACGCAACTTCTCCATGAGCTGCTCCAGCTGTGCCAGGCCATTTTCGTAGGCGTTTTCCTGGGCGGGATCGGCCAGCACGATGGCGTGCATCTTGCCCGCGAGGTTGTCGAATACCACGACGGCGTCCGACACCATCAGCAAGATATCCGGCACTCCCAGCGGATCCGGGTTCGGGCACTTGCCCAGACGCTTTTCAACATAGCGCACGCAGTCGTAGCCGAAGTAGCCGACCAGCCCACCGTTGAAGCGGGGCAGCCCGGCAATGCTCGGTACCTTGTAGCGATCCTTGAACGCTTCGACGAAGGCCAGTGGATCTTCGACCTGGTGGCGCTCGACCTCCTGACCGTCATGGGTCACCACGACCTGGTAATCATGCACGCGCATGACGGTGCGGCACGGCAGGCCGATGATGGAGTAACGGCCCCACTTCTCGCCGCCCTGCACCGACTCCAGCAGATAGGAGTTGGGTTGGTCGGCCAGCTTCAGGTAGATCGACAGCGGGGTGTCGAAGTCGGCAAGGGTTTCGCGGGCAAGCGGGATGCGGTTGTAGCCGGCAGCGGCCAAACGCAGGAATTCTTCGCGGGTCATGATCAGCCTCGTGGTGTGAGGGTGTAACGGTCAGGTAGGCAAACACGCCGGGTAGCCCGGCCAGGGAAAAGTCAGGCGCGCCAACGCCAACGGGCCAGGGCCTTGATGACTTTCATCCAGAGTTTGCGAGTGACCACCACGATGGAATCTCTACGAGGGGGGGATTGATCGTGCGCCAACGTTATCCCAGTGGCCGGTTCTAAGCAACCGGGTAGCAAGGCGCGCAGGTTATCGATCACCAGCGAAGGCGACTCTTCGCTGATCGGTCGACCGTGGTTATAGCCGTACGTCAACGCCACACTGGCCACACCGGCAGCCTTGGCCGCCAGAATATCGTTGCGCGAGTCGCCAACGAACACAGCCTGGCTGGGCTCTACACCGGCCATTTTCATGACGAATAAAAGCGCGGCGGGGTCAGGCTTCTGTTGGGGCAATGTATCGCCGCCAATGATCCAGCGGAAATAACGCCCCAATTTCAAATCATCCAGCAGTGGCGCGACAAAGCGCTCCGGCTTGTTGGTGATCAAGGCCATTTCGACACCCTGCTTGTGCAGCCACTTCAGGGTATCGCGCACACCAGGGTAGACCGCTGTCTGCGTGTGGCTGCCGGCGTAGGCGTCCATGAAGATTTCCAGGGCCTGCTCGGCTTCGCTTTCATCGACCTGATCGTGATCGATGTCGCCGGCCAGGGCACGCCGCACCAACACCCGCGCGCCATTGCCGATCCAGACCCGCACCGCGTCGATACCGACCGGTGCACGGCCCAGCTTGAGCAGCATTTTCTCCACTGCCGCCGCCAGGTCTGGAACAGAATCGATCAAGGTACCGTCAAGATCGAACATCACCAGCCTTGGCAAGCGTCCCGGGAACAGCTGCTCAAAGCCACTCATGAGCGAGCCAGCGCCAGTTCGGCACGCATTTTTTCGATGACCTGCCGGTAGTCCGGCGCATTGAAGATCGCGGAGCCGGCCACGAAGGTATCGGCACCGGCAGCGGCGATCTCGCGAATGTTGTTCACATTCACCCCACCATCGATCTCCAGGCGAATATCGCGCCCGCTGGCATCGATCAAGGCGCGCGCTTCGCGCAGCTTGTCCAGCGTGCCGGGAATGAATTTCTGCCCGCCGAAACCTGGGTTGACGCTCATCAGCAAGACCATGTCAACCTTGTCCATTACGTGTTTGAGTACGTCCAGCGGAGTCGCCGGGTTGAATACCAGACCGGCTTTGCACCCGCCGTCCCGGATCAACTGTAGCGAACGGTCCACATGATGCGTGGCTTCCGGATGGAAGGTAATGTAGGTGGCCCCGGCGTCGATGAAGTCACCGATGATACGGTCGACCGGGCTGACCATCAGGTGAGCGTCGATCGGCGCGGTGATGCCGTACTTGCGCAGGGCAGAACAAACCATCGGGCCAATCGTCAGGTTGGGAACGTAGTGATTGTCCATGACATCGAAGTGCACGATATCGGCACCGGCGGCGAGGACGTTGTCGACTTCTTCGCCCAGGCGAGCGAAATCCGCGGAGAGAATGGACGGAGCAATAGCGAAGGGCTGCATGGCGCACCTGTTGGGCAGAATCACGGTGGCGCGCATTGTACCTCAGCAGGCACCCGGCGGGCGCTGACCTCGGTCAATCCAGACAAAAGCCCTGCTGGGCGAACCATGCAGGGCTTTGATGGCTGGACCTGTATGCGTTGTCAGGCGATCAAACTTGCTGGGTACGCAGTTTCTCGCTGCGACCGCGCAGCCATTCCAGGGTCAGCAGCAGGATCACCGAGAAGGCAATCAGCAAGGTAGCCGCTGCCGCAATGGTCGGGCTGAGGTTTTCACGAATACCGCTGAACATTTGCCGTGGCAGGGTCGCCTGCTCCGGGCCGGCCAGGAACAAGGTCACGACCACTTCATCGAACGATGTGGCAAAGGCGAACAGCGCACCGCTGATCACCCCCGGCGCGATCAACGGCAGGGTCACCCGCCGGAACGTGGTCAAGGGCGAGGCACCCAGGCTGGCCGCCGCACGCACCAGGTTTTGGTTGAAGCCCTGCAGGGTCGCCGACACCGTGATGATCACGAAGGGTACGCCCAGCACTGCGTGCACCAGGATCAGCGAGATGTAGCTGTTGCCCATGCCCAGCGGCGCGAAGAACAGATAGGCCGCGACACCGATGATCACGACCGGCACCACCATCGGTGAAATCACCAGGGCCATCACCAGCGCCTTGCCAGGGAAATCGCCACGGGTCAGGCCGATCGCAGCCAGGGTACCGAAAATCATCGCGATCACCGTGGCAGCCGGGGCGACGATGATGCTGTTTTTCAGGGCCCGCATCCATTCGGCGGAGTTGAAGAAGTCCTGGTACCAGTGCAGGGAGAAACCCTGCAGCGGGTAGACCAGAAAACTGCCCGAGTTGAAGGACAGCGGGATGATCACCAGCACCGGCAGGATCAGGAACAACAGGATCAGCCCGCAAAGGATACGCAAACTGTAGAACCAGACCCGCTCGACGGGCGACATGTAAGGGCTCAGCATGTTGACTCTCCTCAGCTCAGGCGCAGGCGGCTGGCGCCGACCAGCCAGCTATAGATCAGGTACAGAATCACGGTCGCCAGCAGCAACAGGCCGCCCAGCGCCGTCGCCATGCCCCAGTTGATGCTGGTATTGGTGTAGAAGGCGACGAAGTAACTGACCATCTGATCGTTCGGGCTACCCAGCAACGCCGGAGTGATGTAGTAGCCGATGGCCAGGATGAACACCAGCAGGCAACCTGCGCCGACACCGGCATAGGTCTGCGGGAAGTACACCCGCCAGAAGCTGGCGAACGGGTGGCAACCGAGCGAAATCGCTGCACGCATGTAGGTCGGCGAAATACCTTTCATCACGCTGTAGATCGGCAGGATCATGAACGGCAGCAGAATGTGCACCATCGAGATATAGACACCGGTGCGGTTGAACACCAACTCCAGCGGTTTGTCGATCATGCCCATGCTCATCAGGGCACTGTTGATCAGGCCTCCGGACTGCAACAAGACAATCCAGGCGGCGACCCGCACCAGGATCGAGGTCCAGAACGGCAGCAACACCAGAATCATCAACAGGTTGCTCTGCCGGGCCGGCAGGTTGGCCAGCAGGTACGCCAGCGGATAGGCCAGGACCAGGCAGATCGCGGTAATCACCAGACCCATCCAGAAGGTCCGGGCAAAGATATCCAGGTAGATCGACTGATCAGGCGTGGCCGGGGCCAACTCGCCGAGGTCATCGATGCGATGGTCGACCGCCGCCAGCAGGTAGAACGGCGTGACGTTGCTGGTGTTTCGGCGAATCGCCTGCCAGTAGGCCGGGTCGCCCCAACGCTCATCGAGTTCCTGCATCGCTTCTTTATAAGAAGCAGGCTCGGCCTTGAAGGGCAAGGCACGGGCAGTTTTCGCCAGCAGGCTGCGATAGCCCGCCAGCTCCATGTTCAGGCGCTTGGACAAGTCGCCCAGGGTCTGATTCTTGCGCGATTCGGCCAGGTCTTCGCTCAGGGCCTTGTACACGGGCTCGCCCGGCAGGCTCTTGCCATCCCAGCTGGCCACTGCGGCGACGGTACGCGGCAGGCCGCCCACCACTTCAGGGTTGCCGACGCTCTTGTAGAGCAGCGCAACAATAGGCACCAGGAAAACCAGCAGCAGGAACAGCACCAGCGGTGCAATCAATGCCTGCGCCTTCCAGCGGTTGACCCGCTCGGCACGGGCCAGACGCTGCTTCAGGCTTGGGCCGGCTTCCTCTTTCAGGGGCACTGCGATGGCCATAGCGAACTCCGAAAACTTATACAAAGGGGAGCGTCACCCGCAGGTGACGCTCCGACGGCACGGGTTACTTGGCAGCCCAAGCGTTGAAGCGTTGTTCCAGTTGCTCACTGTTGTCGGCCCAGAAGGCCACATCGATCTGCACCTGGTTGGCGATGTTTTCCGGCGTGGTCGGCATGTCTTTCAGGATCGCCTTGTCCAGCAGCGGGACGGCCTTGGAGTTGGCCGGACCGTAAGCGATGTTTTCCGAGTAGGCCTTTTGCTGCTCAGGTGCGACCGAGAAAGCGATGAACTTCTTGGCGTAATCGGCATTTTTCGCGCCCTTCGGGATAGCCCAGGCGTCGAAGTCGTAGATACCGCCGTTCCAGACGACTTTCAGATTGCTTTCTTTCTGTACGGAAGCGATCCGGCCGTTGTAGGCCGAGCTCATGACCACGTCACCGGAGGCCAGGTATTGCGGAGGCTGAGCGCCAGCTTCCCACCATTGAATGCTTGGCTTGAGCTCGTCGAGCTTCTTGAAGGCGCGATCCTGGCCTTCTTTGGTGCCCAGCACCCTGTAGACTTCCTTGGGCGCAACGCCATCGGCCATCAGGGCGAATTCCAGGGTGTACTTGGCGCCCTTGCGCAAGCCACGCTTGCCCGGGAACTGCTTGGTATCCCAGAAATCAGCCCAGCTGGTCGGTGCCGTTTTCAGCTTGTCGGCGTTGTAGGCCAGAACAGTCGACCACACGAAGAAGCCAACACCACAAGGCTGGATAGCGCCTGGGACGTAGTCGCTTTCATCGCCGAACAGGGCCGGATCGAGCTCTTCGAACATGCCTTCGTCGCAGCCGCGCGCCAGTTCCGGCGATTCGACTTCGACCAGGTTCCAGGACACGCTCTTGGTGTCGACCATGGCTTTGACCTTGGCCATCTCGCCGTTGTACTCGCCGGCGACAATCTTGCCACTGCCAGCCTTTTCCCAAGGGGCGTAGAAGGCCTTTTCCTGAGCCGCCTTGTTCGCGCCGCCGAAGGAAATAACGGTCAAGTCAGGCCCTGGCGCTGCCATGGCCTGGGCCGCGCACATCATGCCCAGTGTCAGGGCGGTGAACTTCAAGTGTTTGAGCATTTATTATTATCTCCGCAGTACAGGATTGGTGAAGCAAACCTTCAAACAGCCTCTAACGGATCAAGCGCACGAGCGTGCTCGACCTGCCAGCCAAGCGGGACCACATCGCCCACGGCCAGGGCCGGATCGAGCTCGGCGATTGGCTGTTTCACGAAAAAGTCGGACTTGCCGCACACTTCCATGCGCACACGTACGTGGTCGCCCAGGTAGATGAACTCTTCAACACGTCCCGAGAATCGGTTGATGCAGCTTTCGCTGTGGCCATTGAGGCGCACGCGCTCAGGGCGAATCGACAGGGTCACCGCCTCACCCGGTGCGCCGACATTGACCGCCAACGCTTCGACTTTTTCGCCACGGGCAAGGCCCACGACGCAACGCTCACCGTCCTGACTGAGCAGGCGGCCACTGATGCGGTTGTTCTCACCGATGAAGTTGGCAACGAAGGTGTTCTTCGGCTCTTCGTACAAGGAGCGCGGGTCGGCGATCTGCTGGATCTCGCCCTGGTGGAATACGGCTACCCGGTCGGACATGGTCAAGGCTTCGCCCTGGTCGTGCGTCACGTAGACCACGGTCAAGCCCAGGCGCTGGTGCAGGTGTTTGATTTCCATCTGCATGTGTTCACGCAGTTGTTTGTCCAGCGCGCCCAGCGGCTCATCCATCAGCACCAGTTGCGGTTCGAACACCAATGCACGGGCCAGGGCCACGCGCTGTTGCTGACCACCGGAGAGTTGGCCCGGATAGCGCTGGGCAAAAGCGTCGAGCTGGACCATGTTCAGGACGCGCTTGACCCGCTCGCTGACGTCGGTCTTGCTCAGGCCACGTACCGTCAACGGAAAGGCCAGGTTCTCGGACACCGTCATGTGCGGGAACAATGCATAGTTCTGAAACACCATGCCGATGTCGCGCTTGTGCGGCGGCACATTATTGATGGCCTTGCCGGCCAACAGAATTTCGCCGGCGGTGGGGGTCTCGAAACCTGCCAACATCATCAGGCTGGTGGTCTTGCCCGAACCCGAAGGCCCCAGCAAGGTGAGAAACTCGCCTTTGCGAATGTCCAGGTTGAGGTCTTTGACGATCAGATTTTCACCGTCGTAGCTCTTTTGCACGCCACGAAAGCTGACCAGTACCTCGCCTGCCCCAGCGCTCGAATTCACCTCGCTCATACCCACACCTTTTTGTTTGATGACTGCCGTGGATTAAGCCTAGTGAAGGCTGGGCGTCGCGCAAATCGGGGGGTATGAGAGATTGATATCAGCGGTTTGGAAGAGTCGGGGTAGGGATTGCCCTACACGCGCGGCGTATTTGGATATGTCGCAGGCCTGACCGGCCCCATCGCTGGCAAGCCAGCTCCCACAGGGTTTCGCGCAATCCCTGTGGGAGCTGGCTTGCCAGCGATGGGGCCACCACAAAAAACCATCTGTCGCTTTCAGACAAGCCAGCCAGTCATACGAGCTTGTGCTCCATCGCATACTTGATCAGCTCGGCCAGCGAATTGACATTGAGCTTCTGCATCAGGCGCGCCTTGTGGGTGCTGATGGTCTTGTTGCTCAGCGCCAGTTGTTGGGCGATGTCATTGACGTTCGCGCCTTGAGCCAGGCGCTCGAACACCGAAAACTCACGCTCGGAAAGCAGCGAATGCAGAGGGCGCGAGTCGGTCAGGCCCACCTCGAACACCATCCTGTCGGCCAGGTCCGGGTCAATATAGCGCCCACCGCCCGCGACCCGACGAATGGCTGTCAGCAACAGGGCCGGGTCACTGTCTTTGGTTGCGTAACCGGCCGCGCCGACTTTCAATGCGCGAGCGGCCATTTGCGCCTCATCGTGCATCGACAACACCAGAATCGCCGGCGGATTGTTCATCGCCCGAATACGCGGAATCGCCTCCAGGCCATTGACCCCGGGCATGGAAATATCCAGCAGGACCACTTCGCATTCGGTATGGCGCAGGGTATCGAGCAGTTGTTCGCCATTGCAGGCCTCCCCCGCCACGATCAGGTCCTTGGCCAGACCGATCAACTGTTTGATGCCTTCTCGAACAATGGTGTGGTCTTCGGCCACGAGTACACGGATCACTGCCACCCTCCTAATTCAACGGGATACATACACAAAGGCTGGTGCCTTCACCCGGCTCGCTGTCCAGCTCCAGGGTACCGCCGAGCATCAATACCCGCTCGCGCATGCCAACCAGGCCGAAGGATGCGACCCGATTGGCTTGCACGACAAAACCGCAACCGTCATCAATGATCGTCATACACAGCATCTGCTCGCTGAGGGTCAGGCTGATCTGCACAGTATGCGCCCGGGCGTGGCGCATGACATTGGTCAGTGCCTCCTGCAGGATCCGGAACAAGCCAATGGCCTTGGCATCGCTCAATGGTGGCAGGTTATCCGGCACTTCCACCAGGCAAGGAATCTGCGTGCGCGCCTCGAAGCGCCGCGCCTGCCATTCAATGGCCGAGGCGATGCCAGCATCCAGGATCGGCGGGCGCAAGGCCGTGGCCACATCGCGTACCAGCTGGAACAATTGAGCGATCAGGCGCTTCATGCTGCCGAGGCGGTCATTGAGCCCCGGATCGAGATCGGCATAGGCCAGTTCGCACATCGAGGTTTCCAGCTTGAGCACGGTCAGCATCTGCCCCAACTCATCATGAACCTCGCGGGCGATGCGGGCCTTTTCCTCTTCGCGCACGCTCTCGAGATGCGCCGACAGTTCGCGCAATTGCTCCTGGGAGCTGGCCAGCTTCAGTTCGATGCGTTTGCTCTCGGTGATGTCCCAGACGATACCGTCCCAGACCACCCGACCATCGCCCAGGCCACGGGTGATCGCCTTGATCTCGGCCCAGCGCTCTTCTCCCTGCCGGGTCAGGATTCGCCCTTGCCATGACCAGTCACGGTCGGTATCAAGCGCCTGATCCTGAGTACGGTGATAGCTGGCCCGGTCGTCCGGGTGAACCAGGCTGCGCAGGCCCATGTCCGGGTGTCGCAACATCGCTGGCGAGTAACCCACCAGGCTCTCGCTGCCTTCACTGATATAGGCAAATTCAAGCAGCCCGCCCGCCTGGGCCCGCTCCAGGCGAAACACCAGCCCTGGCACGTTGGCCGCAATCCCCTGGAGACGAGCCTCGCTTTCCTGCAGTGCCGCCAATGCCCGACGGCGCTCGGTGACATCGGTCAAAAACACCACCAGGTACTCGGCGTCGCGAAAACGCAGAAAGCTCAGCGAGACGTCGGCTGGCAGGATGCTGCCATCGGCGCGGACACACTGGGTCTCGAAACTCTGCGGCCCCTCCTCGCTGGAGCGGGCGCGCTTCCACAAGTTGAGCCAGCGATCCATATGCAGGCCGGGCTCGAAATCGATCAACGGCCGGTCCACCACCGCGCCCGGCGCATACCCCAGCATCGTCTCGGCAGCATGGTTGGCATAGCGCACATGGCTGTCCCAGTTGACCCAAAGAATGCCGACAGTGCTTTGATCAATGGAAAACTGGGTCAACCGCAGCGCTTCTTCGCTGGCCAGGCGCTGGGCGATATCTTCGCGGGCCGCGAGTAACGAATGCTCCAATACCCGCTGCTGACGACGCTGCCAGGTCACGATGGCGATACAGGCCAACAGCAGCACCACGAGCAGCAGGCAAAGGTTTTGCCAGAACCCCGGCGATTCGGTCAGCCGCGGGTATTTGGGCTGCAGCCAGCGCCCGTGCAACTGCTCCAGATCCTTGGCCGGGATCGCATGCAAGGCCGCCCCCAGTATTTGCGCAAGTTCCGGCCAATCGGCCCGCGAGGCCACCCGCAACAGTTGCGGCAAGCCAATATCGCCGACCACCACCAGATCGGCGAACTCGGGCTCGCGCGACAACCGGCTCAGCTGCGCCTCATCCACGACCGCATAGCGGGCCTGGTCGCTCAGGAGCAATTGCAGCGCCTGACGTTCAAGCGGAACCCCTTGCAGATTAAGCTTCGGGTAAGTGCTGCGCAGGTAGTCTGCCACGGCGCTGGGCATGCGCACTGCTACCCGTTCTTCGCTGCCGAGCTGCTCCAGGTCAATCGTTATCGCGCCGTTGCGCATGCCGACCACCAGTTGCGGAACACGCATGTACGGGTCGGAAAACAACCAGATCCGCAGCCCCGCCGGGGTTTGTGTCAAACCGGGAGCAAGATCGATCTCTCCCGCCCGCAAGGCGCGCTCAAGGGCTGCCTGATCGGGAAAGTTGCGCCAGAACAGCTCAACCTGCAGCAGCCGGGCCAGCCAATTCATCAGCTCCACGTTGACCCCTGACAGCCGCTGCAGGCGCTGGTCAAACTGCGCATAGGGCGCCTGCAACACCAGCCCCACCCGCAGGCTGCGGTGCTGATCGAGCCACTGACGCTGGCCGGCGTCGAGTTGTACCGCCGGCGCAGAGGGCACTGGCGCCGCCAATGCGATCAAGGGAAGGCACAGACAGCCGATAACCATCAGGCAACGCAATCGCTTCATGCACAATCTCATCAATGAAGAAACGGCCATTGCAGGCGATGGCTGTCCCTGACAAATACAATTAGGCTGCCGGTATATTTCTGGCCTGGATTATCCGATGTTTCCAATCTACCGCACGACGCTTTCCGCGTTTTGCCTGGCGCTGATACTACCCTGCTCCCAGCCAGTGGTGGCCGAAGACGCCGCCCAAACGCCCACAAGTGAAGAGGCTACCCAAGCCGCAGCGGTGCGGCGTCATCCATTGCCCGAACGCAGCCAGGAGGATGCCCTGGCCCTGGAGCGGCAACTGCCGTCGCAGGAACAGCAAACATTGAGCGCTGGAAACGACAACTTTCTGGCCCTGTGGAAGCCGGCCAACAGCCGCGACCCCGTGGGCGCCGTGGTGATCGTACCCGGTGCCGGCGAAACGGCCGACTGGCCGCAGGCCGTTGGCCCGCTGCGTCGCAAGTTGCCGGACGCACGCTGGCACAGCCTGAGCCTGACCCTTCCGGACCTGCTCGGCGATGCACCGCAACCGCGAGCCGTGCCCCCCGAACCTGCCCCACCACCCACGACAGCATCAACCAGCCAGGCAACCCCACCGGACGCCGCGGCCAGCGTCGAACAGGCCACCGCCCCCGACACCGAGCCCTTCGACAACGCCATCTCAGCAGAGCAAGCGCAAAACGCGGCTGACGCCGAGCGGATCTTCGCACGAATCGAAGCGGGTATTGCCTACGCCCAGCAGCAAAAGGCTCGAACCATTGTCTTGCTCGGGCACGGCAGCGGTGCCTATTGGGCCGCGCGCTACCTGAACGAACGCCAGCCTCCCCAAGTGCAAAAACTGGTGATGGTTGCCGCCCGGACACCCGTGAATGCCAGCCAGGGGCTGGACACGTTGACCCCCACTTTGAAACTACCGACGGCGGACTTTTTCTACAGCGATCGCCCGCAGGTCCGTCAGGCCGCCCTGCAGCGCCTGCAAGCCAGCAAGCGGGCCAAGGACAGTGGTTACAGCCAGGTTTCCCTCAAGGCATTACCCGGCAACAAGGCTGCCGAACAGGAGCAATTGTTCCGGCGCATCCGTGGCTGGCTCGGCCCTGAACCCGATAAAACGGCCTTTTAGAAATCCCTGCGCTGGCGAACGACCGCGTAGGCCTGGTGCAACTCCCGGGTCCGCTCGGTCGCTTCGCAAACCTGGGAGGGGCTAGCGCCGCTGCCCAGCAGCTTGTCCGGGTGGTGACGGCTGATCAGGCGTCGATAGGCCCGCTTGATTTGCGCAGGCTCGGTGTTGGCGGCCACACCGAGAAGTCGCATGGCCTCCTGGTAGGTGCCGCTACTACTGGCCAGCGGTTTTCGCTTGGGGTCGTAGTCAGTGCCCAGGGCCTGCACCTTGGCCGGCGTCCAACCCAGCCACTTCCCCCAAAGCAGGACCAGCTCCCGCTCCTGGCGCGTCGCTTTGCCATCGGCCCAGATCATCCGCCAGCAGGCCCGCAACACACCTTCGGCGGCATGGGGCTGACGCTTGAGGCGTTGCAGGTTGCCCCGCAGGTGGTCCTGGCCCGCCTTGCCGCGATTGAACGCGGCAATCGCCCTCTGCTGTGCAGGCTCGCTCAAGTCCAGACGGCGCATTTCCTGCTGCGCCTGCTGGATATGCCCGTCGACCACCCGGCCGTCGCTTTTGGCCAGGCGCCCGAGCATCACGAACAGCAGCTCGTCGTCGCGCAGGACCGGTTTGCCCCCCAGCCGCTCCCGCACGTGAGCCCAGCTGTGCAACTGCAGGCGCCGGTCCATGACCTGACCGATCAGCGCACCGAGCAGTGCGCCGGGAATACTGGCGATGGCAAAACCTGCGCCGGCACCGATCAGGGTACTAGGCCAGAGCATTTCAATGGCGCCCGCAAAGCAGGTGCTCGACTTCAGCCAAACGCTCGTGGGTTCCGACATCGACCCACTGCCCCGCGAAATGCTCGCCGCTGACCTGGCCTTTGCCCATCGCCTCACGCAACAGTGGCGCCAACTTGAAAGCGCCCGGTTCGCAGTCAGTGAACAATTTCGGGCTCAGCAAGGCAAGCCCGCTGTAGGTGAGCGTTTGCGAGGAAGACGGATCATCGCGAACCTGACCATCGACCAGCGAAAAGTCGCCGCGACCGTTGTGATCCGGATTATCCACCAGCACCAGGTGGGCCAGGCCGGACAGGGGTTTGCGCAGGGTCGAGAAGTCGTAATCGGTCCAGATGTCGCCGTTGACCAGCAAAAAAGGCTCCTCGCCCAACAGCGGGAGCGCCTTGAAGATGCCGCCGCCGGTTTCCAGCGGCTCTCCCTCCGGGGAAAAGCTGATCTGCAGCCCGTAGCGAGCACCGTCGCCCAGATAGTCTTCGATCTGCTGGCCAAGCCAGGCGTGATTGATCACGACCTCCTTGAAACCCGCGCTCTGCAGCGCTCGCAGGTGATACTCGATCAAAGGCACCCCGGCGACGCGAACCAATGGCTTGGGCGTATGCAAGGTCAAGGGACGCATACGCTCGCCTTTGCCTGCGGCCAGAATCATCGCTTTCATGCAGTAGCTCCCGCCTTCGCTTGCAGCGAAGCGATCAGCTCGCCCAATTCCGCCAGCTCCGGCCGACGCGCAACGACCGCCTCTATATAAGCGAAGAAGCGCGGTACATCGCCGAGATAGCGCGGCTTGCCGTCACGGTGGCAGATGCGTGCGAAGATACCGATCACTTTCAGGTGGCGCTGTACGCCCATCAGGTCGCTGGCCTGCTCAAACGCTTCGAACTGCGGGTGTACCGGGATGCCCGCCTGGCGTGCCTGGTGCCAGTAATCCTGCAGCCAGGCCAGCACGCGCTCCTGCGGCCAACTGAGGAAGGCATCCTTGAACAGGCAGGTGATGTCGTAGGTGACGGGCCCATAGACCGCATCCTGGAAATCCAGCACGCCAGGGTTCGACTCGCTGAGCATCAGGTTGCGTGGCATATAGTCGCGATGCACCAGCACTTTCGGTTGTGCCAGGGCGCTGTCGATCAGCAGGGCACTGACCCGATCCCAGGCCGTCTGTTGCTTCTCGTCAAACTCGATGTCCAGGTGGCGACGCACATACCACTCGGGAAACAGCTCGAGCTCGCGTCGCAGCAAGGCCACGTCATAGCTGGGCAGCGGGGCGTCCATCGGCAACTGTTGAAATGCCAGCAAGGCTGCGATTGCATCCTTGAACAGCACGTCGGCGTTATTGGCGTCGATCACATCCAGGTAGGTTTTGTTGCCCAGATCGTTAAGCAGCAGAAAGCCGCGCTCCAGATCCTCGGCATGTATGACCGGTACATTTATCCCGGACGTTGCGAGCAAACGGGCAATGTCCACGAAAGGCTTGCAGTTTTCCTGCGGGGGCGGCGCATCCATGACGATGAAACTGCGGCCCTGGCCTTCCCAGCGAAAATACCGGCGAAAGCTCGCATCGCTGCTGGCTGCGGTCAACGTGGCCGGGGGAACGGCACCCCAGCCTTCGGTCAGAAAGAGCTTTGCCAGCTGTTCGTCGAGCCATACTTTCAAGTGTTGCAGGCGTACATCGTGTTCAGGCATTACAAGGGTCTCCGACGGCGCTAGCCGTCAAGCGGGTCATGCTTTATTATCCAGCATCTTTTTCAGACCATCGAGAGGCGTGCGGCTCCCCCGCGGGCAGATGGCACGCAGGAAGCCCGGACTAATAAGATGGCATTGAAATCCCCCGCGTTTCGTAAAAAATTTCCGCTGCTGGTCACTGGTGGCTTGCTGGCTATGCAGCCTCTGGCCGCACCTTACCTGGTAGCCGCAGAACAGTTTGACTGCCAAGTCTCTGCTGCGGGAGGCTGGGACTGCAAGCCCAAAACCAATGTAGCCCCGTTGCCGCCACGTCCCGTGCATGAAACGCCGACAGTGAGCGAGAGCGCTGAAGGCACCGCCCCAAGCGCCCCTGGCAGCGACGATAAGGCCGCCGACACCATGCTGGTTACCGAGAGCAAGGGCCGTGCCCTGAAGTCTCGCAGTGCCGACTATAGCCATCTCGACTGGGTACCGCGGGAGAATCTTACCCCTGCCCAGCTCGCCGAAACCGGGCCTTATTGCGCCGGCGCCTATGTCGAGCCTATTCGTCCCGGCATGGACGACACCACGCCAAAGAGCGAAGCGCCGACCTTTATCGGTGCCAAGGCTTCGCGCTATCAGTCCGAAGAACAGATCGCGACCCTCGCCGGTGATGTCGTCATGCGCCAGGGCAGCATGCAGGTCGAGGCCGACGAGGCCAGCCTGTACCAGGCCGAGAACCGTGGCGAGCTCAATGGCAACGTCAAACTGCGCGATAACGGCGCGCTGGTCGTCGGCGATCACGCCCAGGTCCAGCTCGATACCGGCGAAGCCCGGGTCGACAACGCCGAATACGTGATGCACAAGTCGCACATCCGCGGCAACGCGCTGTACGCCAAGCGTTCCGAGAGCGCCATCATCCGCCTCAAGGATGGTACCTATACCACCTGTGAACCGAACAACAACGCGTGGCACCTCAAGGGCAACAACATCACCTTGAACCCGGCGACCGGCTTCGGTACCGCAACCAACGTGACGCTGCGGGTCAAGAATGTGCCGGTGTTCTACACCCCGTACATCTACTTCCCGATAGACGACCGTCGCCAGTCCGGCTTCCTGCCGCCGAGCCTCGGCACCAGCAGCGACACCGGCTTTTTCTTCGTCACGCCGTACTACTTCAACCTGGCGCCTAACTATGACGCCACGTTGTACCCGCGCTACATGTCCAAGCGCGGCCTGTTGATGGAAGGCGAGTTCCGCTACCTGACCGAAACCAGCGAAGGTCAGTTCGGTGGCGCCTACCTCAATGACAAGGAAGACGAGCGCAAGCTGCAGTCCGACTACCAGGAAGATCGCTGGATGGTCAACTGGCAGCACAAGGGTGGCCTGGACTCGCGCCTGTTGAGCGAAGTCGACTACACCGATATCAGCGATCCGTATTACTTTCAGGATCTGGAATCCGATCAGATCGGTGTGGAAAGCAAGGACTACATCGATCAGAAAGGCGCCTTGACCTATCGCGGCGACAGCTATGCTGCTCGCCTGAACTTGCATGCGTACAAGCTGGCGACTATTTCCAACATCACGCCGTATGATCGTTTGCCGCAAATTACCTTCAATGGTGCCTTGCCGTACCATCCAGGAGGGCTCGACTTCGGCTACGAAACCGAGTTTGTGCGGTTTGATCGGGATCTGCGCAAAGGTAATTTCGTTGACGAGAACGGCGTCGGCACCCCTTGGTACGACACCTTCGTTGCCGGCCTCGCCCGCGCCAACGGTAACCGGGTCAACGTAAAGCCGGGCGTCAGCCTGCCACTTGAATGGACTTACGGCTTCCTGAAGCCCTCGGTCAAGCATGTCTATACCCGGTACGATCTGGATCTGGATCAGCAGGGAAAGAACACACTACTGGCTGACGAAGAGTTCAATAGTTCGCAGGACCGCAACGTCCCGATTTTCAGCGTCGACAGCGGTCTGTACTTCGACCGCAGCACGCAATGGTTCGGGAAGGATTACCGCCAGACATTGGAGCCACGTCTGTTCTATCTGTATGTTCCTGAAGAGGACCAGACTGACATTCCCGTATTTGACACAAGTGAAAGCACTTTCAACTACGCGTCTCTCTTCCGCGAGAATCGTTTCTACGGCTCCGACCGCATCGGCGACGAAAACAAATTGTCGCTGGGGGTGACCAACCGCTGGATCGAAGACAACGGTTTCGAGCGTCAGCGCTTGAGCGTCGGTCAGGCCGTGTACTTCAAGGATCGCAAGGTGCAATTGCCCGGCATCGATGGGAGCACCCGCGAAGACGCGCAAGCCAATGTCTCGCCGTACGCACTGGAATACGAGTATCGCTACAACCGCGACTGGCGCTTCAACTCCGATTTCAACTGGGACCCGGACAGCCGCAAAACCCGCTCGGGTAGCGCGATGTTCCACTACCAGCCTGAAGACAACGTGAACAAGGTCGTCAACCTGGGCTACCGCTACCGCAACGACCTGGTCCGCTATGACCAGACCACCGGTAAGTGGTCTGTGGGCGGCGGCGATTATGGCACCCCAGGCACCCCCGGTTACGTGAAGGACTACTACAAGATCCAGCAACACGACTTCTCGGTCATGTGGCCGATCGTGCCGCAATGGACCGCCATCAGCCGCTGGCAGTACGACTACAACCGCAATCGCACCCTGGAAGCCTTCGGTGGTTTCGAGTACGACAACTGCTGCTGGAAACTGCGTCTGATCAACCGTTACTGGATCGACTACGACGAGTTCAGCCAGGATGCGCCGTCGAACGAAAAAGGCGACCATGGGATCTTCCTGCAAATCGTGCTGAAAGGCCTCGGTGGCGTGGTAGGTAGTAAGGTCGAGAGCTTCCTGGACAAAGGCATTCAAGGTTATCGTCAACGTGAAGATCAAGCTTACTGATTGTCTGCGCCCGCTGATGCTGGGCGCAGTATTACTGGGTACCGCGGCGCAGGCCCAGGTACAGACCCTGGACAAAGTCGTGGCCATCGTCGACAACGACGTGGTGATGCAGAGCCAACTGGACCAGCGCGTCCATGAAGTTCAACAAACCATCGCCAAGCGCGGTGCCGGTGTGCCGCCTGCCGGCGTGCTGGAACAGCAGGTGCTGGAGCGCCTGATCGTCGAGAACCTGCAATTGCAGATTGGTGATCGCTCCGGCATTCGCATCACCGACGAAGAGCTGAACCAGGCCATCGGCACCATTGCCCAGCGCAACAACATGAGTGTCGAGCAGTTCCGTGCCGCCCTTGCCCGCGACGGCCTCTCCTACGACGACGCCCGCGAGCAGGTGCGTCGCGAGATGATCATCAGCCGTGTGCGCCAACGCCGCGTGGCCGAGCGCATTCAGGTTACCGAGCAGGAAGTGAAGAACTTCCTCGCCTCGGACATGGGCAAAATGCAGCTGTCCGAAGAGTTCCACCTGGCCAACATCCTGATCCCGACACCGGAAAGCGCCAGCTCGGACGCCATCCAGAGCGCGGCCCGTCAAGCCCAGGATGTCTACCAGCAACTCAAGCAAGGCGCTGACTTCGGCCAACTGGCCATCGCCCGATCGGCCAGCGAAACCGCACTGGAAGGTGGCGACATGGGCTGGCGTAAAGCTGCGCAACTGCCTCCACCATTCGACCGTCAACTCAGCCTGATGTCGCCCGGTGACTTCACCGAGCCGATGCGCACCCCCGGCGGCTTCATCATCGTCAAGCTGCTGGAAAAGCGCGGCGGTGGCACCCAGGTCCGTGACGAAGTCCATGTTCGCCACATCCTGATCAAGCCCAGCGAAATCCGCAGCGAAGCCGAGACACAGCGCTTGGCCGAACGCCTGTACGACCGGATCACCTCCGGCGAAGACTTCGCCGAGCTGGCAAAAAGCTTCTCCGAAGACCCGGGTTCCGCGCTCAACGGTGGCGACCTGAACTGGATCGACCCGAACGCTCTGGTCCCCGAATTCCGCCAGGTAATGGCCGAAACCCCACAGGGCCAGCTGTCGAAACCGTTCAAGAGCCCGTATGGCTGGCACGTCCTGGAAGTCCTGGGTCGCCGCGCCACCGACAGCACCAGCCAAGCCCGCGAACAGCAGGCCATGACTGTCCTGCGTAACCGCAAGTACGACGAAGAGCTGCAAACCTGGCTGCGTCAGATCCGTGATGAAGCGTACGTCGAGATCAAGCTCCCTGGCGTCGACCAGGCGCAACAGTGAAGCTCAAGCGTTTCGCGCTGACACCCGGCGAGCCGGCCGGCATAGGTCCTGACCTGTGCCTGCTGCTCGCCTCGCACCCCCAGCCATATCCCCTGATCGCCATTACCAGCCGTGACCTGCTCGCCGAGCGGGCCGCGCAGCTGGGTGTGGCTGTCAACCTGCTGCCAGTGACCCCGGATGCGTTCCCGACCCAACCGGCCCAAGCCGGCAGCCTGTATGTCTGGGATACACCGTTGGGCGCGCCGGTTACCGCCGGGCAACTGGACAAGGCCAATGCCGCCTTCGTGCTGGAAACCCTCACCCGCGCAGGCCAGGGCTGCCTGGATGGGCACTTTGCCGGCATGATCACTGCCCCCGTGCACAAAGGCGTGATCAACGAAAGCGGCATCGCCTTCTCCGGCCATACCGAATTTCTTGCCGACCTCACGAATACCGAGCAAGTGGTGATGATGCTTGCCACCCGCGGCCTGCGCGTGGCCCTGGTCACCACCCATCTGCCGTTGCGCGACATAGCCGATGCCATCACCGACGAACGGCTGGAGCGGGTCACCCGCATCCTCCACGCCGACCTGAAGCAGAAATTCGGCATTGCCCAACCACGCATCCTGGTCTGCGGCCTCAACCCGCACGCCGGCGAAGGTGGTCACCTGGGGCGCGAAGAAATCGACATCATCGAACCTACATTGGAGCGCCTGCGCAGCGAAGGCATGGATCTTCGCGGCCCGCTGCCTGCCGACACTCTGTTTACCCCCAAATATCTGGAGCACTGCGACGCAGTGCTGGCGATGTACCACGACCAGGGCCTGCCCGTACTGAAGTACAAAGGCTTCGGCGCCGCCGTCAACGTGACGCTCGGCCTGCCGATCATCCGCACCTCGGTCGACCACGGCACAGCCCTGGATCTGGCCGGCAGCGGCAGGATCGACACCGGCAGCCTGCAGGTCGCCCTGGAAACCGCCTACCAGATGGCCGAGACCCGACTATGAGCGAGCAATACCAACACCGGGCGCGCAAGCGCTTCGGTCAGAACTTCCTGCATGACGCTGGCGTGATCGACCGCATTCTGCGGGCTATTCACGCCCGCCAGGGCGATCGCATGCTGGAAATCGGCCCGGGCCAGGGCGCCCTCACCGAAGGCCTGCTGAGCAGCGGTGCGCAACTGGATGTGGTCGAGCTGGACAAGGACCTGGTCCCCATTCTCAACCGGCAATTTGCCGGCAACGACAATTTCCGCCTGCACCAGGGCGATGCCCTGAAGTTCGACTTCAATACCCTTGGCGCGGCACCGAACAGCCTGCGGGTGGTCGGCAACCTGCCGTACAACATCTCTACTCCGCTGATTTTTCACCTCTTGCACAATGCCAGCCTGATCCGCGACATGCACTTCATGCTGCAGAAGGAAGTGGTCGAACGCCTGGCAGCAGGCCCGGGTGGTGGCGATTGGGGTCGGCTTTCGATCATGGTCCAGTACCACTGCCGGGTAGAACACCTGTTCAATGTCGGCCCGGGCGCGTTCAACCCGCCGCCCAAGGTCGACTCGGCGATCGTACGCCTGGTGCCCCATGAAGTCCTGCCGCACCCGGCCAAGGACCACCGCCTGCTTGAGCGCGTCGTCCGCGAAGCCTTCAACCAGCGCCGCAAGACCCTGCGCAACACCCTCAAGGCCCTGCTCAGCAGCGAAGCCATTTCCGCCGCCGGCGTCGACGGCAGCCTGCGCCCGGAACAACTGGACCTGGCGGCATTCGTACGCCTGGCTGACAAACTGGCCGAGCAGAACACCGCCAGCTGAATATCCGCTCACCCGCGAGGCCGGTGAACGCTGGCCTCACGGGCATGAGATGGCCTAGACTGATCGAACCGGTAAACATCCGGTTTTATTCGCGTTCGCTTTTAAGGCCTCTTGCATGTCCGATCCTCGCTATCAGGTCGACGTCAGCGTCGTCACTCGCTTTCTGGCAGAACAGTCACAACCCGAGCAAGACCGTTACGCCTTCGCCTACACCATCACCGTGCAGAACAATGGCCTGCTTCCCGCCAGGCTTCTCTCGCGACACTGGGTAATCACCGATGGCGACGGCCACGTCGAAGAGGTTCGCGGCGAGGGCGTGGTCGGGCAACAACCGTTGATCCAGGCCGGCCAAAGCCACACCTACAGCAGCGGCACCGTGATGACGACCAAGGTCGGCAACATGCAAGGCAGCTACCAGATGATGGCTGAAGACGGTAAACGTTTTGACGCTGTGATTGCCCCGTTTCGGCTGGCCGTGCCCGGAGCTCTGCACTGATGGCAGTGTATGCGGTCGGTGACCTGCAGGGCTGCCTGCAACCACTGAAGTGCCTGCTCGAGCGTGTCGCCTTCGACCCGGCAAAGGACCAGCTCTGGCTGGCTGGCGACCTGGTCAACCGCGGCCCGGAATCACTTGCGACCCTGCGTTTCCTCTACGCCATGCGCGACTCCCTGGTGTGCGTGCTGGGCAACCACGACCTGCACCTGCTCGCCGCCGGGAACAACATCGAGCGCTTGAAAAAGGCCGATACCCTGCGCGAGATCATCGAAGCACCAGACGCCAAGGAACTCCTGGACTGGTTGCGCCAGCAGAAGCTGCTGCATTTCGATGAGCGGCGCGAAGTCGCCCTGGTCCATGCCGGAGTCCCGCCGCAATGGAGCATGAGCAAAGCGTTGCGCTACGCCGCCGAGGTCGAAGAGGTTTTGCGTGACGACAACCGCTTCAAACCCTATCTCGATGGCATGTATGGCAACGACCCGAACAGATGGGACAGGAACCTCAAAGGCATCGATCGCCTGCGACTGATCACCAACTACTTTACCCGCATGCGCTTCTGCACCCCCGACGGCAAGCTCGACCTCAAGGGCAAGGAAGGCGCCGATACCGCACCACCAGGCTATGCGCCCTGGTTCGCGCACAAGGCCCGCAGAACCCGCGCCCTGAAGATAATCTTCGGCCACTGGGCAGCACTGGAAGGGCGCGTCAAACAACCCGGCATCTTCGCCCTGGACACCGGTTGCGTCTGGGGCGGCGCCTTGACACTGCTCAACGTCGACTCCGGTGAACGCCATCTCTGCAAATGCGATGAGCATGGCAAGCCACGCCAATCGGCGCCGCCAGTCACACCGCCCTACGCCGCGATCGCTACAAAAGTCTAGAATGCACGATCAGCCAAGAAGGACCCAGCCCATGAGCGAATTCAAACGTATCCCTCCCGAGCAGGCCCAGGCCCTGCGTGAACAGAGTGCGGTGGTGGTCGATATCCGCGACCTGCAAACCTACGCCCTGAACCACATCAGCGGCTCGAAACATCTGGACAACCACTCCCTGCACGACTTCATTGCCAAGGCTGACCTTGATGCGCCGCTGGTGGTGGTCTGCTATCACGGTAATTCCAGCCAGAGCGCCGCGGCTTACCTGGTCAGCCAGGGCTTCTCGGATGTCTATAGCCTCGACGGCGGCTTTGAGCTCTGGCGGGCGACCTTTCCCCAGGAAACCGCCCAAAACTCGCAAGAATAATTTTTTTCAATTCGTGTACCCCGCGTAATACACGGGCTTGCACCCTGGCTGACGAACGGTCAGCCAGAACTTATTGCTTATCGCGCCTTGACCTCTCGGATTCCGAACTATCCTTAAGCCGAGGCCATCCAAAAAAGGGGAGAGCCGGTACACCGGCGTGCGGGTCATCGGTAGCGACTTTACAGGTGTTCTGGGGGGTATACAGCATCCGGTTTTCCGGTTGCATGCCAGCATCAACTGACTGATCCGACGTCGGCTCCACGTATCGAGCGAGGTGACGTCATGAGTATTTTTAGCCACTTCCAACAACGTTTCGAATCCACACGCCAGGAAGAACTCTCGCTTCAGGAGTATCTTGAGCTCTGCAAAAAGGATCGCAGTGCTTACGCTTCGGCAGCCGAACGTCTTCTATTGGCAATTGGAGAACCAGAACTGCTCGATACCTCGAGCAATTCCCGACTGTCACGGATTTTCTCGAACAAGGTGATCCGTCGCTATCCAGCCTTTGAAGACTTCCATGGCATGGAGGAGTGCATCGATCAGATCGTCTCCTACTTCCGCCATGCTGCCCAGGGTCTGGAGGAGAAGAAGCAGATTCTCTACCTGCTGGGCCCGGTCGGCGGCGGTAAATCCTCCCTGGCCGAAAAACTCAAGCAGCTGATCGAGAAGGTGCCCTTCTACGCCATCAAGGGCTCACCGGTCTTCGAATCACCATTGGGCCTGTTCAACGCCACGGAAGATGGCGCCATTCTCGAAGAAGACTTCGGCATTCCGCGGCGCTATCTCAATACCATCATGTCGCCTTGGGCCACCAAGCGTCTGGCTGAATTCGGCGGCGACATCAGTCAGTTCCGCGTGGTCAAGCTCTACCCGTCGATCCTGAACCAGATCGCCGTGGCCAAGACCGAACCGGGTGATGAGAACAACCAGGACATTTCCGCACTGGTGGGCAAGGTCGATATCCGCAAACTCGAAGAGTTTCCGCAGAACGACGCCGATGCCTACAGCTACTCCGGCGCCCTCTGCCGTTCCAACCAGGGCCTGATGGAGTTCGTGGAGATGTTCAAGGCGCCGATCAAGGTGCTGCACCCACTGCTCACGGCAACCCAGGAAGGCAACTACAACAGTACCGAAGGGCTGGGCGCGATCCCGTTCTCGGGGATTTTGTTGGCTCACTCCAACGAATCGGAATGGCACAGCTTCCGCAACAACAAGAACAACGAGGCCTTCATCGACCGGATCTACATCGTCAAGGTGCCGTACTGCCTGCGCGTAACCGACGAAGTGAAGATCTACGACAAGCTGCTGTTCAACAGCTCCCTGTCCAAGGCGCATTGCGCACCCGACACACTGAAGATGCTCGCCCAGTTCACCGTGCTCTCGCGCCTCAAGGAGCCGGAGAACTCGAACATCTACTCGAAGATGCGCGTGTACGACGGCGAAAACCTCAAGGACACCGATCCGAAGGCCAAGTCGATCCAGGAATACCGCGACGCGGCGGGGGTCGACGAGGGCATGAACGGTCTCTCCACCCGGTTTGCCTTCAAGATCCTGTCGAAAGTCTTCAACTTCGACCCGCATGAAATCGCCGCCAACCCGGTACACCTGCTGTACGTACTGGAACAACAGATCGAGCAGGAACAATTCCAGGCCGAAGTGCGTGAACGCTACCTGCGCTACCTGAAAGAGTACCTGGCACCGCGTTACATCGAATTCATCGGCAAGGAAATACAGACCGCTTACCTGGAGTCCTACAGCGAATACGGGCAAAACATCTTCGACCGTTATGTGCTGTACGCGGACTTCTGGATTCAGGATCAGGAATACCGTGATCCGGAAACCGGCGAGATCCTCAACCGGGTCGCGCTCAACGAAGAGCTGGAAAAAATCGAAAAACCGGCAGGCATCAGCAACCCGAAAGATTTCCGCAACGAAATCGTCAACTTCGTCTTGCGTGCACGAGCCAACAATAACGGCAAGAATCCGACCTGGCTCAGCTACGAGAAACTGCGCGTAGTGATCGAGAAGAAGATGTTCTCCAACACGGAGGATCTGCTGCCTGTTATCAGCTTCAACGCCAAGGCCAGCAAAGAGGACCAACAAAAACACAACGACTTCGTCACACGGATGGTGGAGCGCGGTTACACAGACAAGCAAGTCCGGTTGCTCTCGGAATGGTACCTGCGGGTTAGAAAATCCCAATAATCCGCGACCGGAAGCACCGGTTGTCGTTAGCCCAGAGCCTGTGTCGGCATTTTCTGTTACACAGGTTTTAAGAAGGTGTTGTAGAAACCGGCGGCGAGCTGACACGCAAACCTGGTTCAGGGCATCCTTGTCTGGATGCCCCGCAATCATCTTGCTCAGCCTCAGCCCGTTCGACCCGTTTCAAGACAGCTTCTAAGGAGCAGTCATGAGCTATGTGATCGACCGACGTCTCAATGGCAAGAACAAGAGCACGGTAAACCGCCAACGCTTTCTGCGGCGCTACCGTGATCACATCAAGAAAGCTGTTGAAGAAGCAGTAAGCCGCCGTTCCATTACCGATATGGAACATGGCGAACAGATCAGCATTCCCGGTCGCGATATCGACGAACCGGTGCTGCACCATGGCCGCGGCGGCAAACAAACCGTTGTTCACCCCGGCAACAAGGAATTCACCGCGGGCGAACACATTGCTCGACCACCGGGGGGCGGTGGCGGCAGAGGGCCGGGCAAGGCCGGTAACTCCGGCGAGGGCATGGACGAGTTCGTCTTCCAGATTACCCAGGAAGAGTTCCTCGAATTCATGTTCGAAGACCTGGAACTGCCTAACCTGATCAAGCGCCACCTGAGCGGCAGCGACACCTTCAAGACGGTGCGCGCCGGCATCAGCAACGAAGGCAACCCCTCGCGCATCAACATCATTCGCACCCTGCGCTCGGCCCATGCCCGGCGAATCGCACTGTCCGGAAGCAGCCGCGGCAAGCTTCGCGTGGCGCAGGAGGAACTGGCGCGTCTCAAGCAGGAAGAGCCGGACAATTTCGGCGATATTCAGGAAATAGAGGCCGAAATCGAACGGTTGCGCGCACGAATTTATCGGATCCCCTACCTTGATACGTTCGATCTCAAGTACAACCTGCTGATCAAGCAGCCCAATCCAAGCTCCAAGGCTGTCATGTTCTGCCTGATGGACGTTTCCGGGTCCATGACCCAAGCGACCAAGGACATCGCCAAGCGCTTTTTCATCCTGTTGTACCTATTCCTCAAGCGTAACTACGACAAGATTGACGTGGTGTTCATTCGCCATCACACCAGCGCCCGCGAAGTCGACGAGGAAGAGTTTTTCTATTCACGCGAAACCGGTGGCACCATCGTTTCCAGCGCTCTGAAACTGATGCAGGAAATCATGGCCGAACGCTACCCAACCAACGAGTGGAACATCTACGCAGCGCAAGCTTCCGACGGTGACAACTGGAACGATGACTCACCCATCTGCCGCGATATCCTGGCCAAGCAGATCATGCCATTCGTGCAGTACTACACTTACGTGGAGATTACCCCGCGCGAACACCAGGCCCTATGGTTTGAATACGAGCGCATCGGCGACGCTTTCGTCGACACGTTCGCCCAACAGCAGCTGGTATCGGCCGGCGATATCTATCCGGTCTTCCGTGAACTCTTTCAGCGCAGGTTAGTGACATGACTGCTAGAGAGCAGAAGCGCCAACCCATTTCCACGGGTTCAGAATGGACCTTTGAACTTATCCAGGCCTACGACCGGGAGATCAGTCGTATTGCCGAACGTTATGCCCTGGATACTTACCCCAATCAGATCGAGGTCATCACCGCCGAACAGATGATGGATGCCTACGCCTCGGTGGGTATGCCACTGGGCTATCACCACTGGTCTTACGGTAAACACTTCCTTAGCACCGAGAAGTCCTACAGTCGCGGCCAAATGGGGCTGGCCTACGAGATCGTGATCAACTCCGACCCCTGCATCGCCTACCTGATGGAGGAAAACACCATCTGCATGCAGGCGCTGGTGGTTGCGCATGCCTGCTATGGCCACAACAGTTTCTTCAAGGGCAACTACCTGTTCCGCACCTGGACCGACGCCAGTTCGATCATCGACTATCTGGTATTCGCCAAGCAGTACATCATGCAGTGCGAAGAGCGCCATGGCATCGACGCGGTGGAGGACCTGCTCGACTCCTGCCACGCCCTGATGAACTACGGTGTCGACCGTTACAAGCGGCCCTACCCGATTTCCGCCGAAGAAGAACGGCGGCGCCAGAAGGACCGCGAAGAGCATCTGCAGAAGCAAATCAACGACCTGTGGCGGACAATTCCCAAGGGCACCGGTAAACACAGTGACCGGGATAACGCCCGTTTTCCCGCCGAGCCCCAGGAAAACATTCTTTACTTCATCGAGAAACACGCGCCGTTGCTCGAACCCTGGCAGCGGGAAGTCGTGCGGATCGTGCGCAAGATCGCTCAATACTTCTACCCACAACGCCAGACACAGGTGATGAACGAGGGCTGGGCAACATTCTGGCATTACACCCTGATGAACGATTTGTATGACGAAGGCCTGGTCACGGACGGCTTCATGATCGAGTTTCTCCAGTCCCACACCAGCGTGATCTTCCAGCCCGGCTTCGACAGCCCCTACTACAACGGCATCAACCCCTACACCCTGGGTTTTTCCATGTACAGGGACATCCGCCGCATCTGCGAGGCCCCCACCGAAGAGGATCGTCGCTGGTTCCCGGACATCGCCGGCAGCGACTGGCTATCGACCATCAAGTTCGCCATGAGCAGCTTCAAGGACGAGAGTTTCATCCTGCAGTACCTCTCGCCAAAGGTCATCCGCGACCTGAAACTGTTCAGCATCCTCGATGACGACCAACGCGATGACCTGCTGGTCCCGGCCATCCATGACGAAGAAGGTTACCGGATCATTCGCGAAACCCTCGCCGCGCAGTACAACCTGGGCAACCGAGAGCCCAACGTGCAGATCTGGAGCATTGACCGCCGCGGCGACCGCTCGCTGACCCTGCGTCACCAGCAGCATGACCGCAAACCCCTGGGTGATTCGACTGAGGAGGTTCTCAAGCATTTGCATCGCCTGTGGGGCTTCGACATCCATCTGGAAACCCTTCAGGGCGACCAGATCGTGAAGACCCATCACGTGCCCCCCAGAAGCGAGCATGGCGATGGTGAGTACGGTCGACTGGACCTGGCCGTCGTTCATCTGTGACCCACGCTGCACCTCCGCTGGCCCGAGACAACAGGTATCCTGTCGGGTCAACGGAGGTTTTTTATGCAGATTTATAAAGTCGGCGGCGCTGTGCGCGATCGACTGCTTGGCAGGCCGGTCACCGATGTCGACTGGGTTGTGGTCGGTGCCACCACCGATCAGATGCAAGCCCTGGGCTATCGACCGGTAGGCGCAGACTTTCCGGTGTTCCTGCACCCCAAAAGCGGTGAGGAATACGCGCTGGCGCGCACCGAGCGAAAAAGCGGCCGGGGCTATGGTGGCTTTGTCTTTCATGCCAGCCCCGACGTTACCCTTGAAGAAGACCTGATTCGGCGAGACCTGACCATCAACGCCATGGCCGAGGATGAACAGGGTAATTTGACCGATCCTTACCATGGTAAGGACGACCTTGAAGCTCGAATCTTGCGCCATGTTTCTCCCGCATTCGCCGAAGATCCCCTAAGAGTCTTGCGTGTTGCACGCTTTGCAGCGCGTTATGCCGGGCTGGGTTTTACCGTCGCACCGGAAACCCTGGAGCTGATGCGTCAACTTAGCGACTCAGGCGAATTGCTGGCCCTGACACCAGAGCGCACGTGGAAGGAAATCGCCCGCGCACTGATGGAAGATCAGCCCCAGGTGTTTGTGCAAGTCCTGCGCGACTGCGGCGCCCTCAAAGAGCTGCTTCCCGAGGTCGACGAACTGTTTGGCGTTCCGCAACCGGCGGCCCATCACCCGGAAATCGACACGGGCACGCACACCCTCAGCGTGCTGGAACAGGCCGCCAGGTTCCAGCAACCGCTGAGCGTGCGCTGGGCCTGTCTGCTGCACGATCTGGGTAAGGGGCGAACACCGCCGCAGCTGTGGCCACGGCATATTGCCCACGAACAGCGGGGCCTCGAGCTGATCAAAACAGTGAACGAGCGCTTCAAGGTACCTCGAGATTGCCAGGAACTGGCCATGCTGGTCGGGGAGTATTACACCCACGGCCACCGGGCGCTGGAGCTCAAGGCGTCGACCTTGCTCGAACTCCTGCAAAGCTTCGACGTGTATCGCCGCCCGCATCGCTTCGAGGAGTTTATCGCCGCCTGCGAGATGGATGCGCGCGGGCGCCTGGGGCTGGAAGAGCGGAGTTATCCACAGGCTGATTATCTGCGCGGCGCAGCCCAGGCCGCCCGTGCGGTCTCTGTGCAGCCGCTGATCGAACAGGGGATCAAGGGCAAGGCGCTGGGTGAAGCGCTCAAGGGTGAGCGGCTCAGGGCGTTACAGGCCTACAAAGGGAGCTGATCCGAGATCCTGCGACCGGTTCCCGGTCGCAAAATACTGTGATCAACTGAAAGTTTGCGTCAGCTGCCGCCCATTCCACTCAAACGGAACCGGAGCCAGCACCTGATCGATACTCGATTCAGCCCACAACGCCCGGAAACTTTTACCCACCACTGGATGTTCAAGATCCGGCGCAATCAACGAAAGCGGCCACAACACAAAGGCATTCTTGAGAATCTCGGCGCGAGGCAGGATCAAACCATCGAAATTGCCGACCAGATCGCCATACAGCAAGACGTCGATATCCAACGGCAAGCCTTTGCGGTCCGGGGCATAGCGGCCGTTGTCCGCCTCGATGAACTTCAAGCGGCGGTCCAGCTCCATCAGCGGAAGATCGGTCATGGCCGACACCACCAGATTGAAAAACGGCCCGCTCTTGATACCTACGGGCTGGCTTTCGAAAACCGCAGAACAGCGCATGCCCTGGAGAAATCCAGCCAAGGCATCGAGCCCCGCGTGCAAGTGGACTTCACGCTCGATGTTGCTACCGAGCCCTAGGTAAACCGGGGTCAGAGACATCCGCGCTCGATCTCCACGCCTACCCCTTTGGCGGCTGGCACAGCACCTGGCTTGGTCAACCGCAGGTGCAGCCAGGGAATCTGGAACTCACTCATCAGCACTTCGGCCAGACGCTCGGCGAAGGTCTCGACCAACTGAAATTGCGACTGCTCGGCAAACCCCTGGATGCGCGTGCAGACACTGGCATAGTCGAGGGCCAGCGTCAGGTCGTCACCCGCAGCGGCCGGGCGGTTGTCCCAGGCGAGACTCAGGTCCAGACGCAGGCACTGACGAATGCCCCGCTCCCAGTCATAGGCACCGATAACGGTGTCGACTTCCAGACCTTCGATAAACACTCTGTCCAAGCACTTCTCTCCGCAGCACGACAAGGGCGCAATGCGCCGTTAGAATCTGGGGCGTCCTCGCCCGGAATAGTTAGCATGTTTTGGTTACTGGCGTTACTTGCCTACCTGCTTGGCTCTCTGTCCTTCGCCATCATCCTCAGTCGCCTGACCGGCAGCCCAGACCCGCGAATGAGCGGTTCCGGCAACGCCGGCGCCACCAATATGCTGCGCCTGGCAGGTAAAAAGCTCGCCGTCATCACACTGCTTGGCGACCTCTGCAAGGGTTTGCTTCCCGTGCTGATCGCCAGCCTGGCCGGCCTGTCACTGCAACAGCAGGCCTGGGTCGGCCTCTGCGCAGTTCTTGGCCACCTGTTCCCGCTGTACTTCCGCTTTCGCGGCGGCAAAGGTGTTGCCACTTCCGCCGGCATGCTGCTGGGCCTTTACCCGCCCGCCGCGATGCTGGCCATTGCTGCCTGGGCGCTCATTTTCTACCTGACCCGCACCAGCTCGCTCGCCGCCCTGATCGCAACACCGCTGATCCTGCCCCTCCTGGCTTGGCGCGAGCCCGAGGCACTGCTGCCGATGAGCGTACTGACCCTGCTCATCGTCTGGCGCCACCGCGGCAATCTACGCGACCTGTTTGCCGGACGCGAACGGCATTTCTGAATCTACAAAATGAGCACCGCTCAGGCTCACAACGCCGATAACTGCTCCATCGGCCAACGCGCCTGCACACTGATTGCCAGGCTTTCCTGCTGACCGGCCTGCAAACGCTGGCAGCCGGCAAATGCGATCATCGCGCCATTATCGGTGCAGAACTCAGGACGAGCGTAGTAGACGTTGCCCTTGAGCTCACCGAGCATTGTTTCCAAAGATGCCCGCAGAGCCTTGTTGGCGCTGACGCCACCGGCAATGACCAGACGCTTCATACCCGTCTGTTTCAAGGCCCGACGGCATTTGATCGTCAAAGTCTCCACCACCGCCTGCTGGAAGGCCAGCGAGATGTCGCAACGGGTTTGCTCGCCGTCGTCCCCGGCGCTCCGGCACTGCTGCCAGGTGTTGAGCGCAAAGGTTTTCAAGCCACTGAAACTGAAATCCAGCCCTGGACGGTCGGTCATGGGGCGCGGAAAAACAAAGCGGCCGGCAACCCCCTGGGCTGCCAGGCGGGCGATCTCCGGGCCGCCGGGATAATTGAGACCGATCATTTTCGCGGTCTTGTCGAAGGCCTCACCGGCAGCGTCGTCCAGGGTTTCACCCAACAACTCGTAACGACCGATTCCATCGACCCGAACCAGCTGGGTATGACCGCCGGATACCAACAAAGCGACGAACGGGAATTCCGGCGGCTGCTCCTCCAGCATCGGGGCCAGCAGATGGCCTTCCATATGGTGCACGCCCAGGGCCGGAATGCCCCAGGCAAACGCCAGCGCCTGCGCGCAGGAGGCCCCGACCAGCAAGGCGCCGACCAGGCCAGGACCCGCGGTGTAGGCGATCGCGTCGATCTCGGTGGGTACGCAGTCGGCTTCGGCCAGCACCTGACGGATCAACGGCAGCATGCGCTTGACGTGATCACGCGAGGCCAGCTCCGGCACCACGCCGCCATAGGCTCGGTGCAGGTCGATCTGACTGAACAGTGCGTCGGCCAGAAGGCCCCGTTCACTGTCGTATAATGCGACGCCGGTTTCGTCGCAGGATGTTTCCAATCCCAGTACTAGCATGGGTCTGCGCCTTGTTGAGGCTGAATTCGAAGGCGCGCATGATAGTCGCCGCTTTCGGCCCCGACCAGCGGTTTTCGATCAGAGGCTTTGCATTCCGAGCGCCTTAGGGTTAACATCCGCAACCCTTAAAAACCGACGTCCTCCAGCGCGTTTTTCCGCCATGAGTACGTTGACCCCGGTAATGAATGAAGGTAGCTCTGGATGCCAGCCGTCAAAGTTAAAGAGAACGAACCCTTCGACGTAGCTCTGCGTCGTTTCAAGCGCTCCTGCGAAAAAGCCGGTGTTCTGGCTGAAGTTCGTAGCCGCGAATTTTACGAGAAGCCGACTTCTGAGCGTAAGCGTAAAGCAGCAGCTGCTGTCAAGCGTCACGCCAAGAAAGTACAGCGCGAACAGCGCCGCGCCGTTCGCCTGTATTAATTTACAGACGTCCGTCGCAAGCTTCTGCCTCGCCCGGCCCTAAAGCCGGGCTGCCGGCAGATGCAGCGCCAACCTCAAGCTTTCGAGCGAGAGGCCGCCACGACCGCTCATGCGGCCGAAGGCGAACCTGCCCCAAACGTCAGAGCTGGCCTCAACGCCAGATGTGCACGTCGACACTGACGAGCCTTTACCGGCTGCAGACGAGCACGCCCTTTCCGCATCTTCCTGCAAGATTCTGGCAAGGCACCAACTCCAGTATTGTTTCACGCCATTCGACTTCGGCCCAGGCTGTTCTCGGATGCGTAGCCGTTGCCGCCGCATTAGCGATTACACTTGAGTCCAACGAGCAGCCGGTCGCCCCAGCGCCGCCGCTTTGTCGCCTGATGATGAGAACGCCATGGCCGGGCTGATTCCCCAAAGTTTTATCGACGACCTCCTGAACCGCACCGATATCGTCGATGTCGTGAGCTCGCGCCTGCAAATGAAAAAAGCAGGCAAGAACTACACAGCCTGCTGCCCGTTCCACAAGGAAAAGACCCCCTCGTTCAGCGTCAGCCCAGACAAGCAGTTCTACTACTGCTTCGGCTGCGGCGCCGGTGGCAATGCCCTTGGTTTCATCATGGACCACGACAACCTGGATTTCCCCCAGGCCGTCGAAGACCTGGCCAAGGCAGCCGGCATGGAAGTCCCCCGCGAAGAAAGCGGGCGCGGGCACAAGCCTCGGCAACCCACCGACTCACCGCTTTACCCGCTGCTGACCGCGGCAGCCGAGTTCTACCGGCAGGCCCTGAAAAGCCACCCCACGCGCAAGGCCGCCGTCGACTACCTCAAGGGTCGCGGCCTGTCGGGTGAAATCGCCCGGGACTTTGGCCTGGGCTTCGCCCCGCCAGGCTGGGACAACCTGTTCAAGCACCTGAGCAGCGACACCCTGCAGCAAAAGGCCATGATCGACGCCGGCCTGCTGATCGAGAACGCCGAAACCGGCAAACGCTATGACCGCTTTCGCGATCGCGTCATGTTCCCGATTCGAGACAGCCGTGGCCGGGTGATCGCTTTTGGCGGACGGGTACTGGGCGATGACAAGCCCAAATACCTGAACTCCCCGGAAACTCCGGTGTTTCACAAGGGCCAGGAGCTCTACGGCCTGTTCGAGGCACGCAAGTTCAACCGCAACCTCGATGAAATCATTGTCGTCGAAGGCTACATGGACGTGATCGCGCTGGCCCAGCAAGGCCTGCGCAATGCCGTGGCCACCCTTGGCACGGCCACCAGCGAAGAACACCTCAAGCGCCTGTTCCGGGTCGTGCCCAGCGTCCTGTTCTGCTTCGACGGTGACCAGGCAGGCCGCAATGCAGCCTGGCGTGCCCTGGAGGCAACCCTGTCGAGCTTGCAGGACGGGCGCAAGGCACGCTTTTTGTTTCTGCCCGAAGGCGAAGACCCGGATACCCTGGTCCGTTCCGAAGGCACCGACGCCTTCCGCGCCCGCATCAATCAGCACGCCCAGCCGCTGGCCGACTATTTCTTCCAGCAACTGACCGAAGAAGCTGACCCGCGCTCGCTCGAAGGCAAGGCGCACATGGCGACCCTGGCTGCACCGCTCATCGAAAAAGTGCCCGGTGCCAACCTGCGCACATTGATGCGCAATCGCCTCAAGGAAATCACCGGGCTCAACATCGCCGAGGTCCAGCAACTCGTGCACAACGCACCGGCCGAACCTCCACCGAGCTACGATCCGTCGATCGACTATGATGCGATTCCCGATTACAGCCCGGATTACAGCGACTTCCATCACCAGGATGCCTTTGAGCCGCAACAGCAGGAATGGACGCCGAAACACAACGGCGGCCAGAAAAAGTGGGAAGGCAAGCCCTGGGACAAAAAAGGCAAGCCATGGGACAAGAACGGTAAGCGCCAGGATTTCCAGCCACGTGCCCCGCGCATGCCGGCGAGCGTCGAACCACCAACACTCAGTGCTTTGCGCACCCTCCTCCATCATCCGCAATTGGCGGAAAAGGTCGAGGACGCCAGCCACTTCGCTGCCGAAGACCATGTCTACGCCCAGCTGTTGGTGGCCCTGCTCGAAGCCCTGCAGAAGAATCCTAAGCTACGCTCATTACAACTGATTGCGCGTTGGCACGGCACCGAACAAGGACGCCTGCTACGCGCACTGGCCGAAAAGGAGTGGCTGATTGATGCCGACAACCTTGAACAACAGTTTTTCGACACTATAACTAGCTTGTCCGCTCGCCAACGCGAGCGCAGCCTGGAACATCTGCTCAGGAAAGCACGTCAAAGTGAATTGAGCGCAGAGGAAAAAAATCAGCTGCGCGATCTGTTAAGCCGGAATGTTCCCGCACAAACCCCGACCTCAACTGGCGCGTGAGGTCCATGCTCGGGTATAATCCTCGGCTTGTTTTTTGCCCGCCAAGACCTTCAGTGGATAGGGTGTTATGTCCGGAAAAGCGCAACAGCAGTCTCGCATCAAAGAGTTGATCACCCGCGGTCGTGAGCAGGGCTACCTGACTTACGCGGAGGTCAACGACCACCTGCCGGAGGATATTTCAGATCCGGAACAGGTGGAAGACATCATCCGCATGATCAACGACATGGGGATCAACGTATTCGAGAGTGCTCCGGATGCGGATGCCCTTTTGTTGGCCGAAGCCGACACCGACGAAGCAGCCGCAGAAGAAGCGGCCGCAGCGTTGGCGGCAGTGGAAACCGACATCGGCCGCACGACGGACCCGGTGCGCATGTATATGCGCGAAATGGGCACTGTCGAACTCCTGACCCGTGAAGGCGAGATCGAAATCGCCAAGCGTATCGAGGAAGGCATCCGTGAAGTGATGGGCGCTATCGCGCACTTCCCTGGCACGGTCGAGCACATCCTCAGCGAATATGAGCGTGTGACCACCGAAGGTGGCCGCCTGTCCGATGTCCTGAGCGGCTACATCGATCCGGACGACGGCATTGCGCCGCCGGCCGAGGTGCCGCCGCCTGTCGAAAAGTCCGACAAGGAAGCCAAGGACGAAGACGACGACGAAAGCGCCGAAGCGAGCGACGACGAGGAAGAGGCCGAAAGCGGTCCGGACCCAATCGTTGCGCAACAGCGTTTCGGTGCGGTTTCCGAGCAGCTGGATATCACCCTCAAGGCTCTGAAAAAGCACGGTCGCGACAGCAAGCAAGGCATTGCCGAGATGCTGGCACTGGCCGAGCTGTTCATGCCGATCAAGCTGGTGCCCAAGCAGTTCGAAGGCCTGGTGGAGCGCGTTCGTAGCGCCCTGGACCGCCTGCGTCAGCAAGAGCGCGCGATCATGCAGCTGTGCGTACGTGATGCACGCATGCCGCGTGCCGACTTCCTGCGTCTGTTCCCGAGCAACGAAGTCGACATGACCTGGAGCGGCGACCTCTCCAAGCGCAGCACCAAGTGGGCCGAAGCTCTGGGCCGCCTGGACGCCGACATTGTCCGTTGCCAGCAAAAGCTGGTAGACCTGCAGAACGAGACCGGCCTGACGATTGCCGAGATCAAGGACATCAACCGTCGCATGTCGATCGGTGAGGCCAAGGCCCGCCGCGCGAAGAAAGAGATGGTTGAAGCGAACCTGCGTCTGGTGATCTCGATCGCCAAGAAGTACACCAACCGTGGCCTGCAGTTCCTTGACCTGATCCAGGAAGGCAACATCGGCTTGATGAAAGCGGTGGACAAGTTCGAATACCGTCGCGGCTACAAGTTCTCGACCTACGCTACCTGGTGGATCCGTCAGGCCATCACCCGCTCGATCGCCGACCAGGCGCGCACCATTCGTATTCCGGTGCACATGATCGAGACGATCAACAAGCTCAACCGTATTTCCCGGCAGATGTTGCAGGAAATGGGTCGTGAACCGACCCCGGAAGAGCTGGGTGAGCGCATGGAGATGCCTGAGGACAAGATCCGCAAGGTATTGAAGATCGCCAAAGAGCCGATCTCCATGGAAACCCCGATCGGTGATGACGAAGATTCGCATCTGGGAGACTTCATCGAAGACTCGACCATGCAGTCGCCAATCGATGTCGCCACTGTCGAGAGCCTCAAGGAAGCCACGCGCGAAGTCCTGTCCGGGCTGACCGCGCGCGAAGCCAAAGTGCTGCGTATGCGTTTCGGTATCGACATGAATACCGACCACACCCTCGAAGAGGTCGGTAAACAGTTCGACGTGACCCGTGAACGGATCCGTCAGATCGAAGCCAAGGCGCTGCGCAAGCTGCGTCATCCGACGAGAAGCGAGCATCTACGCTCCTTCCTCGACGAGTGATACCAAAACCCCCGGCATGCCGGGGGTTTTGCTTTCTGCAATTTAAGACCAGCCACCCTCACTCTCCGCGAAATGCCCGTCTACACTCGACTCATTCCACCGATGTAACGAGGCCGCTATGCCCAGACTGCCGGCCCTCCTGTTGCTATCTGTGCTTGCATGGACCGCAGCGGCCGACGCCCTGACCCTGACAGACGAGGAACAAGCCTGGCTCAGCGCCCATCCGCAGCTGCGCCTGGGCGTCGATGCCTCCTGGCCACCCTTCGAATACAGGGACCAGGAAGGCCACTACCAGGGACTGGCCGCCGACTACATTGCCTTGATAAAGGATCGCCTGGGCGTCAGCGTTCAGCCGATCGAGCCCGTCAGCTGGACAGCGGTACTGGAGCAGGCCAAACAGGGCAAACTGGACTTGCTGCCAGGCATCATGTCGACGCCCGAGCGGCAGACCTACCTGGCATTCACTCGCCCCTACCTGGACTTCCCGATCGTCATCCTGGCCCACAAGGGTGGCCCCCAGCCGCGCAACCTCAAGGAGCTCTACGGGCTGAAGATCGCCGTGGTGGAAAATTATGCGCCTCATGAACTGCTGCGCACCCACCACCCCGACCTCAATCTGGTCGCCCTGCCGAACCTCAGCTCGGCCTTGCAGGACCTGGCCACGGATAAAGTCGATGCCGTAGTCGGCGATCTCGCCTCGAGCGTCTGGAGCCTGCGCCAGCTCAAGCTCGAAGGCTTGTACGTCAGCGGTGAAACGCCTTATCGCTATCAACTGGCGATGGCGGTACCGCAAAATCAAAAGATCCTGGTTGGCATTCTCGACAAGGTCCTTGGCGAAATAACACCCAGCGAAACCAGCAATATCCAGGAACGCTGGCTCGGCAAGGTGCTTGACCAGCGTACGCTCTGGTATGACGCACTGATCTATGGCCTGCCCGGCCTGTTCGTGCTGGTCGTCATATTGGCGGGGGTGATTCGCATCAACCGCCGCCTCAGCTCGGAAATCTCCCGGCGCATCGCCCTGGAGCAGGAACTGCGCAGTAGCGAGTACCACTACCGCAGCCTGATCGAGAGCCTGTCGGCCATCGCCTGGGAGGCCAACGCCAACGATTTCACCTACACGTACGTTTCACCCCATGCTGAAGACCTGCTGGGTTATCCGCTGAGCCAATGGCTCAGGCCGGGCTTCTGGGCCAGCATCCTGCACCCCGACGACGCCTATTGGGCCCAGGCCTTCTGCGATGCCGAAACGGCGGTTGGACGCGACCACAGCCTCGATTACCGAGTCATCACCGCCGAGGGACGCTGCCTCTGGGTGCGCGACATCGTCAGCCTGATCGAACCGGGCCATGCCCCGGTCATGCGTGGGCTGATGATCGATATCAGTGAAACCAAGAAAATCGAAGAAGCATTGCGCCTCTCCGAACAGAAGTTCGCCTCGGTCTTCAAGCAATGCCCGGACATCCTGGTGATTGCGCGCCTCAGCGACGGTTGCCTGCTGGAGGTCAACAAAGCCTTCGAGGAACAGATCGGCATGAGCGCCGCCGAGGTCATTGGCAAATCCGCCATCGATCTGGAAATCTGGGGCATCGAGGGCATCGAGGGCATCGGCCCTGGCCTGCTGCAGCGCCTGCAGGCCGGCAGCATCCGCAACCTGGAGATGCCCTTTCGCCGCAGTAACAGCCAGGTGTTCACTGGCCTCATCTCGGCCGAGCCCTTCAAGCTCGATACCACGCCGGCCGTGGTTGTGGTGGTGCGCGACATCAGCCAACTCAAGGAAACCCAGCAACAGCTACAGATCTCCGAAGAGAAGTTCGCCAAGGCCTTCCACGCCTCGCCCGACGGCCTCCTGCTGTCACGCCAGAGTGATGGCCTGCTGATCGAAGTGAACGAAGGCTTCAGTCGCCTGACCGGTTACAACAGCATCGTCTCGATCGACCACTCGACGCTCGACCTGGGCATCTGGGTCGATCTCAACGAGCGCAAGCGGCTGCTCGACATCCTTGAAAGAGACGGCTTCGTACGGGACTTCAGCTGCCACATCCGTCGCATCGATGGCGAGGTCCGCCTGTGCGAGCTCTCCGCCCGCCCTCTGCCGATCGGCGGCGTCAACTGCATGCTGACCATTGCCCGTGATATTACCGAACGTCATTTGATGCAGGAGAAGTTGCAACTGGCCGCCACCGTATTCGAAAGCACGGCCGAGGGCGTGTTGATTACCGATATCGAGCAACGCATCACTGCGGTCAATCGCGCCTTTACCGAGATCACCGGTTACAGCGAAATCGAAGCGCTGGGGCAAACCCCGCGCTTGCTCGCTTCAGGCCAGCACGACAGCGCGTTCTACATCGCCCTGTGGCATCAACTGACCGCAGAAGGTCACTGGCAGGGCGAAATCTACAACCGGCGCAAAAATGGCGAGCTGTACCCCAGCTGGTTGACGATCAGTGCCGTACGCAACAACGAGCGGAGCGTCACCCATTTCGTGGCCGTGTTCGCCGATATTTCCAGCCTCAAGCATGCACAGGCCAAGCTGGACTACCAGGCCCATCACGACCCGCTCACCGGGCTGCCCAACCGCACCCTGTTCGAAAGTCGCCTGCAATCGGCCCTCACCTGCCCGCAGGACTCCAGTAGCCAAGGCGCCGTGCTGTTTCTCGACCTGGACCGTTTCAAGCACATCAACGACAGCCTCGGTCATCCGGTCGGCGACCTGCTGCTAAAGGGCATCGCCCACAGACTCAAGGAACAGGTCCGCGACATCGACACCGTAGCGCGCCTGGGCGGCGATGAATTCATCATCCTGCTGCCCGGCCTGCAACAAGCCAGCGATGCCGAGAACATTGCCAACAAACTGCTGGCCTGCTTCAGCGCCCCCTTCCAGGCCGGCGAACACGAGTTCTTCACCAGCGCCAGCATCGGCACCAGTCTTTACCCACAGGACGGTACAGACGTTGCCAGCCTGATCAAAAATGCCGACGCAGCCATGTACTGCTCAAAAGCCAAAGGGCGCAACCGCGTCGAAAGCTATACCCGCGATCTCACCGCCCAGGCCAGCGAGCGGGTCGCCCTGGAACACGAACTGCGCCGGGCCATCGAGCGCAACGAACTGAGCCTGTGCTTCCAGCCAAAGTTCAGCCTCAAGAGCCAGAGCCTGGTCGGTGCCGAAGCGCTGATCCGCTGGAACAATCCCACTTTCGGCGACGTGCCCCGCGAGCACTTCATTTCCCTGGCCGAAGAAAACGGCATGATCCTGCAACTCGGCGACTGGGTGCTCGAACATGCCTGCCAGCAGATGCGCGAATGGAACAAGAGCTGCAAAATCTTCGGCCCGCTCTCGGTCAACCTGGCGGGCGCACAGTTGCGTCAACCGAACCTGGTCAAGCGCATCGACCAGTTGCTCAAGTTCTACCACCTCAAGCCCGGTTACCTGCAACTGGAGATCACTGAAAACTTCATCATGAGCCAGGCCGAAGAAGCCCTCGCCGTGCTCCATCAACTCAAACGCCTGGGCGTGCAACTGGCCATCGATGACTTCGGCACCGGCTACTCCTCGCTCAGCTATCTCAAGCGCCTGCCACTGGATATCCTCAAGATCGACCAATCCTTCGTCCGCGGCTTGCCCGACGACCCCCATGATGCCGCCATCGTGCGCGCCATCATCGCCCTGGGCCGCAGCATGCAATTGACCGTCATCGCCGAAGGCGTCGAGAACCAGGCCCAGCAAAAATTCCTCGCCGCCGAAGGCTGCGAACAGATCCAGGGCTACATCGTCAGCCTGCCCCTGACCCCCTCGGAATTCGCTGCAACCTTTCTTCGTGCGAGTCTTTCCGATCTTTCGGATAGCACTGTCGAGAAACCGTCGTTATAATCCGCGACCACTGGGGGCCTATAGCTCAGTTGGTTAGAGCAGGGGACTCATAATCCCTTGGTCGCAGGTTCGAGTCCTGCTGGGCCCACCAATAAAATCAAGGGGTTACGCTCGCAACCCCTTTCTGCCTGAATCTGCTGTCAATCACCGGTCAATCACCTCAGCTGAATTGTGATCGACCGAGCTTGGTATTCTGCAGTCATCAGCAACAGCTTTCGCTTTGTCGCACGACCCTCTCGCCGAGACGAAATCGCCCACATCAGCCAGGCTGACATCTCTTCATATCAGATTGACGGTCACCATCTGAAATAGCCCAAGATGAAGCTGTCGATCGAGTCCGCGCGCGTATTGGTTAAGAAACTCTGGATGGTGGTCGTGAATCGCTTGAAAATCAGAACGACTGAGCCCCCAGAACCTGCAACCGTGCGCCAAGACCGAGAGCTAGAAATAGGCAGAATGTAAATAGCGAACAATGGAAGCCGGAAGCGCCAACGACTTCAATCAGCGCTAGAAGGCTTAAACAAGCCTACGACATCAACGCCGAGCGTCTGCGTCAAGCGCTCAAACCTGCGTTCGATTTGACCAGTTATTGCATTTGACTTGGCCAGCACCTTCGTGACCCCGACCGACAGAAAGCGGCCCAAACTGACGATGGCGACGGGCAGAAATCGGCCGATTCCGTTGAAAAAGTCGGTCATGGTTTCCTCGGCAGAAAAGTACGCGCCTGAGATTGAAATCTTTACTTTTGGCAGAGGCTTCCGAGCTCAGATTTCACGTGGCAGCGTGTAAAAAAGGCATTTTCACCGATCAATATTTGGGTCGTTTTGGCGAACCGACTTTTTCAACAAAATCGGCCAGAAGCGGTCCCCCAATTGACTGAACAGTCCACCACCAATACAGGATGCTTACCTCTATCGGACCTGCTTGCTAATGTGATGGGCTGTGATAGCTTTCGAGCACAATTGGAATGCGGTGGAATCGATGAAGCTCAACCTGGAAGAAGTGTTCGTTACTGAGGGCGTCCCGACCTTCACCTTTGTGAAACCACCGAACTTTAATCGGATTTTGCTCGATGTCCGCAGCCCAGGTAAACCTGTTGTCCTAGAGGGGCAGTCGGGCACTGGGAAGACGACTTGCATCAAGCAAATCCCGTTGCTGCTCATTTGACAGGAGTTACATGATGAAGCTTGCGTTAATGATGAGCATGCTGTGCATCGCCTCCATCGGAGTTGTGGGCTGTTCCAGCAAATTAACCCAGCCAGAAGAGTATTCGGGCTTTCTCAAGGACTACAGTCAGCTCAAAGAAGCGAAGTCTCCCTCGGGTGTTGAGGTGATGCGTTGGGTCGACCCAAAACTCAACATCAACCAGTACACCAGCGTTTACATTGAGCCGACCCAGCTCTACCCCAAGCCACAACCGACCGTGAAAATCCCACAAAGCACCTTGTCAGGCATCACCAGTTATTACGATCAGGCGCTTAATCGTGAGCTCAGTAAATCGTTACCGCTCGCCACCGGTCCAGGCCCGGGTGTAATCGTGGTGCGCGCGGCGATCACCGCCGTCAGCACAAAGACTGAAGGCCTCAAACCTTATGAGGTGATCCCGATTGCCTTGGTGGCCGCAGCCGTCAGTACCGCCAGCGGTATTCGTGATCAGGAAACGGGTCTGGCTACAGAAGCGGTGTTCCTTGATGGCGGAACCAACAAGATCATGGCGCAAGTGGTGCGCAAAGGCACTGGAAAGCCACTGGAAAACGACTCCCAGGTCATGAAATCCACCGACGTAAAAAACGTGATTGATGGCTGGGCTTCGGACATGCATCAGTCGTATTTGAAGCTGAAGGCGAAGTAAGTCTGGTCGATTGTCTGCGTTTCAAAACCTTCGTGGGCAAGCCTAGCTCGTATATATGCCATGTACCAGTGAGGCTTGTCCGCAATGACGGTTTATAGATCAATACAGAACTTGATTTATATCCCCTCCTCCCTAGGGGCAAGTCCAAGCGGGAGTTGTTAATTTTGGCTGTCGGAAAGCACTCAAGGTAGGGGTAAAACATGAACGCAGTTATTGCGAACAGAGAATTGCGGACGACGCTTGCGTTGGTCGGCATGCTGGCCTTAATGACCTGCATATCCGGCTGCGCAACGCCTTGGCAAAAAAAATGGCCAACGCACGAAACACAGGTCGTAGATTTGCCGGCGCCGTCGCCAACGCTGGCACCGCTGAGCATTGATCGTGAGTGGTGGACAGTTTTCGGCGATCCAACTCTCAACGGTCTGGTTGCCGATGCGCTCGTTAATAATCTTGATCTCGCCAAGGCGGCCGCGAATGTCGCCGAGGCGCGCGCCAATGCCGGCGCCGCAAAAGCAATGTTATCGCCGCGCGCCGATGCCGTGGGCAAAGCGTCTGCCACCAGGCGCCAACTGTCGGTCGTAGGCGAGGATCTCAACCACACCACCACATTCGCTACCGGTGGCGTCGGCGTTAGTTGGGAAATAGATCTGTGGGGGCGAATCCGACAACTGAACGAGGCCTCTCTCGCTCGCCTCGCGGCTTCGGAACACACGCGCAACGCCACGGTGTTGTCGATTTCATCGGCCGTGGTTGAAACCTATTTCCAGTTACTCGCGCTCGATGCCAATCTGCGCATTACCCAAGACGCGGAGCGCAATCTGTCCGAAGTTGCGGATTTAGAGAGGCGTCGCTGGGAGGCTGACGTCGGTACTGAGCTGGCCTATAGCCAAAGCCTTGCGGAATTCGCCTCCGTCAAAACCCGCATTCCCAGCATTGAAGCCGCGATTGTACGCACACAACTGGCCCTAGCCATTCTGGTCGGTCGCACTCCCCGGCAGATGACCGCGCCACTGGCGCGCAGTGGCGCGTTGCCATCACTTCCCGATATTCCCAGCGAATTTGATTCTACACTGCTGCTGCGCCGACCCGATGTTGCCTCAGCGGAACAGATGTTGGCCGCCGCCAATGCCGACGTTAACGCCGCCCGCGCCGAGCGCCTGCCGCGCCTGAATCTTGCGCTGCTAGCCGGTTTGATCGCGTCATCGTCGTCAGCCATTTCCGGGTTTCCGCTGTACGCCGATCTCAGCTCGGGTGTGAGCGCACCTATTTACGATGCCGGGCTCCTACAATCCAAAGTCGAGGCTGCCGTAGCACGAAAAGACAAAGCCATAGCCCATTACCGCTACACGGTCGCCCTCGCCTTTCGCGATGTTTACGCGGCCATGATTGATCGCGATGCCGGCGACCGCCAAGTCGGGGCGGCAGTTAAAGTGGTGAAGATTCGCAAACAGGCGCTGAAACTCACGGAAAAAAGTTACGAAGCCGGGCGCTCTAGCAAATTCGAAGTACTATCGGAAACTATCGACATTCTCAATGCGCAGACGGCCCTGACCGACGCCCGGCTAAACCAGTTTATCGCCAGCAGCGAGTTTTTTAAGGCAATCGGAGGAGGTTTCTAAATGCTATTCCATGTCTATGACGACCCCAAGCCAGAAGGCTATTTCATCAACGAGCCAGAGGGGTTCTATCGCACCATGCTGGACGCAGACTGGGTGATGTACATTCTGCTGCCCGGGCTTCTTATCGCCATCGTAGTCGCATTGATGTATGCATGGCGTCTGCACGAAATTCCCAAGCACAAGGCCCAGCACAAAAAGATGCGGCAGGCCGAACTGGTCAGCGCACTGACGATACTAGGACTGTTCGAACACTGGGTATGGGCGGTGGCACTATTTATCGCGTACATGGATTGGGAGGCGGTCGAGGACTGGGTGCTGAATATCGTGCGGCGTTCGCGCGACGTCTCGATTATGAGTCCGACTGGCATCGTCGAAGCGGCGGCACCTACCGTTGAGCTGGAGCCACCGTTTGATGTGGGGCTGGTATCCGATGCTGCAGTTATAGAAACAACATCGGTGTCTACGCTTCGCAGCGAGGAAGCGCGCTCATGAAACTGATTATGGTTCCCTACTTTCTTATTTGCTGGTTGCTGCTGAAGTTTGGCATCGTTAAACGCACTCTCGGCAATTATGTCGCGATGGGCTGCGGCGCCGTTTTCCTGCTGTTAATGGTGCTGACTTTCACCCGCTATCTGGCTTTTATCGATCTGACTGCAACCACCACCGTTAAAGCGCCACACATCGTTTTGAACTCGCCTGCGGGCGGCGAAATCGATCGGATCTATGTCACCCACAATCAGCGCGTGAAAGCTGGTGATCCGATTTACAGCTTTAAGACTGATCGTTATGAAATTCAGATGGCCGCCAAGCGCGCTGAAAAATCGCGGCTGGGAACTCAACTCAATAAGCTCGAGATTGATCTCAAGCGGCTGGGCAAATTGCGCGGCGAGATCGTGCCGCAATCGGAATTTGACGCGAAGCGCGCCGAGCTAGATACCCAGCGTGATTTGGTGATTAAAGCCGAACAGGACATGGCCGATCTGCAATGGAAAATAGATAAAGCTATTGTGCTAGCGCCAGTCGACGGCCAAGTCAACGTGCAATATTTGTCTGAAGGACAGTATTTCGGCGAGACCCGCCCCGCGGCCATCACCATGTTCACCAATAAAAAGTTTATCGAGCTACGCATTCCCGATCAGATTTACGAATACATAAAACCCAAAACGTTTGCCGAATTCTATGTCGACGCTTACCCCGGCAAGATTTTTCGCGCCCGCGTGCACAGCATCACCGAGTCCACCGGCGAAGCCCAAGGTTCGCTGCTGCCGACACCCCAGAGCGTGACCCAGCACGTGATGAAAAACATGAACGAAGCGGGCCGAACGGCGATTCTTGAATTCGATGATCCAGAAGGTGTGCACATACCGATCGGTGCCACTGGCAAGGCCTGGATTGCGGCCGAGAAACCGGCCGAAGTGCTCGGCTTTCTCGATGTGGTAGCCGGTATGTTGCTGCGCTTCAGTGCCGCTGAATCGTATTTCAAAGCGTTCTGATAAAGGCTTGCTGATCGAGGGTGGCCCCCCTGCCTTCCAAATCGATGATGATAGGGGTCAGATTCTTTTTTCGGTTCCATCGGAACCATTCGATTAGTGGAAACGCCCCTGACCTCATAAGCGCTCCTGAATGGCCGCACCCGGCCGATTCTGTTGAAAAACTCGGTTTTGGTTTCCGCGGCAGAAAAGCACGTGTCTGAGATTGAAATCTGGAGCTTACGCAGCAGGCTCAGGGCTCAGATTTGGCGTACCAACGCGCGAAAAGCGCATTTTTACCTCTCAATGCATCGGTAGCCTGGCCGGGTCGACTTTTTCAACACAATCGGCCCAAAGCAGCCGGAAAAGATTCATTCGTTCAACTGCTGTTTATCGCCCAAAGCAGTCAATCACTAGTGGTCAAGCACATCAAAATTCATGGAGAATCTTTCAATCATGTACGAAAAAACCATGACCAGACTGGGGGGCTTTGCCGTTTCCGCGCTTTTCCTCGGTGCAGGCAGCTGCGTCGCCGGGGATGATGTAGAAAACGGGGTCAGGGCTGTCGTGGACGCAGCTATCCGGCCGGTTATGCAGGAGCATGCCATCCCTGGCATGGCGGTGGCGGTAACACTCAATGGGGAGCAGTATTACTTTAACTACGGCGTCGCCTCCAAAGAGAGTGGGCAGATGGTCACCGATGACACGATTTTCGAGATCGGCTCGGTCAGTAAAACCTTCACGGCGACCCTCGCATCCTACGCACAGGAAAGCGGAGCGCTCTCCTTGTCTGACCACGCAAGCCAATACCTGCCTTCGCTGCGTGGCAGCAGTTTCGACAGCATCAGCCTGCTCGATCTTGGAACCTACACGCCCGGCGGTCTGCCGCTGCAGTTTCCGGACGATGTGGACAGTCACGAAAAGATGATCGGTTATTACTACAAATGGAAACCAACCTATGCCGCCGGAACACACAGGCTCTACTCGAACCCGAGCATCGGCCTGTTCGGCTTTCTAACCGCTGAAAGCATGGGTGAGCCTTTCGAAGATCTACTGGAAAAGAAGCTGTTCCCGAAGCTCGGCCTGAGGCAGAGCTACATCAAGGTTCCACAAGAGCAGATGAGCCATTACGCCTACGGCTATAGCAGAGAGGACAAACCGATCAGGGTGGGCCCGGGCGTTCTGGATGCCGAGGCTTATGGCGTGAAATCCAGCTCGGCCGACATGATTCATTTCGTCGAGGCAAACATGCAGGCGGCGGATCTGGATGAGCCGCTTCAACGTGCGATCGCCGCAACGCATAGGGGCTACTACAAGGTCGGCGACATGACGCAGGGGCTGGGATGGGAGTTTTACCCCTACCCGATAGAACTCGACCGCTTGCTTGCGGGCAACTCGCACAAAATGATCCTCGAAGCGAATGAAATTACTCGACTCAACCCTCCACTGCCACCGCAGGACAACGTGCTCATTAACAAGACAGGCTCGACGAGCGGTTTTGGTGCTTACGTGGCCTTTGTTCCAACCAAGGGTATCGGCATCGTGATGCTGGCGAACAAGAACTACCCCATCCCTGCGAGGGTGAAAGCCGCCCACGAAGTATTGATGGCCCTGGATGCTCAGATTGGATCGAGTGCACGTCATTGAGCGCTTGAAACTCTACGCACGTTAACGAGGTAACCTGGATGAACATTGGTGGACAATGCTTTTTTATTCACCCACTTCAGCGACTGACCGCAATGGGTCGGTTAGCGACCACCACGCACTGTGACTGATCCACCCTTGTCCTCCCTCAACGTGGAGGACAAGCCATGAATACTATTGCTACATACAGCCACCAGCCTTGGAACAAGGGAAAGCTTGTCGGGCAGAAAGCCCCTCTCCGAGTCAGAGATATCTGGGCCATCCGGGTCAGGCTCCAGCTCGCGGAGAAGTCACGGGATCTGGCTCTCTTCAACTTGGCTATCGACAGCAAGCTGCGTGCCTGTGACTTAACCAAGTTGCGAGTACGAGACATAGCCCATGGGGAACATGTGTCGTCACGGGCCATCGTGATGCAGCAGAAAACTCAGCACCCAGTGCAATTTGAAATCACTGAGCAAACCCGATCGGATCTGGAGGCTTGGATGCATCAGGCCCACCTCCGCAGTGAGGACTTCCTGTTTCCGACCCGGTTGCACGGCTCAGATCATCTCTCCACCAGGCAATACGCTCGAATAGTCAAAGCGTGGGTGACAGCCATTGGCCTTGACCCAACCATGTACGGTACTCACACGCTACGGAGAACCAAGGCATCGCTGATCTATCGCAGGACGAAGAACCTGAGAGCTGTCCAACTCCTGCTTGGTCATACGAAGCTTGAAAGCACCGTCAGATACCTGGGAATCGAGGTCGATGACGCCCTGGAAATGGCGGAACAGACGGAAGTCTGACCACCCACTGCGACGGTCGATGCTAGACCGTCGCTGTCCGACCCACACCTGACGTTGGCGACAGGCAAAAATCGGCCAAAAGCAGGCACCCACCGCTTAGCGCCGTTGACTCAGAGATTCGATGATCCGGCATTCCTCGATCACCCCCCCATGACAGCAGGACAGCAGACGTTGAAGCTCTTGCTCAAGACCTTGCAGATCGCGGATACGCAATCTGACTTGATCCAGCTGCTCCGCGACCTTGGCATCGACCGCAGCGCAGGACGCCTGGCGGTGGTCAGCAAACCCCAGTAGCTGGCGAATGTCGTCGAGGCTGAAGCCCAAAGCACGGCTGCGACGAATGAACAGCAGACGATCACGCTCTTCTTCCGTGTACTGGCGGTATCCGGAGGCATTGCGTGAGGCCGAAGGCAACAGGCCTAGCTGTTCGTAATAGCGGATTGTCACCGCCTTGGTGTCGGTGGCGCGTGCCAGTTGACCCACGGTGAAAGTTGTCGCGTTCATGGGGCTTGACCTTATAGTCGCTATAACCCTTATTCTAACCGCAAGATCGAATGAGCGAGGAACTGATCATGGACAGCTGCTGCGAGAACAAGGCCGAAGAACTGGCCCAACTGCGAGCCAAACAGAGCCGAGTGCTCTATATAGTCCTGGCCATCAATGCGGCCATGTTCCTAGTGGAGTTCGTCGCCGGCTGGATCGCTAACTCCACAGCTCTGCTCGGCGACTCGCTGGACATGTTCGGCGATGCCTCCGTCTACGCCCTTACGCTGTTCGTCCTGCACCGTAGCGCCCGAGCTCGGGCTGGCGCCGCGCTGTTCAAGGGTGGGTTCATGCTGCTGTTCGGTATGCTGGTAGTGGCCGATGCCCTGCGCAAGCTGATGCTGCAGGAAGTGCCCGCCGCCGATTGGATGGGTACCGTCGGTGCTCTCGCTCTGCTCGCCAATGGCTACTGCTTCGCGCTGCTCTATCGCCATCGCACCGACGATCTGAACATGCGTTCGACCTGGCTCTGTTCGCGCAACGATCTGCTGGCCAACAGCAGCGTGATCGCCGCCGCCAGTCTGGTTGCGCTGACCGGCAGCCTGTGGCCGGACATTCTGGTCGGCCTGGCCATTGCCGCCCTGTTCCTGCACTCCGCCAGGCAAGTCATCCGCGAAGCCTGGCGGGAATGGCGGGCTAGCGCACCCCAGCCGCAGCCCCAACCAAGCTCCAGCTGCTGTGCCAGCGAGCCACAAGCCAAATCGGACTCCTGCTGCGCCGCGACACCCGCTGCCAGCACGGCACAGCCGTTGCTGGGCATCGTCGAGCCGAGCCAATCGCAGAATCAGACTACTTCAGCAAAGGGCTGCTGCGGCCCGAAACAAGATCACTAGGATCTAGATAACAACAAGGAGAATACCGATGCGGCGACTCGTCCGACTGGGCACAGCCTTGCTGCTGGCCGTCTCGACCACAGCCATGGCCGATCTGGAAGTGAGTGCGGCGAAACTGCGTCTGCTGCCAGGAGACCTGCCGGCCGCCGGCTATTTCACCCTAACCAACAACGGCAGCACGCCGGTGGTGTTGAGTGGGGCGCAGAGCCCGGCCTTCGGTCAGGTGATGATGCACCGCAGCTCGCTGGAGAATGGCATGGCCAGCATGCAGCATCTCGAGCAGCTTGAGGTACCTGCCGGAGCCACTCTGACCTTTGCCTCCGGCGGCTATCACCTAATGCTGATGCACCGCCAACGGGAGCTAGCCCTGGGTGATCAGATCGAAGTGAACCTGCAGTTCGCCGATGGCCAGAACCTGCCGGTAACTTTTACCGCCGTACCGCCAACCGCACAGTGAGGAGAGTCTTATGACCACCAAGGCTCCTTCCGGCCCCTGGAGACTACTGCTCCTGGCCTGGCTGCTCGCACTGTTCTCTACTCTGGCCGCGCTGTTCATTGGCGAGGTTATGGGGCAGGCGCCTTGCGTGCTGTGCTGGTTCCAGCGCGCCTTTATGTTCCCCCTGGCAGTGATCCTGGCCGTGGCCTGCTATCGCTCAGACTTCGATGTCTGGCGCTATGCGCTACCCCTTGCCGGTATCGGTGCATTGCTCGCCCTCAGTCACAGCTTGCTGTATGCCGGCCTGATTCCGCAGCGCATCCAGCCTTGCAGTGCCACCGGCCCATCCTGCTCGGACGCCAACATGACCATCCTCGGAGGCATCCCGCTACCGCTAGTAGCGCTGGGTGCATTCGTCCTAATCGCCATCCTGCTTCTCATCATCCGTCGGAGAACCGCCCAATGAACCGCCGTACTCTGGTACTGGTTATCAGCGCCTTGCTTTTGGCCGCCTTCGCCGCTGCTGCATTCTTCTACCAGGGCGCCACCCCGCCACTCCAGAAGCAGGCGGCGCCCACCCCGCAAGGCAGCAGCGCCCTAGTGCGCTTCCACTCGCCAGTATTCGGCCCGGCCAAGGCGCCAGTGACCATAGTCGAGTTCTTCGACCCGTCCTGCGAAGCCTGCCGCGCCTTCTACCCGATCGTGAAAAAGATCCTCGCCGAGAATCCAAGTGATGTGCGCTTGGTGATGCGCTATGTGCTGTTCCACCAGGGTTCCGAGGAGGTTGCCCGAATGCTGGAGGCGTCCCGCAAGCAGGAACTCTTCCCGCAAGTGCTGGAAGCGGTGCTCGCCGCTCAGCCAGGCTGGCACGATGACCCCGAAGTTGCCAAAGCCTGGGAAGCAGCCGCCTCGGTTGGCCTGGACGTCGATAAGGCACGTGCCGACATGAACTCGCCGGAAGTCGACGCCGTACTCAAGACCGATATGCAGGACGTTCAGACCGTGGGTGTTCGTGGTACCCCTACCTTCTTCGTCAACGGCCGACCGCTGGACGAATTCGGCCCCGAGCCGCTGCGCGAGCTGGTAAGCAACGAAATCGCCAAAGCCGGGAACTGACACTATGCGCTGGTTAGAGAACCGCATTCCGCCGCCTCTGGTAGCCACCCTTTTCGGTCTGCTGATCTGGCTTGCTGCCCGCCAGTTGCCAGGCGGCCTGGAGCTGGCCATCGAGTGGCGCCTTGGCGCTGCCTTGGCCGTGCTGCTGGCGGGCGCGGGTGTCTGTCTGGCCGGCGTACTGTCTTTCCGGCGCGCCCGCACCACGGTCAACCCATTGAAGCCGGAGACGGCCTCGGCGTTGGTCAGTTCGGGCATATACCGCTACACGCGAAACCCGATGTATCTAGGCTTTGCCATCGCTCTGCTGGCCTGGTCGATATTCCTCGCCTGGCCGCTGGCATTGCTGGGTGTGCTTGGCTTCGCCCTGTACATGAACCGCTTCCAGATCGGCCCGGAAGAGCGGGCACTCAGTGCTCTCTTCGGCGCAGACTTCCATCAATACTGTGGTCGAGTACGACGTTGGCTCTAACGTCAGCCCCTTCCAACCAACAGCTCACCGTTCCCAGTGCCCGACGTCCGTATATGGAACGAAATTGCCCGCCTCAAATGGCAGCTGTTGCAGGAAAAGCATTACGTATCTCCTCTGAGTAAAGTGCCATCAGGGATGCACGGCTCACCCTACAGCCTGCAACATCACCGTGGAGCTTAGCGGCGGTTGGCAGTTAAACATTCGCCAGTAGCGGCTGGCAGTCGCCTCACATCTGTGGCGGCCAGTTATGTAACTCGCCCTGGCAGTCCTTGCACCAGGCATACAGGCCGTCGTACATGACCAGGCCATGGCGCAGCATTTCATGGTCATCGGTGAAGGTCTTCGACAATCCCAGCGAGATGGCATACAGCCCTGCCGACTGAGGAGTGAAATCGAGTCTTGAGGTATCGGCACCGCGCACTATCTGCGCCAGTTGCTGCAAGGCCGGCTCATCCAGTTGGTACTTCTTCAAGAACGCATCGAAGCTGCACAACTCGCCTTCATGAGTGAGCTCGACACCAGGGATGTCGTAAGGTGTAGCGCCTTCCTCTCGCGCCAGGCGCAGCACATCGCCACTCGGCACATAGAGAAACTCTGGAGTTGTATCGATAAAACGGGCGATCAGCCAAGGGCAAGCGATCCGGTCGATCTTCGGGCGTTCGCGGGTGATCCACTTCATGCAGCACCTCCAGCCTAACGGGATAGGCTCCGGGTTGGCTGGCCAGCGCCGTGCCAGCCAGCAAAACCATCGATCAAGTAGCGCGCATCCAGGCCCATAGCCTCCAGTGTGGCGGCGATGCCCTGGCTGATTTCATGCCCCTTGGCGCAATAGAGAATCACTGGCCTGTCCCGTGGAACCTGATCCCTCCAGGTGAATACTTCCTCGGGATCGCACCAGTGTGCACCGGGTATTTCTGTGGCATCGGCAAGTCGCACGCTCGTACGGCGCACATCCAGCAGAGTGAACGTCCGATCTGCTGTCTGCCATTCCGCCAGTTCGCATATCGAGATTCTGCTCATCCTCCACCTCTCAGTTTTGCAGCAGGTGTACCGCCAGTCCGGCCAACGCACAGGCCGCCAGCACCTGGATGACGCCGCGCTTAAAGCGAAACAAAGCAACGGCCGCTGCCAGTGCAATCAGCGCCGACGGCCAGTCGAAAGTCCCCTCGAAGCCTTGCGGCCAGAGCACGTGATAGCCGAAGAACAACGCCAGATTGAGGATCACCCCGACCACGGCGGCAGTGATAGCCGTCAGCGGCGCAGTGAACTTCAGTTCGTTGTGGGTCGACTCCACCAATGGGCCGCCCGCGAGAATGAACAGGAAGGACGGCAGGAAGGTAAACCAAGTGACCAGGCTGGCGGCCACGGCCCCTGCCAGGAAGGCCTGATCGGCACCGAACACCTGCTGCACATAGCCACCGACGAAACCGACAAAAGCCACCACCATGATCAGCGGCCCTGGCGTGGTTTCACCCAGGGCCAGGCCGTCGATCATCTGTGTCGGGGTCAGCCAGCCGTAGTGGCCGACTGCGCCCTGATAGACATAGGGCAGTACCGCATAGGCACCGCCGAAGGTCAGCAGTGCGGCCTTGGTAAAGAACCAACCCATTTGTGTCAGGGTGCCTTCCCAACCGAACAGGGCGGTCAACAAGCCCATGGGCAATGCCCACAGCGCCGCTCCTATAACTGCCAGCAAGAGCAGGCGCGGCCAGCGAAAGCGCGCATGTTTAGGTGACGGGGTGTCGTCATCGATCAGCGCGGGGCCGAAGGACTCCTTGGTCGCGCCGTGGCCGCCACCAATGCTAAATTTCTGGGGAGCGAATCGCCCACCGAAATAACCGATCACCGCGGCCCCCAGCACGATCAGCGGGAACGGCAGGTTGAGGGCGAAGATAGCCACAAACGAGGCGGCAGCTATCGTCCACAGCCAGTTGTTCTTCAGCGCACGGGAGCCGATGCGGTGGGCGGCCTGCACCACGATGGCGGTCACTGCGGGTTTGATCCCATAGAACAGCCCGGCCACCACTGGAACTTCGCCGAAGGCGATATAGACCCACGACAGCGCGATCAGGATAAACAGCGAGGGTAGGACGAACAGTACCCCGGCAATCACCCCGCCCCAGGTACGGTGCATCAGCCAGCCGATATAGGTGGCCAGTTGCTGGGCTTCCGGCCCCGGCAGCAGCATGCAGTAGTTCAGGGCATGCAGAAAACGGCGTTCAGAAATCCAGCGCCGACGCTCCACCAGCTCCTGGTGCATGATCGAGATCTGCCCAGCCGGACCGCCGAAACTGATGAAGCCCAACTTGAGCCAGAAAGCCAAGGCTTGCCAGAAGCTGACGGGCTGTGCCGGTAGTGCCGGTTTTTCAGCGGTGTGCGCGGCAGTTTGCGTCACGTCGAGGGTACTCCTTTGTCGAAGCTGGCCAGCAAACCGTCAAAAATGGCGGAAGCAGCAGTCAGCAATTGATCGTCTTGGGTAAGGGTTTCGCGCAGCCCGGCTAGCACGCTCTCGATGCCTGCGGCCTCTGGCGGTTGTACGCCGCCCACATCGAGGTAATGCACAAGTAAGCCCAGCCGTGCGATAGCGGGTTGCTCCAGCCCGAAGCTTGCCGCCAGCACCTCGAAGGTGACGCGACTTCCGACATGACTGAATGTCGCGCCGTCGAAGTCGAAGCCCAGCGCATCGGCCGGGCAATCCTCGGGACTGACCAGCCACAAAATCCTGGCCTGCGGATCGATAAAGCGGCGGATCAGCCAGGCACTGGCTAAGCGATCTACCCACGGCCGCTGTCGTGTCGCCCAAGTGCGCCCCTGGTGGTCGGATGAGCGCAACTGTGCGATTACACCGGCCATGGCATGAGGCTCATCCGGGGACAGGGCGCGGGCGTAGGCTAGCTCCAACTCTTGCAAGGCTTTATCCGTTTGCTGTTGTGCCTCGCCAGGGAAAAAGTCGATTTCGACCAGGCTGGCGAAAGCTTTGCGGAGTTTGCGTACCTGCTTGAGCGTGTCCTGCACGGTATCGGCGGTCAGGGTGTTCCGCGACTGCATGACCTCGGCCAGTACGGGCGCGTAGTCCTCGCTGCGATCAAACAGGTTGGTAAAGTTCGCACCTTCAGGCTCTTCGAAACGCAGCACATGGGCTGCCCCACCAGCTTCACGCACATCTGAGGCCAAACCATCTAGAGTGGCGCGGCAGTCCTCGCGCTCAGGCATCAGATAGACACCATCACGCAGCACAGCTGCACCGGAGGCTTTCAGCGAGCGCCAAGCCCGTTGCCGAGCAGTGGCATTCTCGGTGGGCAAGGAAAGGATGAGTGCTAGCAGCTTCATTATGTAGAGATATATTCAATTGTGAATCGGTCTCTACATATTGACCTCCGATAAAGGAGATCGCAAGCGCTTACGTTGTACCTGCCTGCTTTCGGGGTTGGTCAGAGTCATCAGCGAGTGGGTCACAACCACTGGAATGGGGGGGCAGAACCTCCAGCACGGGCGGGTCACAATCGCTGGAACTGGGTGTCAGTATCACGGGAATACACACAGAGTGTCCGCCACAGTCATGCTGATGTCTCCTGTCCTTTGGGACGTTCCTTTAGGGGCTGAGGCAGAGTGTGTTCAACCAGCAAAACCCCTGGTTAATTAGCCATCCTACCTTTGCCATAACGGCGGTGATGACCGCTTTTGGCCGATTGTTGCCTGTCGCGAATTGCGGCAACTCGTCGCTCTGCCTCCCCCTAGTTTGGAGGTCCATTGGTCATTCTGGGTGCAAACGATGGCCAGCACCAAACCAGTTTTTTGGTAATGGACCGGCCGTTCCATTGGCTATGCCGTAGACAGGCCGTTCGTGATGGCTTACGCGCGCGCGTACTGCTCCGAAAACTATCAAATCCCCTCGCCCGTTAGGGCTTTCCTAAATCATCAATTTCTTTTTGGCGACTGCTGAAAACACCTCAGTGGTTCTGGAATCAAACCACTTCAAGCTCCAGTTTCTCCGCGGTTGGAGCAAGGAGTCATACGGGATGCTCCATGGGAGTGTGGTTGTACGTTTTGCACAAACTCGCAGCCACTGCGCAGTAGCGCCCCGTCGGTGCATGGCACGCGCGACAGCGCCGTAATATGGTTGATGTATTGGGCAAGGTCCTGGCGCCACTTGGGCGATTATTGGCGGGCGTTGGTGTAGAGGCTTGTCCCGGAGCTGGGCGGTACGCTCGACCAGCTTCATGTACTGATGATCCGTGGTGCGATTCGCCATGCTCAGTCTGCCAGTGGCCGATTACCGTCATTCCGGCGCCATCATCACCGCGAGCGTCATCTTGATGAATTCCTCATTCTTGTCGAGGGCTTCAAGGGCTCCGCGCACGTTGTCGGCGACCTCAGCCGAGCCGCGCTGTTCGACCCAGTTCGAAGGCTCCATGATGGCAGCATCGAGGGCAAGTTGATTTTCGTTGAGTTTAAACAGCAGCGAGGGGAGTAGATCTGAGTTTGGCATGGTGTTTCCTCCATGAAGAGGAAAGGTAGCAGGATGTTTGGTTGAGAGCGGCCTGCTGAGCAAAGTTGTATTGGCAGACGACCTTTTCTCAAGGCACCTGAAGTGATCGATTGATCGGATTTCCCTTGTGAATGCCGAATGAGCCTCACGGCAGTGAGGCTTTTTTCAGGAATCAGACATGCTCGGTACGTCGTTTACTCAAGTGTTTAGCGATGCGTGAATGTCCTCATGTATGGGGACATTCAGTTGTGGTCGCTATCGGGTGGAAAGCACTCAGCCAGCCACTCCTCCTCTGTTTGTTCTTCTGGTCGCTTGTGCGATTGGGTAGGTACGCTGACTGCCGTGTACCCGTCTGTACTGATTACCGTTTTACCGTGGTTTTCAGTCCCCGTGGTTTGATTCCCCTGGAAGCCTTGATTTTGCTGGGCTGGAGCCGAATCCTTGTCCGGCACTTTTGTCCGGCAGTTGTCCGTCGCTTGTCCGGCAATTGTCCGGCAGTTGTCCGGCTGAAAGGCGTTACGCACCTCAGCAGAAGTGATGGAAAGGGGGCGGAGCGATGCGGTGTCCAGCCGGTTTTTTAGCCCGGCTACCATATCTGCAGCGAACAGGATGTCCCGCAGGTTACCCAGATAGTCATGGAGCGACGAAAGGCGCTTTGGCGTGGGAAGGCCGGTTGATTGCCAGAAACGGTAGAGATGGCTGCGTTTGCCAATGCGAAAGTGCCCTTTCGGCAGATCAGAGCCTTTTGCCCCTGCCTTGGTGGTACGGTCACGATTCAGCTTCGCGTTGAAGATGGCGTGGGAATCCAGACCATCTACAAACGACGGAAGCTGGATCGCCACACCAGCCGCCTGCTGATGACCAAACTTGCCCGTCGAATAACCGCCATACTCATATGCATCGATCCCGAGCGTGACCAGGATTTCGCGCAGAAGAGCTGGTTTATGTTTCTGCAACCACTCTTCAGGAACGTCCTTGTCACTGGACGGGCGGATGACGAGCTGACCAAGCTCGATACTGATTTCATCTCCTCGGCGGAGCAATTTCCCGACGGTAACGGTCATTCGAGCACCAAGGCTTTGGTCAGTTTGTCCTCCAGTGCAAGCAGGCCAGCTACAACGGCCAGCGTCACCAGCTCGACAGCCAGCGGTTGAAGGTGCATCGAAACAGTTACTTTCAACAGACAAGCCGGGGCCGTCACCGCCTCTTGGCAGCGTTGAAAATCCTCCATGGTTTAAACCCCTAACTGAATGGCATTGCGCTCGTTGCAAGCGGCGATATTGGAGTTGGCCTGTGCGCCGAAGTAATAAACCAGGCCATGATGAGGGCGCCCGTGATCCTCGGTCAGAGTGATACGTTGGGTCTTGAGGGGAGGCTCTTGCACACGCAACGCCTTAACACGGGCCGCAGGCATCAGGATGTTCTGCTCAATCTGGGCGGTAATCGTGCCCGCCGGGCCGGCTTGCTGGCTAGCCAGAAGATGGGCGCGCTGTGCATCGGTATTGGTATCACTCCAGGTCAATTTCTGGGGGGCGACCTGTTGGACGGCCTTATTGCTCTCCGTCATGTTAGGCGACCTCGTCGGTATGGCCTGCGGTGCGATCGGCCAGAAACTGCGCCAAATCATTCACGCGATAGCGCACCAGACGGCCAACCTTGATGAAGGGCAGGTTATAGCGGCCAGTGGAGCGCCAGACGCTCAAGGTGCTGGCTTTGATACAAAGCGCCTGGGCCGCTTGCTTATCGTTGACCTGCACGGGTGGCTTGTCTGCGGGGTAGCCAAGCGCGACGGAAATCTGAGCCACAATTTCATTGATATGTTGGGACTTGATATCGGCAATAGTACGCGCGTGGGAAATGGTCATCGTAAATCCTCGTAATCGTCAGGGTGCGAGGAGAACGATGGGGCAACCTACTGGACCAGGCGCAAGTGGTCCAGGTAGACCGGGTCTACTTTTTTTTGCGAAATAGCATCGCAGCTGAGCGTCTATTTTTCATCGCTACCAGCTCATCGTTTGCGCCGATTCGTCCAAAGTGTGGCCATATTCCTGCAATTACTTTGCAACCTCTACAAGCAAACGCCCCCAAGCCTCTACAAATGGTTTTGTTTTGGTGCTTTTTCCCTGATTGGCTCCATCGAATAAGCCGCCAGGGCTGGTCAATCCTTGTTGAACGACCCATTCCCAGCACGCGTGACGCGCCCCCACGGTTCCACTCTGCGCGGAACGGAGATTCGTCGCCGTAAACTCACCTTGACCCTTGAACCAGCGGCGAAGATGTTCGATGCGTTGATCAAGCACAGGTAGATTTTGGTCCACTCCCTCTTGAGAGTTGCGCTCCCGCTGCTCCGAGTCAATTTTTTGAAGCTCTTGCTGCTCATGCATTTTTTCAGCAATGACTTCCGCTAAGCCATCTTGATCAATAGGAATCTCGACCCCCTGACCTATAGACCAGCGAATTACTTTCTTGAACTCAGCCATTGTGAAAGGGAACGGTAAAACAGGTTTGCTCAAATTATTGGACGGATGCTTCCCCAGGAAATTTCTTTCTGCACGGGTGAGACTGGATCGAATGTCATCAGACAGCTCCTGCCGCTTGAGCCCCTCCTTGGGGTCTATTTCAAAAAAGCCAAGAAAATCATCTTCGCTTTCGTCTTCTCCTACACAAATCTTGATGAAGTCGGCATATCCAAATTCAATATCGCCATCAATGGCGTCCAAAGTTTTCATGAGGGCTGCCAAGCCTTTTGCGCTTTCTTCTTGGGCCAACAGCTCCTCGGGACCGATCTCCTCCAATGCAACATCTCCTCTTTAAACGACCTACTGAAAGGTGACCAGCCCGGTGGGTAGGTGACCCGCTTTTCGTTCCGTTGGGCTAGGCTGACCACAACTGATCATGCGTTGGCCGTGCGCCCCATCGCTGCTGTGATCTTCTCCAATGCCTCGCGCACCGGATCAGTGGCTAAGTGGGCATAGCGGGCGGTGGTCACCGTCGTCGTGTGCCCTAGCAGTTTGCCAACCATTGGAAGGCTCACGCCTTGGCCGACCAGCCAGCTTGCTGTTGTGTGGCGAAGATCATGAATGTGTCGGCGGTCAGTGCCGGCGAGGCGGTGGTGCCTGCGTCCGAGTTGAGCGATGCACTCAAGCAGATCCGTGAACTGCAACGGATGCTGGTCAAGAAAACGATGGAAGCGGAAATCCTCAAAGAGGCCGTGGAGATCGCCCGCTCGCGAAAATGGATTGCGCACTCACCCTTGTTGCCGGGGGACGACCAGTGAAACTGGTCAGTAAATGTCTCGGTGTAGCGCGCTCTCAATTAACGGTTCGAATCAAGCAATCAGCATCGCCCAGCGTGCGGCGAAGTAGACCGCTGGACGATGCTGATCTGGTCGCCGAAATCCAGCAGCAGGTCAGCGAGCTGCCTAGCTATGGCTATCGACGGGTATGGGGTTTACTGCGCCGCGAACGCGAAGCCAAGTTGCAGCCCGTGGTCAATGTGAAGCGGGTTTATCGGGTCATGCGTGACCACAATCTGCTGCTGGCGCGCCGCCTCAAGCAGCCTGGCGTGCCGCGTCGGCACGAAGGCCGTATTGCCGTGAAAACCAGCGATACCCGTTGGTGCTCGGACGGGTTTGAGTTCCGCTGCGAGGATGGTGCAAAACTGAGCGTGACCTTTGCCCTGGATTGTTGTGATCGTGAGGCCATCGGCTGGGTCGCCAGCCCGACCGGCTATAGCGGGGACGATATCCGCGACTTGATGCTGGAGAGCGTTGAAAAGCGCTTTGGCGATCAACTGCCGACAACGCCGGTGCAGTGGCTGAGCGATAACGGCTCGGCTTACACCGCCGAGCAGACGCGTTTATTTGCCCGCCAGATTGGTCTGCAACCGGTAACCACACCGGTACGCAGCCCACAAAGCAACGGCATGGCGGAGAGCTTCGTGAAGACGATCAAGCGCGACTACGTGGCCCATATGCCCAAGCCGGATCGGGAAACGGCGCTGCGCAACCTGGCGATTGCCTTCGAGCATTACAACGAGCAGCATCCGCACAGCGCATTGAAATACCGCTCGCCGAGGGAGTTCAGGCGCTTGGCAGAGGCATCAATTTAACAGGGACTTGGTGTCCGGTTTTATAGGGGCAAGTCCATTGAGAATATATCTACCCCCTTCACTAAGGCGTGTTTATCCTGATTGGGTGGCTTTTTGAGGAGCATTCCGACACGATAGTCGCAACTGTCAGCAAACGGAGTATTTTGCGAGTGTCCCGTCGCCCCGCCTTTAAAACCATCCACTACGTCCGTGCCACCTACAACAAAGGGGCTCAGCCGACGAAAAATTTTGAGCAACTGGTTCGCCAGGCAATGAATAAGCTTGGTCGTATGGATGAAACAGATATCACCATGTCCACGCTTGGCGTGGTAAGTGTTCGCCATCGCGAAACCAAAACGGGAGAGTCGCTGAGGCTGGCCATCGGGGCGGGCGTCCCCGGAGAGCAGATGACCACCATTGGTGCCAATACCGGTTGAAAACTGACCCACCCTACCGAAGTAAAACTGACCCACCCCGGCGGTTGATATCGTCGATCTACGAGCGAGGGGCGCCGGTTTCCCGAGGCACCACCTGACCCGACTTCAGCTTGTCTTTCAGCCGGTAGCTCTGCCCGCTGACCTGCACGATGTGCGCATGGTGCAGCAGCCGATCCAGCAGTGCGGCGGTCAGGGTCGAGTCCTCAGCAAAGGTCGTGGCCCATTGGCTGAACGGCAGGTTGCTGGTCAGTACCACGCTGCCCTGTTCATAGCGTTTGGCGATGACATTGAAAAACAGATTGGCTTCGTCGCGGCCAAACGGCAGGTAACCGATCTCGTCGATCACCAGCAATTTCGAGCGCTGGACGACCCGGCTGAAGTACTGAGGCAGACGCCCTTGCTGGTGCGCGGCAACCAGTTGCAGGGTCAGGTCGGCCGCTGAGATGAACCGGGTGGAGATGCCGGCCATGATTGCCCGGTGGGCCAGCGCGCTGGCCAGGTGCGTCTTGCCTACGCCCGAAGGCCCCAGCAGCACGACGTTCTCGCGACGTTCGATGAAGGCCAGTCCGGCCAGTTCCAGGAGCTGGCTTTGCGGTGCGCCGCTGGCAAACTTGAAATCATATTGTTCAAGGGTTTTGACCGCAGGGAGTCCAGACAGATGCAGCAGGGTTTGCCGCCGTCGCTCCTGCCGGGCCCGATCTTCGGTGAGCAACAGCTGCTCCAGGAAGTCGGCATAACTGGTCTCTTGCTCCGCCGCCTGTTGCGCCAACGCCGGCCATTCGGCGGCGAAGGTGTCCAGCTTGAACTGTTGGCACAGCGCCTCGATACGCAGGTGTTGCAGGCTCATGGGCGCATCTCCAGCAACGATTGATACACCGACAAGGGGTGTTGCAGGCTTTCCACCGGGATCGGCTGAGTCTGCGTGGTTATCGTCGCCATAAGCTGATGGCGCTCGGGTAACGGCAGCAGATGGTGCACCTCGCTATCGAGTCGATGCTGCGGTACCTCACCCGTCGTCGCATGCACCCGGGCGTTGGCAATCTCCATCAGCCACGGCCCGATTTTGCTGTTGGCGACCTCGACGTTGAGCAGTAAGTCGACCTGCTTGAGCGTGGCTGCCAAGGGCACGACAAAGCTGTTTTTCAGGTAATGGTTGAAGCGCTCGACCTTGCCCTTGGTCTGCGCCCGATAGGGTCGACAGACCTTCGGCGTGAAGCCATAACGCTCGGCCAGCGCCAGCAGGGCCGGGTTCCAGCGATGCTCGCCGGGGCCATAGACGTCGCGGTCTAGAATGACCGTCTTGGCGTTATCGAACAGCAGTTTTCGCGGCGTCCCACCGAAGTAGCGCAAGGCTTTTTCGATCCCGGCGCACCAGGCCGCCGAGTCCTCACGGCGCGAGAAAACCACATAGGTAGCCCGGCTCCAGCCCAGCGTGGCGACGAAGGCCAGCAGCGGGTCTTTGCCACGCCGAATGACCGTGAAGTCCACCTGCATCTGCTCACCAGGTTCGGTTTCGAAACGGACGACAGGCTCAACCGGCTTGGACTTCAGGGCGAGCAGGAAGCTGGTGAGAATGGAATAGCCGCCCAAATAACCTTGTTCGCGAATCTCGCGCAATAACACGGTGGCGGGAATCCAGTGCGGTCGAGCCGCCTCGACTCGCTGGCGAAGATACTCCTCGAACGGTGCCAGTTTGCTTGCCCGTTCGACGCGCGGGCCATAAACGAGCGGTTGGCGAACGGCTTGCAGCTTGAGATGGCGTCGAACCGTGTTGCGCGAGCAGTGCATCTGCCGGGCAATGGCCCGGATCGATAGACCCTGGCGGATAAGAACACTGATTTCCACGTGTTGCTCCTTGGACAGCATGGGCAGCTCGCAAAAGCCGCAGTGTGCCCAAGTGGGTCAGTTTTGAACCGGTAGGGTGGGTCAGTTTTGCATCGGTACTGACACACATGAAGCTTATGCGCATTGGGGTCGACTTGGCCAAGAACGTGTTTCAGATCCACGGTGTGGATTGTCATGAGCAGCCAGTCTGGCGGCAGCGTTTACCTCGCGATCGCTGGCTTCAAACGGTGCTGGAGAAGATCGAGCCCGGTTGTGAGATCGGCATGGAAAGTTGTGGCGGTGCGCACCATTGGGCACGGCAGCTACAGGCACGCGGATTTCGGGTGAGGCTGATCGCGCCTCAGTTCGTCAAACCGTACGTCAAGAGCAACAAGAACGACGCCAACGATGCCGAGGCAATCTGTGAGGCGATGAGTCGCCCCAGCATGCGCTTCGTCGCCGTCAAGACCATCGAACAACAGGATATCCAGGCGACGCATCGCATCCGGGCCGGCTTAATCGAACAGCGGACGGCCAAAGCTAATCAGATTCGTGGGCTGATCGCCGAGTACGGCCTCGTTGCACCGAAGGAATTACTCATGCTGCGTCGCGCAATACCGTGCTGGTTGGAAGAGGCAGATAACGGTTTGACGGCACGTTTTCGTCGTCTGCTGAATGGCTTGTGGGACGACCTCCGCGCACTGGATGAGCGCGTGAGCGAACTCGATGGCGAGATATCTGCAATCGCGGCAAGCGAGCCGACTGCCGTCCGTTTGCAGCAACTGCGCGGCGTCGGCCCGATGATCGCCACCGCACTCATTGCTGCCATCGGTGATGCCCGACAGTTTGCCAATGGCCGACAGTTGGCCGCCTCGCTAGGGCTGACGCCCAAGCAACACAGCTCCGGAGGTAAAGATCGGCTACTTGGCATCAGCAAACGTGGCGATGCTTATCTGCGAACACTGATGATCCACGGTGCGCGCTCGGCCCTGCGTACGGCCGCTTCCAAAGACGATCGGCTCAGCCAGTGGGCTGTTCGCTTGGCCGAGCGATCACATCCCAATGTGGCCGCTATCGCCCTGGCCAACAAAACCGCACGCATGGCTTGGGCGATGCTGCGCAACGGGACTGATTACCAACCGAATCGGGCTGCGGCCTGATCTACCAAACCGTCACGTCCAACGAGTAAACAAACCGTCTACCCAGATTGCTGAGCAACCCGAACGATGGCAAACCGGTCGAACCGGCGTCGGCAAAACCCTCAAATGTCCAGGTGCGTAAAGCACGTAGAAGCGATTGGGAGCCGACGCGCGAATAGCCCATCATGGCCCTGCATCGAATCGATGCCGAAGTCAGAGGCCGAATATACGTGCGCAGTCGGCACGGGCGCCAAAGCGAAGGAAGCTTGCAACGAGGAGGAGTCCATATACGGACAGTTGAGATCCTCAGGCGGATCCCCGTATCTGCGCGTTGTGCCTGCGCGTTAATAGGTGCGCCCCCCCCCCCAAAGTTAACGCCCACCACGGCTTCCCCTGTGAAACGCTCCTACATTAGGCCGCGCGACTATTCGCCGTCCCAATAGTCCACACAGTCGACATTCCGGGCAACGGCGACAAACCCTGAGGCTTGCCTTCGGAGCCGACTTTGAAGTCGACAAGCGTCAACTGGCCGACCGGGGAATCCATTATCTTGTAGGTGCAGGTCATGTGTGCGGGCTCCGGCGTTCATGGCAGGGGTACCTTGAAGGCCAATGCGACTTCTTGGCAATGGACAAGTCTGAGCCCAGATCCTTATTCTGCCAAGAACATACAAAAAATAACTATAAATCCCATGAATGTCGATTCTCCTGTCAATACGCTCTGGAGATGGCTCGCCCGACCTCAGCGCAGTCTGGTGGCGCGCTATACCCTGTTGTCAATCGTCGTCATGAGCGTGGCGCTGATTGCTTTGGCGGTGCTCTACGAGCAACTGGCCAAGGATCTGCTCAACCGGCTGACTGGAGAGCGCCTCGATGCCCAGGCGTTGTCGACGGCCAACCGCGTTTCATCATTTCTGGATGATCGCTTCTACCAGCTTTCGGCGTTGTCGAACCACCCCGATATGCCGGATTTCATCGCCGACCAGGCGCACCCGGCCGGCGCTGTCGACGCGCTGCTCAAGCTTGAAGGCGAATTGCCCTTTTTATACGGCGTGCTGTTTTTCGACGAGAACGAGCGCCTGCTCAAGGTCTTGCCCGGGCAAGCGGCCTCGGGCGACCCTTACTGGCGCAACAAGGATTGGACCGTCAAAGGCTTGCCGAGCCAGAAGGTTGGCGACGTTGAGGTAATCGGGCCGGTACTGCCACAGGCGGGCCGCTCCGGTTGGTTGCTGATCCGCAAGACCATACGCAATGGCAGGACCGATCACCGGGTGCGGATCGGGCTGCACTTGCGCCTGGCCTCGTTGACCGAGCTGCTGGTCAGCTCCGGCATGAGTGGCGTCGTCTCCCCCTTGTTGCGCGTACCGGGCGGGGCCTTTGTCGATGCCACCGGTCGCCAGGTCGAGACACCGGCTGAGTGGCGCGAAGGACCGGTGATCCTGCCCGGTTGGCAAATCGTTTTCAGCGTACAGCCAGGGGCCATCCTCAAGCCCCTGGACGATGCCCGCTGGTGGTTGTACCTGGCGGCGGCAGGCTTCGTCGTTTTTATCCTGATCGTGTTTTTTACCCTCTCAAGACAGCTGCGGGCGAGGGTCGGCACGCTTGTGCAAGGCGCGCATCAGCTGTCGATGGGAGACCTGAGCTACCGACTTCCAGAACAACCGAACAACGATGAAATCGGCCATGTTGCACGGGCCTTCAACGTCATGGCCGAGCGCCTGGCCGGTGTCCTGGAAAAAACCGTGCGCACGGAAAACCTGGCCGTGCTCGGCACCTTTGCCACAGGCGTCGCCCATGAAGTGCGCAACCCGTTGACAACGATGAAAACCACGGTACAGGCCTTGCTTCGTCGCGAACAAGAGGCGGAGCGACGCATGCTTCTGAGCGATCTGGGCCAGGAAATCGACCGCCTGTCCCATGTCACCAGTGACCTGCTCGAATACGGCCGGCCACACCCGGCCAACCCGCAAGTCGTCGATGTTGCCGAGCTGTTCGAGCGAACCGCTAGGCTGATCGAGCCCGAGGCGCAGGCGAAAAACATTGAGTTTTCATTCACCAGCACACCGGGTTTACAGGCGTATGTCGACCCGGATCAGACCCAACAGGTCCTGCTCAACCTGTGCCTCAATGCCCTGGAAGCCTGCGCGCGCGACAAGCGGGTGTGCCTTGATGGCCAGGCGCGAGGTGACAGGGTGCGCGTGACGGTGATCGATCAGGGTTGTGGTATTCCTGAAGCCGCCTTGCAGCAGGTCCGCCAGCCATTTTTCACCTTGAAAGCCCGCGGTACCGGGCTGGGCTTGAGTATTTGCCAGCAGTTGCTGGAGGCCAACGCTTCCACGATGGAGATTTCCAGTACCCCCGGCGAGGGAACCCGGGTGGTGCTCGATTTCCCCGCACCCTCAGTGATTCATTTGAAGTGAGCGACAGATGTCCGAAATTCACGTATTGATCATCGATGACGAAGAGGCGTTGGTACGCTCGCTGAGCTACGCCTTGCATGCAGAGGGGATGCGCATCAGCGCGGTCTACAGTGGCGAGGCCGCGCTGGAGCGGGTGGCGGGCAAAAGCACCGATATCGATATCGTCCTGCTGGACCTGGGCCTGCCCGGAATGGACGGCATTGCCACCCTGGAGGGGTTGCGCAAGTGCCAGCCACAGTTGCCGGTGATCATGATCTCGGCGCACGGTGATACCCGTGCCGCCGTCCAGGCGGTGAAGGGCGGGGCCACGGACTATCTGACCAAGCCATTCGAGCTCGATGACTTGTTGGCAACGATCAACACTACCCTGAGCGTTCAGACCTCGTCACAACAGGACGAGCCGGCCAGCTGCGACGAACAGCCCGGTGGGCTGTTGGGGCAAAGCCCGGCGATGCGTGGGCTGCAGGCAGCGGTGCAGCGCATTGCCCGCAGTTCGGCAACCCGCATCCTGCTGCTGGGTGAGTCGGGCACGGGCAAGACGCTGGTAGCCCAGGCGTTGCATGCCAATAGCACGCGCAGCTCGCATGCCTTCATCGAAGTCAACTGTGCGGCGCTGCCGGAGCAGTTGATCGAGGCCGAGCTGTTCGGATCCGAGAAGGGCTCCTACACCGGCGCCCACCAAAAGCGCGTTGGCCTGGTCAGCCAGGCCAACGGCGGCACCCTGTTCCTCGATGAAATCGGCGAGCTGCCGTTGGCGCTGCAGGCCAAGCTGCTGCACTTCCTGGAAAACGGCAGCTATCGCGCAGTGGGTGCCAGCCAGGCAAGCAGTGCCGATGTACGTGTGGTCGCCGCGACCAACCGCGACCTTGCCGAGGATGTGCGTCAGGGCCGTTTTCGTGAAGACCTGTTCTATCGCCTGAACGTCATTACCATCGATATTCCGGCCTTGCGCGAACGAGGCGAAGACGTGCTGCTGCTGGCCCGGTACTTTGCCAGGCGCCAGGCATTGGAAGAAAAGGTCGATCCGATTCAGTTCCAGCCCGACAGCGTCGCCGCCTTGGGTCGATACCGCTGGCCAGGCAATGTTCGCGAGCTGAAAAACCTCATCGAGCGCCTGACCATTCTTTTGCCTGGGCAGGCGATCAGCGCCGCACAGTTGCCCACCCACATGCAGACGCTCGAGCAGCCAGCCGAGGCATGCTCGGTGCTGGGCGATCAGCTTGAGCGCGCAGAGCGCGAACTGGTCAACGATGCCTTGAACCGTACCGCCGGCCACAAGGGGCTGGCAGCCGGACTGCTGGGCATTTCCCGGCATGCCCTCAAGCGCCGATTGCAGCGCCTGGGCATTGAGCGCTCGGATGAGCGCTTAGCGCTCAACACCTCTCGCCCAACGCCGCGGTTCAATAAACTGCGGCACGCATCAAATCAAGGTTCTCACCTTGCAAAGCCTCATTGCCGGGCGCTTGAGCGCCCCAGCGGGCAACGGCTTGCAGAGGCTGGCACAGCCTTTGCTCTAACCACTTAGCTAACCGACAAGAGGCGTCCCGAACGCCCAAGGGATTTTATGCAACTGCCGTTTCAACATTTGCGCACCATTGTTGCCTTGAGCAGCCTGCTGCTGAGCCTTGCATCCAATGCACAGGCCGGCCGAGTGGAGCTGGGCGCGGCTGCGTCGCAGGCGGACCTGACACTGGGTTGCCTGTACCCGATGACCGAACGGGCAGCCATCTACGGCCAGGACAGCATCGCCGGCATTCAGGTGGCGCTGGGTGAAGTGCAGGCGCAAAGAGAAGCAGGGCAGCAGGTGCCACGGATACGCGTGATCATTGATGATGATCAATCCAAGGCCTCCTACGGTGCGAGCCTGGCCAAGGACTTCATTCACAAGGACGGTGTGCAGGTCTTGTGCGGCATGGTGTCTTCCGGGGTGGCGCTGGCGGTCAGCCAATTGGCCCGGCAGGAAAAAGTGCTGATGATCGGCACCGACCATGCCTCTTCGCGGATGAACCTGGAAAACGGCCATCGCTATTACTTCCGGGTCACCAACGACACCTGGACCTCCATGGCCGCCGGTGCCCGCTACCTGCAAACGCTACAGGCCAGGACCGGCTGGAAGCGCCTGGCATTCATCGGCCCGGACTATGAATACGGCCATGTCTCGCGTGACGACTTGCACGAAGCGCTGCGCCAACTGGGTGTGGAGTTCGAAGACGTGACCGAACTCTGGCCACGTTTGTATGAGCCCGATTACTCGGCCTACATCGCCGCGCTTGAGCAGGCCAAGCCGGACATTATCGTCTCCGCCCTGTGGGGTGGCGACTTCCACGCCTTCGTCAAGCAAGCCGCTGGTACCCGATTGTTCGAAACCTCGCGCCTGGCGAACTTCGACACCGGTGGCAACTATGACTTTCTCGTCTCGCTTGGAGACAAGGCGCCACCCGGCCTGATCCTCTCCGCCCGGCACAACAACAATTGGCCGGATACCGCGCGCAACAAATCGTTTGTAGAGCGCTTCCACGCCTTGAGCGGTCGCTTCCCGACCTATGCAGCCGAGGGGGCTTATACCGGCGTGATGGTTCTAGCCAAGGCTTACCAAAAAACCGCTGGGGCAACCGACAGCCAGGCGCTGATCCAGGCCCTGGAAGGGCTGGAAATTGCCTTGCCGGAAGACCCACCCGGCTTCGTTTCGCGAATCGACCCGATTACCCACCAGATCCAGCAGACACAGGCGGTCGGCACGCCGATCGCCAACAGCGATTACCCGCCCGCGCAACTGATGCTGGGCAACTGGTCAGTGTATTCGGCGCAGGAACTGCTGCCCGACCCCGCCGTGTGGGCGCGTCGGCGAGCGGTGCAATCAAGTATCCCCGAGGGGCATGCCCCTTAGCTTCACTCATCAACTGGCAATGGAAACAGCGATGAATAACTATAAGAAAAGCCTCAAGCAACACAGCAAAAAACTGCCTCTGGCACTGGCCATCGCCACGGCAGGCTTGGCGATGACCTTCAATGCCGCGGTAATGGCCGCGGAAAACGGCAAGTTCCGTATCGGCGTGGTGACCTTCCTCTCCGGCCCGGCGGCCGGGCCGTTCGGCGAACCTTCGGCCAATGCCGCCAAGGTGCTGGTGGAAGGCCTCAACCAGGGCAAGCTGCCGGCGCCTTACAACACCCTGGGCATCAATGGTGCCGAGATCGAAGTGGTGATCATCGATGAAGCCGGTGGTGCGGCCAAGCAGGTGGAAGAGTTCCGCAACCTGGTGCAACGCCAGAAGGTCGATGCAGTGGTCGGCTACATCTCTTCCGGTGATTGCCTGGCCATCGCGCCGGTCGCCGAAGAGCTGGGGGCGATGACCGTGTTCTACGATTGCGGCACCTCGCAACTATTCAACGAAGACAAGGCCCCGCAGTTTGTCTTCCGCACCAGCCTGGACGCTGCGGTAGACAATATCGGCGCGGCCCGTTACCTGGCCAGGACCCGCCCGGATGCAATGCGCGTTGCCGGCATCCAGCAGAACTACGCCTGGGGCCAGGACAGCTGGAACGACTTCACCCACTCCATGGAACAGATCATGCCGGCCGCCAAGGTGGTCGAGTCGCAAATGCCGAAAGTCTTCCAGGGCCAGTATGGTGCCGAGATCTCCGCGTTGTCGGTCAAGCGCCCGGACATCATCCATTCCAGCTTCTGGGGGGGCGACATGGAAGCCCTGGTGCTGCAAGCCAACTCGCGCGGCCTGCTCGAGGACGCCACTGCCGTATTGACCTGTGGCGAGTCCGCCCTTGACCGTTACAAGGACCAGGCGCCCAACGGCATGATCATCGGTGGTCGCGGGCCGTTCGGCACCTTTGCGCCCGATAACGCCCTCAACCGCTGGTTCAAGGACGCCTACCAGTCGGCCTACCAGATCGCCCCGACTTATCCGGCCAGCAAGATGGCCCAGGCGATTCTCGGCCTCAAGTTCGCTGCTGAAAACGCCAAGGTCGCGCCAGGCAAGATTCCTGCGCCGATCGAAATGGCCAAGGCCTTCAAGGGTGCCACCTTCGAGTCGGTGTCGGGCACGGTGCAGATGGCCCGCGCAGGCGGCCACCAAGCATTGCAGGGTATCTCCTACGGTGAATACCACTACGACGCGGCCAGCAAGAAAGGCAGCGTGCAAAACGTCATCGCCTTCTCCGGCGATTGCGTGACCCCGCCAGACGGCACCACCGCGCTGGACTGGATCAAGGCCGGTTTCCCTGGCGCGCAGTGCAACTGATCGCGTTGCACCTCTGATCTACCGTGGCGGCCAGCCTGTGGGCGCCGCCACCTTTTTGCCAAGGTAGGACCGATATGATGAGTCTTTACGCGGTGCTGATTGACGGCGCCATCTATGCCTCGTGGCTGTTTCTGGTCGCCGCCGGGCTCACCGTTATCTACGGTGTCATGCGCATCCTGAACATGGCCCATGGCAGCTTTTATGCCATTGGCGCCTATGCGGCCGCCTCGCTGGTGGGCTGGTATTTCAACAATGGGGTAGGGCCGGTGTGGATCGGTTACCTGCTGATGCTCGGCTGTGCCCTGGCGGCCGGGCTGATCGTGGGCCTGATCATCGAACGTGGCCTGCTGCGGTTCATGTACGGCCGCGATGAGGTGCTGATGGTGATCATCACCTACGCCCTGCTACTGGTGTTGGAAGACACCATGAAGATGATCTGGGGCGTCAACCCGTACTTCGCCTACCAGCCCTACGCCGAGATGGGCCGCAGTGTGCTGGCCGGGCTGAAGGTCTCCAATTACGACTTGATGCTGGTCGGTGTCTCGGTGGTGCTGGGGCTGGGCTTGTGGCTGTGGCTCGAGCGCACTAACCAGGGCAAGGTCCTGCGCGCGGTGATCCATGACCGCGAAGTGGCCATGGCCATGGGCGTCAATGTGCGGCGCATGTTCACCCTGGTGTTCGTACTCGGCACCGTGCTCGGCACCCTGGCCGGTGCGCTGACGGCGCCGGCCATTTCCGTGGTGCCCGGCATGGGCGTGGAGATCATCGTGCTGGCCTTCGCCGTGGTCGTGGTCGGCGGCATGGGCAGCATCGAAGGCGCTGCAGTGGGCGCATTGCTGGTCGGCTTGAGCCGTGCCGCGGCCGTGCATTACGCGCCGCAATTCGAACTCTTTGTGATTTACGGCGTCATGGCGCTGGTTCTCGCGGTCCGTCCGCAAGGGCTGTTCGGCCGCGTGCTTGCGAGGAAAATTTAAGATGCGCCTGGATAAAACCGAACTGATTCTGCTCGGCATTGCTGCCGTGCTGGTGGCCTGCGGCCTGATTGCGCCGCAATGGCTTGTGTTCTTGCTGACCATGGCGTTGGCCAAGGCCATGGTGGTGCAGGGCGTGGTCATGCAAATGCGCGCGGGCCTGGTGACCTTTGGCCAGGGTTTGTTCTTCTGCATCGGTGGCTACGCCGTGGGCATGAGCGGGCACTTTCTGGACATCACCGACCTGCCGTTGCTGCTGTTGATCGGCGTTGCCGCTGCCGTGGCGCTGGCAATGCTGCTGGGCCTGTTGATGACCCGCTATCGCGAGATCTTCTTCGCCATGTTGTCCCTCGCGTTCTCGATGATTCTGTATGGCATGTTGGTGAAAAGCCCGGCCCTGGGCAGCACCGACGGCTTCAACGTCAAGGCCTGGACCCTGTTCGGCTGGAGCCCGGCGGCAGGCGAGGCGCCTTTGGCGCTGTTCGTGATCATCGTCGCTATTTCAGCCGTGCTCGCCGTGTTGCTGCATCGCTATAGCCGCAGCAGCGCGGGGGTGATGTGCGAAGCCATTCGCGAAAACGAAGTGCGCGTGGAGTACCTGGGCCAGTCGCCGCGCTGGGTGCTGTACATGAACTATGTCGCAGCCGCCGGGGTATCGGCGCTGGGTGGTGGTTTCATGGCCCTGGCCGCCGGGCACATCGACCCGGAAATGGCTTATTGGATCACCTCGGGCGAGTTCGTCTTCATCGCCTTGCTCGGTGGCACCGCCCATGTCGCGGCACCGTTTCTGGCCGCCATTCTCTTTGCGGTGGTACGGACCTACGCCATCGAACTGGTACCCCACAGCTGGCAGATGATCCTGGGCTTCACCCTGTTGGCCATTATCGTATTTCTTCCCAAGGGGCTGTGGAGCCTGTTCAGCAGGCAAGCACGGGGGGCTAAAGCATGAGCTGCATTCTTGAAACGCGTGGGCTGTACAAGGAATTTGGCGCAGTAACCGCCGCAAAAGACGTCAATGTGCGGATCGACAAGGGCGAAGTGGTGGGGGTGATCGGCTCCAACGGCGCCGGTAAAACCACATTCATCAACATGGTGACCGGCTACCTGAAGCCCAGCCGTGGCGAGATCCTGTTCAACGGCCAGTCGATCATCGGCCGCACGCCACGGGCGATTACCCGGGCCGGTATGGCGCGTTCCTTCCAGGTTGCCCAGTTGTTCCCCGAGCTGACGGTGATGGACAACCTGCTGATCGCATTGGCCGCCGCCGAATCGCCGTTCCCGTCGCTGTTGCGGCCCATGCGCAGCGCTTCGCGGATTGCCCGCGCCGATTCGATCCTGGCCGAGTTCAGCATCCTCCACTGGCGCGAAAGCAAAGTCACGGCGGTGCCGCAGGGCGTGCGCAAGTTGATCGATATCGCCATGGCGTTGATCGGCGACCCACAAATGCTCCTGCTCGACGAACCCACCAGCGGCGTCAGCGCCGAAGAGAAAACACAACTGATGGACACTGTGATGCAAGTGGTTTCCCGGCATCAGGTGACGGTGCTGTTCGTCGAGCACGACATGGATGTGGTGCGCCGCTATGTGTCGCGCATCCTAGCGTTCTACGGCGGCGAAGTGCTGGCCGATGGCGCGCCGCAAACGGTGTTGGCCAATTCGCGGGTCCAGGAGTTGGTCACCGGCGGTCAACGTGCACATAAGGGGGCCGTGGTATGAGCCTGGAAATTCGTAATTTGAACGTGTCGATCGAATCGGTACCGATTCTGCACGATGTTTCGTTGACGGTCGGTGCAGGACAAATGGTCGGTCTGATCGGCCACAACGGTGCCGGCAAGACCACCTTGATCCGCACCCTCATGGGCCTGCTCGACGCCGACTCCGGCTCGATCCGTTTCGCAGGGCAAGACCTTTGTGCGCAGCCAGGTTTCCAGCGTGCAGCGGCGGGTATCAGTTACTTGCCCGAAGACCGCCGGTTGATTCCGGCCCTGACGGTGGAAGAGAACATCCTGCTGCCGGTCTGGGCCAACAAGCTGGCGGGCAGTGCAGAGCGCCTTGAATGGGTGTACAGCCTGATCCCGGAAATTGCCCAGTTCCGCACTCGCCGCGCCATGCAACTGTCCGGGGGGCAGCAAAAACTGGTGGCCCTGGCCCGGGCGCTGATGCCTGGGCAACGCCTGCTGATTCTCGATGAGCCTTTCGAAGGCGTAGCCCCGGTGTTGTCACGGCGCTTGAGCGAGGTGATCGCGCAACTGGGTCAGGAAGGCTTGTGCGTGCTGATCTCCGAATCCGATGACACCCATTCCGCTGACCTGGTCGATGCGCTTTACCGCATCGAGCGCGGCAGCGTGACAGCAGGTTAAGGAACGATATGTCGACATTTACCTTTGAAACCACCTCACGGGTGATCTGCGAAGTCGATGGCGCCTTGCGCCTGGGCGCCCTGTGTCGCGAGTTGAACGCCGAGCGGGTATTGCTGGTCAGCGACCCTGGCCTGTTGCGCGCAGGCCTGCTCGAGGCGCCGCTGCAAGCGCTGCGCGACAGCGGCGTGGAAGTCACGCTGTACAGCGACGTGCAGGCCGACCCGCCTGAAGCGTCGGTACAGGATGCGGTAGCGGCGGGGCACAACTGCCAGGCCCAGGCAGTCATCGGCCTGGGCGGCGGCAGTTCGCTGGACACCGCCAAGCTGGTTGCCCTGCTGTGCGGGCAAGAACAGGCACTGGCCGATATCTACGGCATCAATCTGGCCAAGGGCCCGCGACTGCCGTTGATCCAGGTCCCGACCACCGCCGGCACGGGTTCGGAAGTGACGGCAGTGGCCATCGTCACCACGCCCAGCCATGAGAAAAAGGGCGTGGTCAGCCCCTTGCTGTATCCCGACATCGCCTTGCTCGATGCACGCTTGACGGTAGGCCTGCCGGCCTCTGTGACCGCCATGACCGGCGTGGACGCCATGGTCCATGCCATCGAGGCTTACACCAGCGTGCACAAGAAGAATGTGCTGTCCGATGGCCTTGCCCTGCGGGCGCTGCGCCTGCTGGGCGGCAATCTCGATCGGGTGCTGGCCGTGCCGGGCGATCTGCAGGCGCGTTCGGACATGCTGCTCGGTTCGATGCTGGCGGGCATGGCGTTCGCCAATGCGCCGGTCGCAGCGGTGCACGCGCTGGCCTATCCGTTGGGTGGGCACTTCCACGTGCCCCATGGTTTGAGCAATGCCCTGGTGTTGGTACCGGTGCTCAACTTCAATCGCAGCGCGGCCGAGTCTCTGTACGCGCAATTGGCGCCGGCAGTGCTGCCCGGTCAACGTTTCACCCGCCAGGCAGAAGCCTGCGATGCCTTCATTGAGTTCATGACCCGCCTGGTCGAGCGCATGCCGTTTGCCCAGAGCCTCAATGAGGTCGGCGTGACCGAACAGAACCTCGACCGCCTCAGCGACGACGCGATGAAGGTCGAGCGACTGTTGATCAACAACCCGCGCCCGCTGCGTTGGCAGGATGCCCGGGACATTTACGCCTCGGTGCTGTTGGCCCGGCCCCGGTACAGGAGTCCATCATGAGTCATGAGTTCAGAAGCGTTCCCCGAATTCTTTGCCAGGCCGGCGCCTTGCAGGGTATCGGTCAGGTGTTTGCAGGTCTGGGGGCCCGGCGCGTGCTGTTGGTCTGCGACCCGGGCATCGTCAAACTCGGTTTCGCCGCCAAGGCGCAAGATGCGCTGGAGGCTGCAGGGTGCGTCGTCGCCGTGTTCGACCAGGTAGTTGCCGATCCGCCAGCCAGTGTGGTCAAGCAGGCGGTCAGGCAGGCTCGCGCCTTCGAGGCCGATGGGGTATTGGGATTGGGCGGCGGCAGTTCACTGGATGCGGCGAAGCTGGTGGCATTGCTGATCAACAGCGAGCAGCCGCTCGAGGAACTCTACGGCACCGACAAGGCTCACGGGCAGCGCACTGCGCTGGTGTTGATGCCAACCACGGCGGGCACCGGATCGGAGGTGACCTGGGTGTCGGTCATCACCGACGAGCAGCAACGCAAGCAGGCGGTCTATTCGCCGCAGTTGATGCCGGACGTGGCGGTTCTGGATCCGGAACTGACCCTGGGCCTGCCGGCCCAGGTCACGGCGGCGACCGGTCTGGACGCGATGGTCCATGCGATCGAGGCCTACACCAGCCGCACGCGCAAGAACCCGATCTCGGACGGCCTGGCCACTGCGGCATTGGGCTTGCTCGGCACCAACCTGCGCACGGTGCTGGCTGATGGCAGTGACGTGGCCGCACGTTCGGCGATGCTGCAGGGTTCATTGATGGCCGGCATGGCCTTCGTCAATGCTTCGGTGGCGGCGATCCACGCCTTGGCCTATCCGCTGGGGGCGCGCTTTCACATCCCCCATGGCCACGCCAATGCACTGGTGATGGCGCCAGTGATCCGCTTCAACCTGGCGGCGGCCCAGCGCCAATACGCCGAACTTGCGGCACACCTGTTGCCGGACATGCCGTTTGCAGACGAAGCGAGCGCAGCCGAAGCCTTCGTCCAGGCCATCGAGTCGCTGGTCAAGGACAGTGGCCTGGAAATGCGTCTGTCGAAACTGCATGTGGACGAAGCGGCGATCCCGGCAATGGCCACGGATGTGGTGGTGGGTATTGGCCGCCTGATCGACAGCAATCCCCGGGACATGACTGAGCAGGATGTAGAAGCCATCTACCGGGGCATCTTTTGACCGCTAGTCGCTGACGTCCCTGGACGGCGGTCGGGAGCGAATCGGCCGCCGTCATCCCCTTGTTTAAATGCGTCCGCAGCCGCGGAGGGGGGCGCTCATGCTTTTTTCATACAATCAGAGAATAAAAATAATGAAATTCGCAAAACCGCTGCACCGCTTTTTCCTGACCTCTTCACCCGCCGCTGCAACCAGCACCGTTGGGCTGATCCTGGGCTCTCTCGCCATGCCGGCCGTTGCAGACCCGGGCTTTATCGATGATGCAAAGGTCAGCCTCAACGCGCGCAACTTCTACATCAACCGTAACTTCGTCGACCCGGCCTACCCGCAAGGCAAGGCCGAGGAGTGGACGCAAAGCTTCATTCTCGATGCCAGGTCCGGCTTTACCCAGGGCGTCGTTGGCTTTGGCGTGGATGTGCTGGGCCTGTACTCGGTCAAGCTCGACGGCGGCCGGGGAACCGCCAATACGCAATTGCTGCCTGTGCATGACGATGGCCGCCCGGCCGACGATTTCGGACGGCTGGGTGTTGCGGTGAAGAGCAAAATATCCAGGACCGAACTGAAAGTCGGTGAATGGATGCCGGTGTTGCCGATCCTGCGCTCGGACGATGCCCGCTCGTTGCCGCAAACCTTCCGCGGCGGCCAGGTCACTTCCCAGGAGTTCACCGGGCTGACGCTCTACGGCGGTCAATTTCGTGAAAACAGCCCGCGTAACGACGCCAGCATGGAAGACATGAGTTTTGCCGGCGGCAAATCCGACCGCTTCAACTTCGTCGGTGGCGAATACCGCTTCAACCAGGACCGCACCCTGGTCGGCCTGTGGGGCGCCGAACTGCAGGACGTCTACCAGCAGCAATACGTGCAGTTGATGCACCGCCAGGCAGTCGGCGCGTGGAACTTGAGCGCCAACCTTGGCTACTTCCAGGGCAACGAAGACGGCCAGGCACGTGCCGGTGATTTGGACAACGACACCTGGTCCGGGTTTTTCTCGGCTGGCCTTGGGGCCCACACCTTGTCTGTCGGCTTGCAGAAAGTCAGCGGCGATAGTGGGTGGATGCGCGTCAACGGCACCGCCGGCGCCTCCCTGGCCAACGACAGCTTCAATGCCAGTTATGACAATGCCAGGGAGCGCTCATGGCAACTGCGCCATGACTACAACTTCGTCGGCCTGGGGATTCCCGGCCTGACCCTGATGAACCGCTACATCAGTGGTGACGAGGTCCATGTAGGGGGGATTACCGACGGCAAGGAATGGGGGCGCGAAAGCGAACTGGCGTATGTCATCCAGAGTGGCCCGTTCAAGAACCTGTCGATGAAGTGGCGCAACAGCACCTTGCGTCGTGACTTCAGCAGCCTTGAGTTCGACGAGAACCGCCTGATCTTCAACTACGCCTTTTCGGTGCTCTAAACCGCTGCCCCCCCTCGCGTGTGGTCTGCCAAGGCCTCATCGCTGGCAAGCCCCACAAGGACCGCGCAATACCTGTGGGAGATTCTATGTTTGGGGGGAAGCCCCAAAAACTGGATTTGGCTGATGTTCGCTCTGATTTTTCATCAGGGCGAATGCCACTCGTGCCAGCTTGCGAGCCAAGATGACCAGCACCTGGGTCGTCTTCAAGCCTCGTGCCAGATAGCGCTCGTAGAATGGCTTCCAGGTCTTTGATCGGCTAGCAGCCATCGCTGCGTTGTGCAGCAGACGCCGTATCTCTGAGTCACCTTTCTTGGTCAGCTTTCGGCGTCCGGTTACCTGCCCTGAATCAGAAACCCTCAAATCCATATCAAGAAAAGCAATGTAGGCATCACCGCTTTCGAAGTCACCGCGTTGAAATGCCATCGTTAGCGCGGTAGCCGTGAGAAAGCCTACCCCCTCTACAGCCTGGCAACGGTTGACCTGCTCCAGAAGACCGGCCTTCTTGACGACCTCCAGCAACTTCTTCTGAATGAGTAAGTCCAGCCGGCCCATTGCGGCTGCCTGGCGCTTGAATGCCGCCTTCAACAGCGGTTCGTCACCCCAGCTTTGAGTCAGGCTGACACGCGCCTGCACCAGTGTCGCTCGCCTGCGAAGCAGGCTCTGAAGCTTGATATAGACCTTCGACGGCGGATTCCATGGACGCAGCTCAGCCTCCTCGCTCTTCAAACAACGAGCCAATAAACGTGCGTCACTTGCGTCCGTTTTGGCCCGCCCGCCCACACCTTTACGATAGTTGCTCAGGCGGTAACCATCGATGACATAGACCTGATGCCCCATCGCATGAGCCAGCTCAACCGTATCCAGATGATAGATATTGGTGGCCTCAATGGCGATGGCACTGTTTGCAGGTAACGTTTGCAGCCACTTTTTGAGGGCCGGCTTTGGACTTGCCCCTGCAAAACCGGACACCAACTCCCCGTTAAATTGATGCCTCTACCAAGCGCCTGAACTCCCTCGGTGAGCGGTATTTCAGCGCGCTGTGCGGATGCTGTTCGTTGTAATGCTCGAAGGCAATCGCCAGGTTGCGTAGCGCCGTTTCCCGATCCGGCTTGGGCATATGCGCCACGTAATCACGCTTGATCGTCTTCACGAAGCTCTCAGCCATGCCATTGCTCTGCGGGCTGCGTACTGGCGTGGTCACTGGCTGCAAACCGATCTGGCGAGCAAACAGGCGTGTCTGTTCCGCGGTGTACGCCGAGCCGTTATCGCTCAACCACTGCACCGGCTTTGTCGGCAACTGATCGCCAAAGCGCTTCTCCACGCTTTCCAGCATCAGGTCGCGAATATCGTCCCCGCTGTAGCCTGTCGGGCTGGCAACCCAGCCGATGGCTTCGCGGTCGCAGCAGTCCAGCGCAAAGGTCACGCTCAGCTTTGCGCCGTCCTCACAGCGGAACTCAAACCCGTCCGAACACCAGCGGGTATCGCTTGTCTCTACCGCCACGCGACCTTCGTGCCGACGCGGCACACCAGGCTGCTTGATCCGGCGCTCCAGCAGCAGATTGTGGTCTCGCATGACCCGATAAATCCGCTTCACATTGACCGCGGGCTGCAACTTGGCTTCGCGTTCGCGGCGCAGTAAACCCCATACCCGTCGATAGCCATAGCTAGGCAGCTCGCTGACCTGCTGCTGGATTTCGGCGATCAGATCAGCATCGTCCAGCGGTCTACTTCGCCGCACTCTGGGCGATGTGGATTGCTTGATTCGAACCGTTAATTGCGAGCGCGCCACACCGAGACATTTACTGACCAGTTTCACTGGTCGTCCCCCGGCAACAAGGGTGAGTGCGCAATCCATTTTCGCGAGCGGGCGATCTCCACGGCCTCTTTGAGGATTTCCGCTTCCATCGTTTTCTTGCCCAGCATCCGTTGCAGTTCGCGGATCTGCTTGAGCGCATCGCTCAACTCGGACGCAGGCACCACCGCCTCGCCGGCACTGACCGCCGACAGGCTGCCATCCTGGTAAAGCTTGCGCCAGGAACAGTTGGTTGGCGTTGATGCCGTTGCGCCTGGCGACCACGGACACGCTCTGGCCGGGCTCCAGGCTCTCGCGAACCATGGCCAGCTTTTGCTCGACGCTCCAGCGGCGACGCCGCTCCTGGCCGAGGATTTCCACATTCTTATATTTGCTATAAGTCATAAACACAGTCGTTTGCCTAGTAGGCGACGGATGCTTCAAGGTCTTTGATGCGCTGGACAAGAAATTCTTGGTCGTCCATGTGCCTCCCGCGGCATCTAATGCCTGAATTAAGACGAGCCGCGAAGCGGCTTCGGCTTGAATTGTTAGGCGGCGCCTTTGGAACCGCCATTGCCTGTTTGACGAGCATAGCTGACCGTGAGGATTTCCCACACGTAACCATCAGGCTCGTTCCAGTAGACTGTAGCCTCCTGGGCGGTTGGGTGGTGGTTCAAGACCCTTAATAGGCACAATAGACACTAAAATCGCTGTTCCACCCGCAAACCCGCTGTAAGCCGCGTATATATGCACCAAAGTAAGGGATTGTAAATCCCTTGGTCGCAGGTTCGAGTCCTGCTGGGCCCACCACCTTCAAAAAGCCGCGCATATGCGCGGCTTTTTGCGTTCTGGAAAGCCCTCATCATCTGGACACTGAGCCGAATAGGTGAGTTAATCGGCTCATCTGGTGAGCCGATTAACTCACCTATTCGGCTCATTCCGATCTGGAGCCCCATGAACGAACACCTGCACTGGATCTGGCAGCAGCCGGATTGGCCGCATTTCACCTGGCAGACACAAGCGCTCGCACCGCTGCTGCGTGCCTGCGCTCAAGCGCAAGGGCGCCTGCAGGGGATGGCCGGCGCCGTGGACAATGACTCCAGCGCCCAGAGTGAGCTGGATGCCCTGCTACAGAACATCGTCACCTCTTCGGCCATTGAAGGCGAGCGACTCAATGTCGGTTCGGTACGCTCCTCACTGGCGCTCCGCCTTGGCATAGCCACCGATCAAAAGGTCAGCCCACGCAGTGAAGGCCTGGCCGAACTGATGCTCGATGCAACGCAGCAGCATGAGCAGCCGCTCAGCCTGGAGCGCTTGCTGCACTGGCACGGCTTGCTGTTTCCGGAGGACAATAACCCGCTGGCTCCGCGTATCCGTGTTGCCGCCTTGCGTGGCGATGAACCGATGCAGGTAGTCTCCGGGAGACTGGACCGGCCCAGGGTGCATTTCGAGGCACCACCTCGCGAGGGGCTCGAGCAGCAAATGCAGGCTTTTATTCAGTGGTTCAATCACAGCCGCAATGATGCTGGCCTTGATCCATTGCTGCGGGCAGGAGTCGCGCACTTCTGGTTCGTCACGCTGCACCCTTTCGAAGACGGTAACGGCCGCCTGACTCGTGCGCTGACAGACCTGGCCCTGGCCCAGGGCGAGCACCAGACCATTCGTTTCTACGCCATGAGCGCCAGCATTCTTGAAGACCGGGCGGGTTATTACCGGATCCTTGAAAACAGCCAAAAAGCTGAACTGGATATCACTGCGTGGTTGCAGTGGTTCCTGCAGACCTTGTTGTCCAGCCTGGAGATGGCGTTGGCCCGTATCGACCGCGTACTGAACAAGGCGCGATTCTGGCAATTGCATCGAGAACAAGAGTTGTCGGTGGAACAATTGAAAGTGCTCAATCGTTTGCTCGATGGTGGCGACAACGGCTTCGCCGACGGCATCAGTGCCGCCCAGTACCAAGCCGTCGCGAAAGTCAGCAAGGCCACCGCCACTCGCCACTTGGCGGACCTGTTGGAAAAACACTGCCTCTACCGCTTACCCGGTGCGGGACGGAGCACCCGCTATCAGATCAACTGGCCAGCGCCTGCGCAGCCGCTCCCTTCTCACGAGTGACCTTCAATGCCCGAGACACGCCTTACCGCCCTTGACGAAATCGATCGCCAGCTCATTGCCGCTCTGCAAATCAACGCCCGCGAGAGCGTGGCCATGCTCGCGCGGCAGCTGGGCATTGCCCGCACCACAGTCACCTCGCGCCTGGCGCGGTTGGAGAAAGCCAAAGTCATCACCGGCTATGGCGTGCGGCTGGGCCAGCGCGTGGTGGATGGCGGGTTGCAGGCTTATGTCGGCATCACCGTGCAGCCGCGTTCGGGCAAGGAAGTGCTGCGCCGGTTGAGCGCCATGGCGCAGGTGCAGCAACTGTGTGCGGTGAGTGGCGAGTTCGATTACGTAGCGTGGTTGCGCACCGATTCGCCGGAGCAGCTGGATCAGTTGCTGGATCAGATTGGCAGTGTCGATGGGGTGGAGAAGACCACCACCTCGATCATTCTCAGCAGCAAGATCGACCGCGGCCAGCCGGTTTAACTCCCCCTCACCCTCGCTCCCACTCTGCGTGGGAACGAGAGTGTGTTGTTTTTATCGATACTTTCAGAAACCAAAGCACAATGGAGAGATTGAGGTCCTGTGGATAAGCTCGCCGATTGAGACCTAAATCGCCGCGAGGACGCATTATGGAACGGGACATTTATTCTGAATTGGTCGAAGGCCTGGCAGCACTGGCTGACGAGCGCGAAAGCAGGAGTACTTTGCGTACACACAAAGATCCACTCAACGATCTGCCTGGTGTGACATCCAGAGCAACGCCGAATCCAGTCCAACGTTCAAGCAATGGCACCGATTCGACTGACGCAAATATCCCTTGAAATGACTCTCCCCCCTCATTCCCACGCTCCCGCGGGGGGAATGAGGGGGGAGGTGGTGCTAGGCCTTTACGCTATCTAGCAAAGCTTCGATCAGCGCCCGCGCCGACTCCACGCTTTGAATGATCGTCAATGCCAGGGCCTTGTCGTTGAGCTCGAGGTGCTCGGCGGTATCCCAACCGGTAGCTTCTGCGCAGTTGAGCAGCATTACCACGTGCTCTAAAGCGTCTTCGACGGGGATGCCTTCGCGGACGGTGAAGAAGGGGCGGTTGGTGCTATCCAGCGGGCCGAAGGCTTTTTCGGCGGTGTGGGTGATGGTGCGGTCTTGGGGTGGATCGGGGGTGATCTTTAACATGGTGAAGCTCCTTGATTGGCGGAGCTGCCACCTCCCGCTGTCAAACAGGAATGGGTGGCAACTGTACGCGGGTTGACAGACCGGGAATCAAGGGACCCGGCGCACACGAGTGTGCCCCACGCACAGCTGCCATAAAACGAAACGGCAGACACAAAAAAAGCGTCTGCTGATCGGATACGGACGCTTGTGCGCCTTGATTTGATACGGTCTGTCAAAACCGGTCGCTGAATTGGCAGCGACATTGGAAGGGTACCGGCATGATTCGGTTGGTGCAACCGCAGCAGGCGAGCGCTACGCACTCGATCGCGGGCAAGCCCGCGATGAGGCCGGAACAATACTACACTCTGACAACAAACCTCGTCACATCGAACAAAAAAACATCGATATGACGACACTCTGCGTCTTATTTACGTGCGACCTCCTCCCTAAAATGGCAACCACACTTTTCCTATACTCAGGCGTAGCCCCCGCGCTTCAGCCCAGCAAGGTCAGCCATGAACAAGAAGAATCGCCACCCCGTAGACGGCAAGAAACCTATCACCATTTTCGGCCCGGACTTTCCCTTCGCCTTTGACGACTGGATCGAGCATCCGGCTGGCTTGGGTGTAATCCCGGCTGAAAATCATGGTGCCGAAGTGGCGATTGTCGGTGCAGGTATCGCCGGCCTGGTGGCGGCCTACGAGCTGATGAAGCTGGGTCTCAAGCCAGTGGTCTACGAGGCCTCGAAGATGGGCGGCCGGCTGCGTTCGCAAGCGTTCAACGGCGCCGAAGGCATCATCGCCGAGCTGGGCGGGATGCGCTTCCCAGTATCCTCCACGGCCTTCTACCACTACGTAGACAAACTGGGCCTGGAAACCAAGCCGTTCCCCAACCCGCTGACCGTTGCCTCTGGCAGTACCGTCATCGACCTGGAAGGCCAGACTTACTACGCGCAAAAACTGGCCGACTTGCCCAAGCTGTTCCAGGAAGTCGCCGATGCCTGGGCCGACGCCCTTGAAGACGGCGCCCAGTTCAAAGATATCCAGCAGGCGATCCGCGACCGTGACGTGCCGCGCCTCAAAGAGCTGTGGAACACCCTGGTACCGCTGTGGGACGACCGCACCTTCTACGATTTCGTCGCCACCTCCAAGGCCTTCGCCAAGCTCTCCTTCCACCATCGCGAAGTGTTCGGCCAGGTCGGTTTCGGCACTGGCGGCTGGGATTCGGACTTCCCCAACTCGATGCTGGAAATCTTCCGAGTGGTGATGACCAACTGCGACGACCATCAACATCTGGTCGTCGGCGGCGTCGAACAGGTGCCGCTGGGCATCTGGCGCCACGTACCCGAGCGTTGCGCGCACTGGCCCGAAGGTACCAGCCTGTCCTCCTTGCACAACGGTGCACCGCGTGCCGGCGTCAAACGCATCGCCCGCGCTGCAGACGGCCGGTTCGCAGTGACCGACAATTGGGGCGACACCCGTCACTACGCCGCGGTGCTGACCACCTGCCAGAGCTGGCTGCTGACCACCCAGATCGAGTGCGAGGAATCCTTGTTCTCGCAGAAGATGTGGATGGCCCTGGACCGCACCCGCTACATGCAGTCGTCGAAAACTTTCGTCATGGTCGACCGTCCGTTCTGGAAGGACAAGGACCCGCAAACCGGTCGCGACCTGATGAGCATGACCCTGACCGATCGCCTGACCCGTGGCACCTACCTGTTCGACAACGGCGACGACAAGCCGGGCGTGATCTGCCTGTCGTACTCGTGGATGAGCGATGCGCTGAAAATGCTGCCGCAACCGGTCGAGAAGCGCGTCAAGCTGGCCCTCGATGCCCTGAAGAAGATTTACCCGAACGTGGACATCGCCAGCCGCATCATCGGCGACCCGATCACCGTGTCCTGGGAAGCCGACCCGCACTTCCTCGGTGCCTTCAAGGGCGCATTGCCTGGCCACTACCGCTACAACCAGCGCATGTATGCGCACTTCGTGCAAAAGGACATGCCCGCCGAACAGCGCGGCATCTTCATCGCCGGCGACGATGTGTCATGGACGCCGGCATGGGTCGAAGGCGCAGTACAAACGTCGCTCAACGCTGTGTGGGGTATCATGAATCACTTCGGCGGCCACTCTCACGCTGAGAACCCTGGCCCTGGCGATGTGTTCGATGAGCTCGGCCCCATTGCCCTGGCGGACTGACAGGAGAATCGCAATGCGCATTGCCCTGTTCCAATGTGCCTCTCAACCGCTGGATGTGCGCGGCAACCTCGACCGACTGCGCACACAAGCGCATGAGGCGGAGCTCGATGGTGTCCAATTGCTGGTATGCCCGGAGATGTTCCTGACCGGCTACAACATTGGTACCGATGCTGTGACACAGCTGGCCGAGGCCGTCGACGGCCCCTCGGCCATGGAAGTGGTCGAGATCGCGCAAAAATGCAAGCTGGCTATTGTCTATGGCTATCCCGAGCGCAGCGAAGACGGGCAGATCTACAACGCCGTGCAGTTGATCGACGCCCAAGGCAAGAGCCGGTGCAACTATCGCAAGACGCACCTGTTCGGTCGTCTGGACCATTCCATGTTCGTGCCAGGCCCCGGACATTTTCCGGTGGTGGAATTGAACGGCTGGCAAGTCGGCATGCTGATCTGCTACGACCTGGAGTTCCCGGAAAACGCCCGGCGCCTGGCCCTGGCCGGTGCCGAGCTGATTGTGGTGCCGACCGCCAACATGGTCCCCTACGACTTCATTGCCCAGGTAACCGTGCGCGCTCGCGCCTATGAGAACCAGTGCTATGTGGCGTATGCCAACTACTGCTCGAATGAAGACTTCATTCACTATTGCGGGCAGAGCAGTATCGTGGCGCCCGATGGTAGCGTGCATGCCCTCGCCGAACTCGACGAGGAGCGAATAGCCACGACCCTCGACCGCCAGCTGATGGTCGACACCCGGGCCGATAACTATTACCTGCAAAACCGCCGCCCTGAGTTGTACGGTGACCTGAGCAAAGTCTGAAGCCTGGACCGGCTTTATCCGCTAGCATGACGGCTTGATTCCCATTGAGATGGGCTTGAAAGCCGTCATGCCTGCGCCAACGCCTCATCCTGTCGAACACTGCACCCTGAACAATGGGCTGCGCGTCAGCCTGCGCAGCACCCCGCATCTCAAGCGTTGCGCGGCCTCCCTGCGCGTCGCTGCGGGCAGTCATGATGTACCGCTGGCCTGGCCTGGGTTGGCGCACTTTCTCGAACATCTGTTTTTTCTCGGCACTGAGCGCTTTCCTGCCGAAGACGGTTTGATGCGCTATGTGCAGCGCCATGGCGGACAGCTCAACGCCACGACCCGCGAGCGCACCACCGATTTCTTTTTCGAAGCCCCGACAGGGGCGTTTGCCGGTGGCCTTGAGCGCTTGTGCGACATGCTGACGGCGCCGCGCATGGCGGTCGACGAGCAACTGCGCGAGCGCGAAGTGCTGCATGCCGAGTTCATCGCCTGGTCGCGCGATGCCACGGCGCAGCGGCAGTTCAGGTTGTATCAGGGATTGTCGGCAGCACACCCCTTGCGCGCGTTTCACGCCGGCAACCGCTATACCCTGCCGATACCCAGCGCACACTTTCAGCGGGCCCTGCGAGGGTTCTACGAGCGCTTCTACCAGGCCGGGCAGATGACCTTGAGCATCACCGGGCCGCAGCCCATCGCCGAGCTGAAAACCCTGGCAAAAGCCTTCGGCCTGCAACTGGCCAAAGGCCGGCAAGTGGCCCGGGCAGCGCCGCCCAAATTGCTTGGAGAGCCGTCCGCGAACTGCCCGATGCAGCAGGATCGTCAACTCGACTTGCTGTTCGCCTGCGAGGCGCTGCCTGCCCCTGCGCTGGCTGCGATCGAGTTTCTCGGCACTTGGCTGAGCGATCCCCAGCCCGGCGGTTTGCTCGCAGCGCTGCGCGCCGGCGGCTGGCTGGAGCAATTGCGTTTCAAGCCGCTCTACCACTTTGCCGGGCAAGCGTTGCTGCACGTCGAATTCCAGCTCAGCGCAGCGGGTGCCGACGCCCCTGAGGCGGTCAGCGGTTTGTTCTTCGACTGGCTGGATTTTTTCCGACAGGCCAACTGGCAAGGCTTGTTGACTGAATATGCCCTGCTGCAACAACGGCGCATGGCCGTCGGCAGCGCCCTGGAACTGGCGCGCCACGACAGCGAACACTTTGGCAGCGAAACCGGGCACGCCTTCCCCGCGCCTGCTGTTGCGGCGCTACACCGGCTACTGGAGTGCCTGGTGCCCAAGCTGTGTCTATCGCCGCAATCGCCATCGAAAGTGGCCCCTGACAGCGCCTGGCAATTACCCGCACCCAACCCTTTTCTACGACCCGCGCCGGCCACACCGGCAACCAGGTCATGCCCTGCTGCCATGGTGTTCAGTACGGCGCTGCCTGCCATGCGCGATACCGGCGCGGTGTACCTGCGCTGGCAGCTGCGCTCATCCGTTCGCAACAGCCTGTGGCAAGTACTCGAGCAGAGCTTGCGCAACCTGACAGATCGCGCTCGCCAGGCCGGCGTTGAACTGAGCTTCAGCAGGTGCGCAGGGTTCTGGCAACTCAAGTGCATCGGCATTCAAGAGCCAATCGCGGCAATTATCGAACAGGCCATCGGGTGTTTGATTGCGCCGCCAGCCGAACACTGGCAGGCCTATGCCCAGCCAGCCCGGGAAGCGCCGTTACTGCCCATCCGGCAGTTGCTCAAGGAGTTGCCGGAACACTGGCTCGGCCAATATGAAGCGGTGGCCGAATGCCCTGACCCCGCTCAGGCGCTCGAGGACTTGAGCCAGTTGTGGGCCGGCGCGCAGTGGCAGGGGCTGGCGACCGGTTTTTCGGCGCTCAATCGCGCTCGCTTGCAAGCGGCCCTCACCCACCTGCCCGGTCGCCCTGGCACTGCTGATCCTTGCCCGGCACTTGCACAACGACGCTGGAGCCAGTTGCCCCTCAATGCCACCGAGCAAGCTCTGCTGCTGTTCTGCCCGGCACCCGGGCGCAATCTTGCCGAACAGGCCATCTGGCGTCTGTTGGCACACCTCTGCCAGGGCCCGTTTTACCAGCGTCTGCGGGTCGAGCTGCAGCTGGGTTATGCGGTCTTCAGCGGTTTTCGTCAGGTGCACGGCCAGGCAGGCTTACTGTTCGGCGTGCAGTCGCCACACGCCACGCACAAGGAGATCGTCGAGCACATCCGCACCTTCATGGGCGAACTCCCGCGACACCTGGCCGAACTGGCCCCGGCTACCCTGGATGCGCAACGTCAGACCCTGGCAGCGCAGTTCGACGAGCCCGCCATGGCCAATGCCGAGATTGCCGAATGGGCCTGGCAGTCGCAGTTGGCCCATTCGTCGGGCAGCCTGGCGCAACTGCAACAGGCAATCCTTGCTGTAGGGTCCGACGCACTGCAGCAAGCGGCGCAGCAACTGGAGCAGGCGCATCATGGCTGGCTGGCCCTGGCCAACGGCACCCAGCCGGACGACCGCTGGCACGTTGCAAAACGATCATTACCGGGACTGCAATGAGCTTTCTTGCAGATCCCGGTCTATCAAATGTCGTAAACTTAGTAACATAACGACATGCTCACTTGAACATCTTCGCTCACAGATGTACTAAATGTGTAGTTTTCACCCCCTTGAGCAACCCCAAAGGAGTACTCCCATGTGGACCAAACCTGCATACACTGATCTGCGTATAGGCTTTGAAGTGACGATGTACTTCGCAAGTCGCTGAGTTTTCTTGCCGTCGTACAACGCCCCGCTCAGCCGGGGCGTTTTTATTTTCAGGCGCCGCACGATGGAGTTGCCATGTACATCCAGATTCTAGGTTCCGCCGCCGGTGGTGGATTTCCGCAGTGGAACTGCAACTGCGTCAACTGCAAGGGCTTTCGTGACGGTAGCCTGCGCGCCCAGGCGCGAACCCAGTCCTCGATCGCCTTGTCCGATGACGGCGTGCACTGGGTGCTGTGCAATGCCTCGCCAGACATTCGCGCCCAGCTGCAAGGTTTCGCCCCGATGCAACCGGCACGGGCCCTGCGCGATACCGGCATCGATGCCATCATCCTGCTGGACAGCCAGATCGACCATACCACCGGGTTGCTCAGCCTGCGCGAAGGCTGCCCGCACCAGGTCTGGTGTACGGACATGGTCCATCAGGACCTGAGCACCGGCTTCCCCCTGTTCACCATGCTCAGCCACTGGAACGGCGGGCTGAACTGGAACCGCATCGAGCTCGAAGGCAGCTTTGTGATTCCGGCCTGCCCGAACCTGCGCTTCACCCCTTTCCCGCTGCGCAGCGCCGCACCGCCCTACTCGCCGCACCGTTTCGACCCGCACCCGGGCGACAACCTCGGACTGGTCGTCGAAGACCTGCAAACCAGCGGCAAGCTGTTCTATGCCCCTGGCCTGGGCAAAGTGGACGATGCCCTGCTCGAAAAAATGGCCGAGGCCGATTGCCTGCTGGTCGATGGCACCCTGTGGGACGATGACGAAATGCAGCGCCGTGGCGTCGGCACCCGCACCGGCCGCGAAATGGGACACCTGGCCCAGAACGGCGCGGGCGGCATGCTCGAAGTGCTGGATGGGTTGGCCAAACCACGCAAGGTGCTCATCCATATCAACAACACCAATCCGATCCTCGACGAAGACTCCCCGGAGCGCGCCGAGTTGGACCGCCGCGGCGTCGAAGTGGCCTTCGACGGCATGAGCATCGAGTTGTAGGAGCCGACATGAGCGACGCCAAACCGCTGTCCCCCGCAGAATTCGAACAGGCCTTGCGCGCCAAGGGTGCGTATTACCATATCTACCATCCCTACCATGTGGCGATGTACGAAGGCCGGGCTACCCGCGAGCAGATCCAGGGCTGGGTCGCCAATCGCTTCTACTATCAGGTGAACATTCCCCTCAAGGACGCTGCGATCCTGGCCAATTGCCCGGACCGGGAAATCCGCCGCGAGTGGATTCAGCGCCTGCTCGATCACGATGGCGCCCCAGGCGAAGACGGCGGTATCGAAGCCTGGCTGCGCCTGGGCCAGGCCGTCGGACTGGACCCCGACCAGCTACGCTCCCAGGAGCTGGTGCTGCCCGGTGTACGTTTTGCGGTGGATGCCTACGTCAACTTCGCCCGTCGCGCCAGTTGGCAAGAGGCCGCCAGCAGCTCGCTGACCGAGCTGTTTGCGCCGCAGATCCACCAGTCGCGACTGGACAGCTGGCCGCAGCATTACCCTTGGATCGACCCCGCCGGCTACGAGTACTTCCGCACGCGCCTGGGTCAGGCACGGCGTGATGTCGAGCACGGCCTGGCGATTACCCTGCAGCACTACACAACGCTGGAAGGCCAGCAGCGCATGCTGGAAATTCTCCAGTTCAAACTGGACATTCTTTGGAGCATGCTCGATGCCATGAGCATGGCCTATGAACTGAACCGCCCGCCCTATCACAGCGTAACCAGCGAGCGGGTCTGGCATAAGGGGATCGCCCTATGAGTTTCGATCGTCAACTGACACCGCACTGGCGGCAAGGCTACCGCTTCCAGTACGAACCGGCGCAAAAAGGCCATGTGCTGCTCTACCCCGAAGGCATGATCAAGCTCAATGAAAGTGCCAGTGCCATCGGTGGCCTGATCGATGGCTCACGCAACGTCGCGGCGATCATTGCAGAGCTGGGCAAGCAATTCCCCGGCGTGCCCGAGCTCGGTGACGACATCGAGCAATTCATGGAGGTCGCCCGTGCGCAGCACTGGATCGAACTTGCCTGATTCAACCACCGCACAGCTGCCGCCCAGGCCCGAGGTCGGCCTGCCGCTGTGGCTGCTCGCCGAGCTGACGTATCGCTGCCCGCTGCAGTGCCCGTACTGCTCCAATCCGCTGGATTTTGCCCAGCAGGGTCAGGAGCTGAGCACTGAGCAGTGGATAAAGGTCTTTCGCGAAGCGCGCGAGATGGGGGCGGCGCAACTGGGCTTCTCCGGCGGCGAGCCGCTGGTGCGCCAGGACCTCGTCGAATTGATCGCCGAGGCTCGCCGGCTGGGCTACTACACCAACCTGATCACGTCCGGCATCGGCCTGACCGAGCAAAAAATCAGCGACTTCAAGCAAGCCGGGCTGGACCACATCCAGATCAGCTTCCAGGCCAGCGACGAACAGGTCAACAACCTGCTGGCCGGCTCGAAAAAGGCTTTCGCGCAAAAACTGGAAATGGCCCGGGCGGTCAAGGCGCACGGTTACCCCATGGTGCTGAATTTCGTCACCCACCGGCACAACATCGACAAGATCGACCGCATCATCGAGCTGTGTATTGCCCTGGAAGCCGACTTTGTCGAACTTGCCACCTGCCAGTTCTACGGCTGGGCACAACTGAACCGGGTCGGCCTGCTGCCCACCCGCGACCAACTGGTGCGCGCCGAACGCATCACCAATGAATACCGCGCCAAACTGGAAGCCGAAGGCAATCCCTGCAAGCTGATTTTCGTTACCCCGGACTACTACGAAGAACGCCCCAAAGCCTGCATGAACGGCTGGGGCAGCATCTTTCTGACCGTGACGCCGGACGGCACTGCCCTGCCCTGCCATGGTGCCCGACAGATGCCGGTGCAATTTCCCAATGTGCGCGATCACAGCATGCAACACATCTGGTACGACTCCTTCGGTTTCAACCGCTATCGTGGTTATGACTGGATGCCCGAGCCCTGCCGTTCCTGCGACGAAAAAGAGAAGGACTTCGGCGGTTGCCGCTGTCAGGCCTTCATGTTGACCGGCGATGCCAGCAATGCCGACCCGGTGTGCAGCAAATCAGCGGACCACGGGATCATTTTGCAGGCCCGCGAAGACGCCGAGCATGCAACCCAAACCATCGAACAACTGGCCTTTCGAAATGAACGGAACTCACGCCTCATCGCCAAAAGCTGAACGATTCAGCGCTGCCCAGGCAGTTGCCGCCGGCACCGACTTCGCCGAATTGCAGGTCGGCCATGGCGGGCTGTTCTGGAATGAATTCCGCCCCCAGGATGCCGCGTGCCGCCTCTGGCGATGGCAAAACGGCGAGGCCCGCTGCCTGACCCCTGATGGCTTCAGCGCGCGGAGCCGGGTCTATGAATACGGCGGGGGCTCATTTTGCCTGAGCGACTCGGGGCTGGTTTTCGTCAACGAGGCCGATCAGCAGTTGTACACTCAGGCGCTCGATGGAAGCCCGCCGCAGGCGCTGACCCGAGGCAGCCGACGCTATGGCGACTTGCGCCATGCCGCCGACCAGATCCTGGCGGTCGAGGAAACCCATGGCCAGGACCGGGTCGAACACCGGCTGGTTGGCGTGAAACTGGCCGATGGCCGGCGGGAAGTGTTGGCCGAGGGCGCCGACTTCTACGCCGCACCCACTCTCAGCCGGGATGGCTCACGACTGGCCTGGATCGAATGGAGCCGGCCCGATCAACCCTGGACGGCCACCCGCCTGCTCTGCGCGAAACGCCGGGACGATGGCCAATGGGGCGAACCGCGCTGCGTTGCGGGCAAAGGCATCACCGAAGAATCGCTGCAACAACCGCGCTTCGATGAGCAGGGCAACCTGTACTGCCTGTCGGACCGTAACGGCTTCTGGCAGCCCTGGGGCGAAACGCCGACCGGCTGGGCAGCACTGCCAGCCGCCGCGGCCGACCATGCCGCAGCCCCTTGGCAACTGGGTGCCAGCACCTGGCTGCCTTTGGACGAACACACCTATCTTGCGACCTGGTTCGAGAATGGCTTCAGCCGACTGGGCATCAGGCACAGCGGCGGCTCGCTGGAAGATTTCAGCGCAAACTACAGCCGCTTCCGTAGCCTGGGCCTGGACGACGACCACCTCTATGCCATTGCCGCTTCCGCGGTCAGCCCGGCGGCGATCATCGCGATCAAGCGCAAGGACCATCAAGTCCAGGTGCTGGCAGGGGGTGAGTTGCCCCTGCCCGCCGAACACATCAGCCGTCCGCAATCCCTGCATTATCCCAGTGGCGACGGTCACGCCCATGGGTTCTTCTACCCGGCCATGAATGGCCAGGGCAAATCGCCGCTGGTGGTTTTCATCCACGGTGGGCCGACATCAGCCTGCTACCCGGTCTTCGACCCGCGCATCCAGTACTGGACCCAGCGCGGCTTCGCCGTCGCCGACCTCAATTACCGTGGCAGCAGCGGCTATGGCCGAGCCTACCGGCAGGCGCTGCACCTGCGTTGGGGCGTAGTGGATGTGCAAGACGCCTGCGCGGTGGTGGCGCACCTGGCCGGACAAGGCTGGATCGACCCGAATCAAGCCTTTATTCGCGGCGGCAGCGCCGGCGGCTACACGACCCTTTGCGCATTGGCCTTCGAGAACGTCTTCCGCGCCGGCGCCAGCTTGTATGGTGTCAGCGATCCGCTTGCCCTGACCCGGTCGACCCACAAATTCGAAGGCGACTACCTGGACTGGCTGATCGGCGACCCCGAGCGCGATGCCGAACGCTATCGTGCCCGCACGCCCTTGCTGCATGCAGCGAACATCCGGGTGCCGGTGATTTTCTTCCAGGGCGAGCTGGACGCCGTGGTCGTGCCGGAACAAACCCGCTCCATGCTGACGGCTCTGCAAGCCAATGGTCTTCCCGCGCAAGGGTATTTCTACCCCGAAGAGCGCCATGGCTTTCGCAAGGCAGCCAACCTTGCCCATGCGCTCGAACACGAATGGCAGTTCTATCGAAAGGTGCTTGAGGGATAACGCCTCACAGCGCCAACCCGAGATATGGCGCCGTTCGCCAAGCCGCTGCCGCCAGGCTCGGTGGAGCTGCTGCGCAATTTGTTGGAGGATGTGATCGAGCCCCGTCACGCAAGCGTTTCGCCATTGGACGTGTTGAGCTGAGGCTTGCCACAAAAAACGCGCGCAAAAGAAAAACCCCGCCGAAGCGGGGCTTTGCAGACTGTTTCCCTGACATCCTTATCTGCTCGCCATCCTGGCGGCAATCCTGCGTGTCCGTGTTCTTGCTCTGCGCTTCCTGCGCTACGTCCATGTGAAGTAGATTAGCTGTGGATCCAATCTTGCGATAGGGGCGGAAAAGCATCACGCCATGTAAGTAAATGCTTACATGACGCACTCAGCCTCAGAACTGCTCGGCGTCGAGCAGGTACAGCGACTCGCTACCGGCCTTGACCGACGCCGTGAGCGAGTGGATACGCGGCAGCAGACGGGCGAAATAGAAGCGAGCGGTGCCGATCTTGCTGGCGTAGAAATCGTCCTGGCCTTCCTTGCCCATGGCCGCCTTGGCCATCAACACCCACATGTAGGCATAGGCTGTGTAACCGAATACCTGCAGGTATTCCACCGAAGCGGCGCCAATTTCATGTGGGTTGGTTTTGGCGCGATCCAGTACCCAGGCGGTCAACTCATCAAGGTTGTCCAGGGCCGCGTTCAACGGTTTGACGAACTCGGCGAGGCTGGCGTCGGCGGTGGCCGTGAAGTGGCGGATTTCGTCGGCGAACAACTGGTAGAACGCACCACCGGTGCCCACCACCTTGCGCCCGATCAGGTCCAGCGCCTGAATGCCGTTGGTGCCCTCGTAGATCTGGGTGATGCGCACGTCACGCACCAGTTGCTCCTGACCCCACTCGCGAATATAGCCATGGCCACCGAACACCTGCTGACCGTGCACGGTGGCTTCCAGGCCCAGGTCGGTGAGGAAGGCCTTGGCCACCGGCGTCAGCAGCGCCACCAGCTCCTCGGCGCGTTTGCGCGCGGCCGGGTCTTCGCTGAACTTGGCCGTATCGAGCTGCATGGCCACGTAGGTCGAAAACGCACGACTGCCTTCGTTGCAGGCTTTCATGGTCAGCAACATGCGGCGCACATCCGGGTGCACGATGATCGGGTCGGCGACCTTGTCCTTGGCTTGCGGGCCGGTCGGCGAACGGCTTTGCAGGCGATCGCGGGCGTACTCGATGGCGTTCTGGTAGGAACGCTCGCCGCACGCCAGGCCCTGGATGCCGACACCCAGGCGCTCGTAGTTCATCATGGTGAACATGGCCGCCAGGCCCTTGTTCGGTTCGCCGACCAGATAGCCGACCGCCTCATCGAAGTTCATCACGCAGGTGGACGACGCCAGGATGCCCATCTTGTGTTCGATCGAACCGCAGTTGGCCGGGTTGCGCTCACCCAGGCTGCCGTCGGCATTGACCAGGAACTTCGGCACCAGGAACAGCGAAATGCCTTTCGGCCCGGCCGGTGCGTCGGGCAGCTTGGCCAGCACCAGGTGGATGATGTTTTCGGTCAGGTCGTGCTCGCCACCGGTGATGAAGATCTTGGTGCCGCTGACTTTACAGGAGCCATCGGCCTGCGGTTCGGCGCGAGTGCGGATGATGCCCAGGTCCGTACCGGCGTGCGGTTCGGTCAGGCACATGGACCCGGCCCAGACGCCGGCATACATGTTCGGCAGGTAAGCCGCCTTCAACTCGTCGCTGGCGTGGGCGTTGATCGACAGGCAGGCACCGGCCGTCAGCATCGGATACAGGCCGAAGGCCAGGCTTGAGGAGTTGACCATTTCTTCGACTTGCGCCGAAACGACCTTTGGCATACCCATGCCGCCGTACACCTGATCACCGCCAACACCGACCCAGCCACCTTCGGCGTAGGTCTGGTAGGCCTCGGGAAAACCTGCTGGGGTGGTGACGACACCTGCGTCCCAACGGCAACCCTCTTCATCGCCGCTGCGGCTCAGCGGAGCAATGCTTTTGCTGGTGACCTTGCCCGCCTCTTCGAGAATGGCATCAACGGTATCGACATCGACCGTGTCTGCCAGCCCGGGCAGTTGCGCCCAGAGGTTGGCAACCTCGAAAACTTCATTGAGGACGAAGCGCATATCGCGCAGGGGCGCTTTGTAGTCAGCCATGGCAACCTCTCACAGGACAAGGTCCAAGCAGGACCAATTAACAAAGGCCCAGCTTAACTCAAGAACACGCGAGAGACATAGGGTCGCTTAGTGACCACTCATCAAAAATTAGTCACATCATTCTGACGCTCAATGGGCAGCCGGCGCACGTACGGCACCACGACGATTCTGCCCGAAAGGCATTACACAATTACGCCCTGCACCCTTGGCACTATAGAGCGCCTGATCCGCCGATTTGAGCACTTGTTCAGGCGAACGGTGCTCAGCCAGGCGCTCGGCAACGCCGATACTTATAGTTACCGACACGCTGCCAGCACCCGCCGCACCCCGGCGCTGGCGCCCTTGCTGATCATCGTGAGGGCGACTTTCCTGATTGCGCAGCTGGATGTTGTAAGTGGCGATGGCCTCGCGGATGGCCTCCAGGTGTGGCAGGCATTCCTCCAGCGTCCTGGCGGCGAACACCAACGCAAACTCCTCGCCACCGTAACGGTAGGCCCGCCCGCCCCCGGTGACCTTCGACAGCTTGCTGGCCACCAGCCGCAGCACCTGATCGCCGACATCGTGACCATGGGTATCATTGAATTTCTTGAAATGATCGACGTCGGTCATCGCCAACACATAGTTGCGCCCCAACCGCTGCATGCGCTCGTTCAGCGCACGGCGTCCCGGCAAGCCCGTCAGCTCGTCACGAAACGCCATCTGGTATGCCTCGTGGGATACCGCAGCGGCGATCATCAACATCACCTGGCTGCACATGATGTTCAGCGTGAACGGCAAGGTGAACGTCCTGGGCAACATCCAGAAAAGCCCGATCAACCCGATCACTTGCGCAGCGTGCAAAGGGCGAGGATTCCGCAGGTATTGCACCACCAGCAGGACAAAAGCGGCCAGAAATACGGGATAGGCCAGTTGTATCAAACTCATCCATTGCCCATGCAAGGCAGGCCAGCGGATCACTGCCAGCCAGCCGAGCAAGGACTGCGAGAAACTCTGCTCCAGCCCCAGCACGACGCCGCCGACCGCCACCAGCACGGCAAAGCGCGCGACCATATCCTGGAACAGGTGAGTGCGTTCCTGCCACACCGCGAACAGGCCGAACATCAGCGGCAGCAACAGACAGCACAGGTGAAACACTACCGCCGCGTCGTCACGTACCTTGCCATAGTCCCGGTAATAGTCGGTCTGGGTATCGAGCAGGTAATAGGCAATGTAGACGGTGACCATCAGAAACAATTCGCGCTGACGTCGGTACACGACGCAGTAGGCACCGCCGAGCAGCAGGACCAGGGTTGGCAGGACATTGAACAGGGAAGTGAAGAAGACATTGAGGTCTTTCACGTAGGCAGCCGCAAGCCCCGCGAACAACAAGAGTAACGACGGCAGGAAATGACTGAAACGCACAGCTGATAAGCGCGGCAAGGGCAAAGTCCCGGAAACCAATAGATGGCATTGTGCCTTCATCTTATCGGCAGCAGATTACGGTTTGTTAGCCCCTGTTCATGAAGATTTACGCAGAAAGCCGATCGCACACTCATGTAGCCGCTGCCGCAGGCTGCGCTGAGGTCCGGCAGGACCTCCCAGCGACCTTGAGATCTTGCGCCCGCTTTGCGGTCGAGCGCAGCCTGCGGCAGCGGCTACATGGTTTGCTGGTGTCCACAAAACAAAAAGCCGCCTGCCCGTGAGGGCAGACGGCTTGAGGTTCAGCCCGTGACTCAGTAAGCCAGGCCGAAGTGCTCTTCGTTCATGTCCATCAGGTTATTGGCGCCCGACAGCATGGTTGCAACGTGAGTGCGCGTACGCGGCAGGATGCGCTGGAAGTAGAAGCGCGCGGTCTGCAGTTTAGCGGTGTAGAACGCTTCCTCGGTCGTTCCGGCAGCCAGTTTCTCGGCAGCCAGGCGCGCCATGTCGGCCCAGAAGTAAGCCAGGCAGGCATAACCAGAGTACATCAGGTAATCCACGGAAGCTGCACCGACTTCTTCGCGATCTTTCATGGCGGCCATACCAACCTTCATGGTCAGCTCGCCCCACTCTTTGTTCAGCGCAGCCAGCGGTTCGACGAACTCTTTGACCGCTTCGTTGCCTTCGTTGTTCTGGCAGAACTTGTGGACGATCCTGGTGAAGCCTTTCAGAGCCTCGCCTTGGGTCATCAGCACTTTACGGCCGAGCAGGTCCAGCGCCTGGATACCGGTGGTGCCTTCGTACAGCATGGAAATGCGGCTGTCACGAACGTTCTGCTCCATGCCCCACTCGGCGATGAAGCCGTGGCCGCCGTAGATTTGCACACCGTGGTTAGCCGACTCGAAGCCAACCTCAGTCATGAACGCCTTGGCGATCGGAGTCAGGAATGCCAACAGGGCATCGGCCTGTTTCCTGGCCGCTTCATCCTGGCTGTACTTGACGATGTCGACTTGCTTGGCAGTGAAGTAGACCATGGCGCGGTTGCCTTCGGCGAACGCTTTCATGGTCAGCAACATGCGGCGCACGTCAGGGTGCACGATGATCGGGTCAGCAGCCTTTTCCGGCGCTTTCGGGCCAGTCAGGGAACGCATTTGCAGACGATCTCGAGCGTATTTCAAGCCGCCCTGGAAGGCGACTTCGGCGTGGGCCAGGCCTTGCAGCGCAGTGCCCAGGCGTGCAGTGTTCATGAAGGTGAACATGCAGTTCAGGCCTTTGTTCGCCGGGCCGATCAGGAAACCAGTGGCCGCGTCGAAGTTCATCACGCAAGTCGCGTTACCGTGGATACCCATCTTGTGTTCCAGGGACCCGCAGCTTACGCCGTTGCGCTCACCGACAGTGCCATCGGCATTGGGCAGGAACTTCGGAACGATAAACAACGAAATGCCTTTGGTGCCGGCAGGCGCGTCGGGCAGGCGTGCCAGAACGATATGGACGATGTTGCCGGCCATGTCGTGTTCGCCGGCCGAGATGAAGATCTTGGTGCCGGTTACTTTGTAGGAGCCGTCGGCTTGCGGTTCGGCCTTGGTGCGCAGCATGCCCAGGTCAGTACCGCAGTGCGGCTCGGTCAGGCACATGGTGCCGGTCCACTCACCCGAAACCAGCTTGGTCAGATAAGTCGCTTGCTGCTCATGGGTGCCGTGCTCGGAGATGGTGTTCATCGCGCCGTGGGACAGGCCAGGGTACATGCCCCAGGACCAGTTCGACTCGCCGACCATTTCGCTGATCGCCAGGCCCAGGGATTCCGGCAGGCCTTGGCCGCCGTGTTCGGCATTGTGGGCCAGGCTTGGCCAGCCGCCTTCGACGAATTGATTGTAGGCTTCCTTGAAGCCGGTAGGGGTTTTCACGCCCGACTCGCTCCAGGTGCAACCTTCCAGGTCACCCACGCGGTTCAGCGGAGCCAGGACCTGTTCACAAAACTTGGCGCCTTCTTCAAGAATGGCATCAACCATATCCTTCGTTGCGTCCTGGCAAGCCGGCAGGCTCTGATAGTGCGCTTCGTAGCCGAGCATCTCGTCACGTACGAAACGAATATCACGCAAGGGGGCCTTGTATTCAGGCATAGCGATAAACCTCTGCTGATGAATCCTGGATGGAGTGACCGCGAGAGACCGGGCAGCACTGGCTGGCATCCGATCAAACAGTTGTTTGAAACATACGTTTACGCCGAAACCTTGTCAAGCGCCGTTCGCGCAACTCATCTGGCGCAAGTCTGAAAAGCGCGCAGGCAAAGGCTCGCAGCGGGACGGCAACGATTTGATGAATACTTGAAGATTAGTCGAAGGCAGGCAGGATGAGCGCCGAGAGCGGCGCCCCCCCGAAGGATAGAGTCAACCGAATCTAGCCAACCAGATTCAGCTCCAGGAGATCCAGCTCCAGGTGAGCAGCCACCGCCTCGGGCGATACCAGCTTGAGTTTTGGCACTCGCCCCAGACAAGGTGCGGGCAGGCGTTCGGCCAGGGTGGCGAGGTTCTCTTCCAGGCGCGAAGTCCGCGCGTCGATGATGTTTGCGACCCAACCGGCCAGTTGCAGGCCGTCCTGGGCAATGGCTTCGGCGGTCAGCAAGGCATGATTGATACAACCCAGGCGCACGCCTACCACCAGAATGACCGGCAGTTGCAGGGCCATGGCCAAGTCGGACAGGTTTGCCTGGTCGGACAAGGGCACACGCCAGCCACCGGCCCCTTCGATCAGCGTGAAATCCGCGTCCCTGGCCAAGATATCGCGCATCGGCCCGAGCAAGGACTGCACGTCCAGTACCACGCCGGCCTCGCGTGCGGCCAGATGCGGCGCTATCGCCGGCTCGAAGGCGAACGGATTGACCTCTTCGTACTTCAGCTTTATCGAGCTTTCGGCCATCAGTGCCAGGGCATCGGCATTGCGCAGGCCCTTGGGGGTGACCTCGCAACCGGATGCCACAGGCTTGGCTCCGAGGGTCGCAAGACCGTTCAGCTTCGCGGCATGCAGCAGGCCTGCTGCAATCGTCGTCTTGCCGACATCAGTGTCAGTGCCTGCGATGAAGTAGGCAGCGCTCATTTCAGCCTCCTTGTTCCAGCGGCTTGTGCAATACGGCATAGACCACCTGGTAGGTCGCCGGCAACCCCTGTGGCTGCCGAAAGCCTTCATAGGCCTGCCTCAGGCCGATCATACGCGCTCTGCCGGTCAACCCGCCGGGCCTTCCCGGATTGAGGTTGTGCGCGCCAAGCGCCTTGAGTTCATGGGTCAACCCACGCAAGTCAGGGTAGTACAGAACATGCGGCCGGGATTCGAGGCTGAGCACCTGCAAACCACTGTGTTCACAAAGCCGCTGATAATCCTCCAGGCGCCGGAAGCGATTGACATGCACCATGCCGTCGACGGCCTGCCAACTCTCGCGCAGCTCATGCAGCGTGCCGACGCAGAGACTGGCAAACGCCATCACGCCGCCCGGCTGCAAGACTCGATGCCCTTCCCTGAGCACGGCTGCAAAGTCGGCACACCACTGTACGGCCAGGCTTGAGAACAGCAACTGGCAGCTCTGCCCCTGCAATGGCAGGCGCTCGGCATCGCCGGCAATGAAGTAATCCGCCCCACCCTGGGGGCGAGCGTGCTGGAGCATGCCTTCGGCGATGTCCAGCGCAATACCCTCACTGTGCGGGTACCGGTTGGCCAATACGCGACTGAAGTAACCGGTGCCACTGCCCAGGTCAAGCCAGCGCTGCGGCTGCAGGCTCTGCGGCAGACGAGCAAGCAGCTCCGTACCGACTGCCCGTTGCAATTCGGCGACGCTGTCGTAGCTGGTAGCGGCGCGGGAAAAGGACGCCGCCACCTGGCGCTTGTCGGGCAAGCTGCCGGGCAGGCCCGGCTGGGAAAGATCAGTCATCACCGGACTCATGCAAGAAGGCCTGGATGGCCGCAGCCAATTCATGGGGAGCCTCCAGAAGAAACGCGTGGGAGGCCTGCTCGATCAGGCCGACTTCGACATCCGGCAGCAGCGTCAGAAGCTCGCCGGCTACCTCGGCAGGGACCAGGCCGTCGGCGCCTGCAAACAGGTGCAGCTGCGGGCCGGCAAAGGCCTGCAATGCATGGCGGGTATCCATTTTTGCCAACAAGGCCAAACCGTGTTGCAGGCTGGCGCAAGGTGTATGCGGTGCGCCGGCGTTGAGCAGGCGCGCCAGCCCGCGGGGGTCCTGGGCACCTTGCGCGCACAGCAGGGCGAAGCGCTTGAGGGTCGTGTGCGGCTCGCTCTGGCAACCTTTCAAAAACGCATCGAAGGTTTCGCTGGCCATGGCATGAGGCCAATCGGCACGCGCGACAAAGCAGGGATTGCTCGCCATTGTAACCACGCCGCAACAGCGATCGCCCCGACGGGCCGCCAGTTCGCTGGCCAGCATCCCACCCAGCGACCAACCGCCAAGCCAGGCATCATCGGGCATCGTTGCGTCCAATTCATCGAGCCAATCCTCAAGGTCGTCGCAGGCAAGCTCCGGCAAGGGCTCGATCTCGACCCGTAGATGCTCATCCAGCCCCTGCAGCGCAGCGGCCAACGGTTCCAGCGGGGAGATGCCCAGGCCCCAGCCCGGCAGCAGGATCAGTCGATCACGCATCGCCTGGCTCCAGCAGCGGGTAACACTCGGCAAGCGCATCCAACAATAGCTGCACTTGCGTCTCGCTGTGGGCCGCCGAGAGGGTTACCCGCAGCCGGGCACTGCCCGCCGGAACTGTTGGCGGGCGAATGGCGGTGACCAGCAGGCCCCGCTCGCGGAGCATCTGCGACAGGCGCAGGGCGCGCTCACTCTCACCGATCATGATCGGCTGGATCGGTGTGAAGCTGTCCATCAGCTCGAGGCCGATCTGCTCGGCACCTGCCCGGAACTGGCGGATCAAATTCGCCAGATGCTCGCGCCGCCAATGTTCGCTGCGCAGCAATTCGAGGCTTTTCAGCGTTGCGCAGGCCAATGCCGGCGGCTGGCTGGTGGTGTAGATATAGGGGCGGGCGAACTGGATCATGCTATCGATCAAGTCGTCGCTGCCGGCCACGAAGGCACCGGCCGTACCGAAGCCCTTGCCCAACGTACCGACCAGTACCGGCACGTCGTCCTGGCTCAGCCCGAAGTGCTCGACGATCCCGCCGCCGTTAGCACCCAACGGACCGAAACCATGCGCGTCATCGACCATCAGCCAGGCGCCCCTGGCGCGAGCAACCCGGGCCAGTGCCGGAAGATTAGCCAGGTCGCCGTCCATGCTGAATACCCCGTCGGTCACCACCAGGGTATTGCCGCAGGCTTTTTCCAGACGGCTGGCGAGACTCTCGGCGTCATTGTGCAGGTAACGGCTGAAGCGCGCCCCGCTGAGCAGGCCGGCATCGAGCAGAGAGGCATGGTTGAGACGGTCTTCGAGCACCGTATCACCCTGCCCCACCAGCGCCGTCACGGCGCCCAGGTTGGCCATGTAGCCGGTGGAAAACAGCAAGGCTCGCGGGCGACCAGTGAACTCGGCCAGCGCTTCTTCCAGCGCATGGTGCGGGCCGCTATGGCCGATCACCAGGTGCGAAGCCCCACCGCCCACGCCCCAGCGCTCGGCGCCGGCACGCCAGGCCTTGATGACCTCGGGATGATTGGCCAGGCCCAGGTAATCGTTGCTGCAGAACGCCAGCAGCGGCTGACCGTCGACCACCACTTCAGGCCCCTGCGGGCTCTCGAGCAACGGCCGCTGACGGTACAGCGCGGCGGCACGACGTTCGTCCAGGCGCGCGCGGAGATTGAAGGTCATGGGCGCCTCAGGCAGAAGCGGCGTTATAGAACATCTCGCTGCTTTTCTGTTCGACCAGCGCCTGTTCGATCGCCGCCTGATGCACTTCATCGGCGTGCTCTTCGCGGGCTTCGGGCAGGATGCCCAGGCGCGAGAACAATTGCATGTCCTTGTCGGCCTGCGGGTTGGCGGTGGTCAGCAGTTTATCGCCGTAGAAAATCGAGTTGGCACCCGCGAAGAAGGCCAGCGCCTGCATCTGCTCGTTCATGGCCTCGCGGCCGGCGGACAGCCGTACGTGGGATTTGGGCATGAGGATACGCGCCACCGCGAGCATGCGGATGAAGTCGAACGGATCGACATCATCGGCGTTTTCCAGCGGCGTACCGGCGACCTTGACCAGCATGTTGATCGGCACCGACTCCGGGTGCTCCGGCAAGTTGGCCAACTGGATCAGCAGGCCTGCGCGGTCGTCCAGCGACTCGCCCATGCCAAGGATGCCACCCGAGCAGATTTTCATGCCGGCGTCGCGTACATAGGCCAGGGTCTGCAGGCGCTCGCCGTAGGTGCGAGTGGTGATGATGCTGCCGTAGAACTCGGGCGAGGTGTCGAGGTTGTGGTTGTAGTAATCCAGGCCTGCTTCGGCCAGGGCGACGGTCTGGTCCAGGTCGAGGCGGCCGAGGGTCATGCAGGTCTCAAGGCCCATGGCCTTGACGCCCTTGACCATCTCCAGCACGTAAGGCATGTCCTTGGCCGACGGGTGTTTCCAGGCCGCCCCCATGCAGAAGCGGGTCGAACCGATGGCCTTGGCGCGGGCAGCCTCTTCGAGGACCTTCTGCACTTCCATCAACTTTTCTTTTTCCAGGCCGGTGTTGTAGTGACCGGACTGCGGACAATATTTGCAATCTTCCGGGCAGGCACCGGTCTTGATCGACAGCAAAGTCGAAACCTGTACGCGGTTGGCGTCGAAATGCGCGCGGTGCACGGTCTGCGCCTGAAACAGCAAATCGTTGAAGGGCTGGACAAAGAGGGCTTTGACCTCGGCGAGGGTCCAGTCGTGACGCAGATTTGCAGTTGTGCTGGCGCTCATGGGCGATTCCTTACTTATGCTTGGACTGGCGCCAGGGGCAGGAAAGCCCACAAGCGCAACACGGATATGCGGCATATTTAAGGAAGAGCCATGCGCTGTCAACCACCACTCAACAAGCTGGTTTACATCTGTACAAAAAATAACCAAGGATGTTTATTGTGCGATGAACACACCGACAACCCTTACCCGCTCTGCGTGCCATGCGAAGCCGAGCTGCCCTGGCTGCATGACCGTTGTCAGGTCTGCGCCCTGCCCTTGCCCCTGCCGGGACTGACCTGCGGGCAATGCAGCAAGCGTCCTCCGGCCTTTGAATTGGTTGAGGTTCCCTGGCATTACGGCTTCCCCATCGATGCGCTGATCACAAGGTTCAAGCACAACAGCCGCTGGCCGATCGGCAGGCTGCTGGCCGAGTTGCTTGGCCACTGGCTTGAACATCGATTCGATGAGGGGTTGCCACGCCCCCAACGACTGCTGCCGGTGCCCATGGCCAGCAAGCGACTGCGCCAACGCGGCTTCAACCAGGCGGCCATGCTGGCGAACTGGTTGAGCGCGAGCCTGAAGCTTCCTTGTGACGAGCGTCTGTTGCTGCGCCCCCGCGAGACCCTCGCGCAACAGGAGCTGGACGCCAGGTCACGCAAGCGTAACCTGCGCAATGCCTTCGCCCTGGCGGACGACGCGCAGGTGAAGGGACAACACCTGGCGCTCGTCGACGATGTGCTGACCACGGGCGCCACGGCCCATGCCCTGGCGCGCCTGTTGATGGAGGCCGGTGCCAGGCGGGTCGATGTCTACTGCCTGGCCCGTACGCCCAAACCCGGCAGCGCTTGACTTGACCGAGGCAGGCGGGCACTTTTCAAGGCAGACACTTCTGGATCCTGCGTCAGCCCATGTCCCTGCCTGCCCTCCTGACTCAACACATCGTCCGCCGCCCGCAGCGCATTGCGCTGCTGCAGCACATCGCCGAACAAGGCTCGATCACCCGCGCCGCAAAAAGTGCAGGCCTGAGCTACAAGGCTGCCTGGGATGCCATTGAGGAACTGAACAACCTGTCGAATAAACCGCTGGTCGAGCGCAGCGTCGGGGGCCGTGGCGGCGGTGGCGCCAGGCTTTCGGCCGAAGGTGAGCGGGTGCTGAGGCTGTATCAGCGTCTGCAGGCATTGCAGACGCAAATACTCGAAGCCACCGAAGAAGCCGGCGACCTGGATCTGCTCGGTCGCTTGATGCTGCGAACCAGCGCCCGCAATCAACTGCATGGCCGGATCAGCGCAATCACCCCCCACGGCCGCAATGATCAGGTCAGGCTGGAGCTGGCGCAGGGGTTGGCCATCGAGGCGCAGATTACTCATCAGAGCACCTTGCGGCTGGAGCTCGAAATCGGTACCCAGGTGGTCGCGCTGATCAAGGCCGGCTGGTTGGAGTTGCTCGCGGCCGATGATGCCGCCAGCCCCGGCAACAACTGTTTGAGTGGGCGGGTGGAGGAGATTCTCGATGACGACGAAGGGCCCAGTGAGGTACGTATTGGCCTGGCCAATGGGCAGACATTGTGCGCGGTGAGCTCGCGGCGGTTGCAGGTGGGCGATGAGGTGAAGGTGCAGTTTGCTCCGTCCTACGTGTTGCTCGGGATTCCTGTTTAGTAGCTGATGGCCCTATCGCTGGCAAGCCAGTTCCTACAGAGTTTGCGCAAGACTCTGTAGGAGCTGGCTTGCCAGCGATAAGGCCATAACAGACAACACAAGAACTGCCATCTAACCGTCACACTTGCCGACTAAGGTGACTGCCAAAACCGCAGGGAGCCTGGCATGAACCTACTAGAAAACAACCAACCCACCGACCTCGAACAGATGGTCGGCCTCAGCCGCCGAAGCTTTATCAGTGCAGGCGCCCTCTGCGGCGCGGCCATGTTCATGGGCGGCAGCCTGCTCAGTCGCAGCGTGCTGGCAGCCAGCACCGGCGAGGTGTCCAGCCAGTTGCTGGGTTTCCAGGGGATTGCCGCCGCCACCGGCGACACCATCAGCCTGCCGCCCGGCTATAAGGCTTCGGTGCTGATCAGCTGGGGCCAACCGCTGCATCAGGACGGTCCGGCCTTCGACCCCAGCGGCAATGGCAGCGCCAAAGCCCATGAGCAACAATTCGGCGACAACAATGACGGCATGAGTCTGTTCCCCTTCCCCGGCGACAACAACCGGGCACTCATGGCCATCAACAACGAATACACCAACTATCGCTATCTGTTTGCCCACGGCGGCCAGCCGACGTCCGCCGAAGAGGTCCACAAGGCCCAGGCCAGCGAGGGCGTCTCGGTCATCGAGGTGCGGCGCAACAACGGTCAATGGCAGTTCGTCCAGGGCTCGCGCTACAACCGCAGGATTCATGGCAATACCCCAATCCGGGTCAGCGGGCCGGCGGCCGGCGATGACTTGCTCAAGACCAGCGCCGACAAGAGCGGCACCCAGGTTCTGGGCACTTTCCAGAACTGCGCCAACGGCATGACCCCGTGGGGTACTTACCTGACGTGCGAAGAAAACTTCACCGATTGTTTTGGCAGCAGCAACCCGGCACAGGTTTTCGATGCCGCACAGACGCGCTATGGCGCCTCGGTCGCCAGCAAGGAAATCGGCTGGCATCACCATGATCCGCGCTTCGACCTGGCCAGCAATCCGAACGAACTGAACCGCCATGGCTGGGTGGTGGAGATCGATCCGTTCGACCCGCAATCCAGGCCCGTCAAGCGTACCGCCCTGGGTCGCTTCAAACATGAAAACGCCGCGCTGGCCGAAACCCGCGACGGCCGGGCCGTGGTGTACATGGGCGATGATGAACGCGGAGAATTCATCTACAAGTTCATCAGCCGCGACCGCATCGACCACTCCAATCCCAAGGCCAACCGCGATCTACTCGACCATGGCACGTTATACGTGGCGCGCTTCGATGCCGGCGACGGCCACCCCGGCCAGCCAAAGGGGCAGGGCCAGTGGCTGGAACTGACCCACGGCAAACACGGGCTCGACGCCGGCAACGGCTTTGCCAGCCAGGCCCAGGTGCTGATCAATGCCCGGCTGGCCGCCAGCGTCATGCACGCTACGCGCATGGACCGCCCCGAATGGATCGTGGTCAGCCCCAAGGACGGACAGGTTTATTGCACCCTTACCAACAACGTCAAACGCGGTGAAGACGGCCAACCGGTGGGCGGCCCCAACCCTCGCGAGAAAAACCTCTATGGGCAGATCCTGCGCTGGCGCGAGAGTGGCGACGATCATGCGGCCATGACCTTTGGCTGGGACCTGTTCCTGATCGCCGGCAACCCTGGCGTGCACCCCGGCAAGCCGAAGGGTGGCTCGGCCAACATCACCCCGCAAAACATGTTCAACAGTCCCGATGGCCTGGGCTTCGACAAGGACGGCCGGCTCTGGATACAGACCGACGGCGACGCCAGCAACACCGGTGACTTCGCCGGCATGGGCAACAACCAGATGCTCTGCGCAGACCCTGCGACCGGCGAGATCCGCCGTTTCATGGTCGGCCCCGTGGGTTGCGAAGTCACCGGCATCAGCTTCGCGCCGGATCAACGCACTGTGTTCGTGGGCATTCAGCATCCCGGCGAGAGCGGCGGTTCGACCTTTCCCGAGCACTTGCCAAACGGCAAGCCGCGTTCGTCGGTGATTGCGATCAGCCGGGAGGATGGTGGGGTCATCGGTAGCTAAACAATCCCCGGCTCACCACGTAACCTGTAGCCGCTGCCGCCAGGCTGCGCTGGAGCCCCGCAGGGGCTCCCCGGCGATCTCGAGATCCTGCGCCTGCTTCGCACGCGAGCTGGTGCGCCACTGCGACAGCCTTCGGCAGCGGCTACAGGGTACAAACGCAGCAACTCCTATACCGCAGCCATCTGCGCTACCATGGGTAGCCGGACGCGGCAGCCTGCCGCGCGCAGGAGTGAGCATGTCCCACCCTTTTGAAACACTGACCCCCGATCTGGTTCTCGATGCCGTCGAAAGCATCGGCTTTCTCAGCGATGCCCGGGTAATGGCCCTCAACAGCTACGAGAACCGCGTCTATCAGGTCGGCATCGAAGACGCCGAGCCACTGATCGCCAAGTTCTATCGGCCCGGTCGCTGGACCAACGAAGCCATCCTCGAAGAGCACGCCTTCACCGCCGAACTGGCCGAGTGCGAGGTGCCGGTGGTCGCCCCCCTGATCCACAACGACGCCACCCTGTTTGAACACGAAGGCTTTCGCTTCACCCTGTTTCCAAGACGTGGCGGTCGTGCCCCGGAACCTGGCAACCTGGATCAGCTTTATCGTCTTGGACAATTGCTCGGCCGCCTGCATGCGGTAGGCTCGACCCGGCCTTTCGCACACCGCGAAGCCCTGGGCGTACAGAACTTCGGCCACGATTCGCTGAACACCTTGCTCGAAGGCGACTTCGTACCGCGCAGCCTGCTGCCGGCCTATGAATCGGTGGCGCGCGACTTGCTCAAGCGCGTCGAAGAAATTTACAAAGCCACCCCGCACCAGAACATCCGCATGCACGGCGATTGCCACCCCGGCAACATGATGTGTCGTGACGACGTGTTCCATATCGTCGACCTGGACGACTGTCGCATGGGGCCTGCGGTACAGGACCTGTGGATGATGCTTGCCGGTGATCGCCAGGAATGCCTCAGCCAGTTGTCCGAACTGATGGATGGCTACAGCGAGTTCCATGATTTCAACCCGCGCGAACTGGCCCTGATCGAACCCTTGCGCGCGCTGCGCCTGATGCACTACAGCGCCTGGCTGGCACGCCGCTGGGATGACCCGGCATTCCCGCGCAGCTTCACCTGGTTCGGTACCGAACGCTATTGGGGCGACCAGGTGCTGGCGTTGCGCGAACAACTGGCGGCCCTCAACGAAGAACCATTGAAGCTGTTCTGAGTCTCCAGAACAGCCGTAACGGTCACAGACAAGAACCACCAGCCTGCCTACAATACGCTGTATTTTTAGTTAGCTGCCTAAGCAAGGATTCTGCATGCAAGCCGCCAACCCGCGTCGCGGGTATATCCTGGGCCTTACCGCCTATATCATCTGGGGACTCTTCCCACTTTACTTCAAAGCCATCGCGGCGGTGCCGGCGGTGGAAATCATCGTCCACCGCGTACTGTGGTCGGCACTGTTCGGTTCGGTGCTGTTACTGTTCTGGAAGCATCCCGGCTGGTGGCGTGAACTGCGCGACAACCCACGGCGGTTGGCGATCCTGACCCTGAGCGGTACCCTGATCGCCAGCAACTGGCTGGTATACGTCTGGGCAGTGAATAATGGGCGCATGCTCGAGGCCAGCCTGGGCTACTACATCAACCCGTTGGTCAACGTCCTGCTTGGCATGTTGCTGCTGGGTGAACGCCTGCGGCGCCTGCAATGGGTGGCGGTTGCCTTGGCTGCTATCGGCGTGGCACAGCAGGTCTGGCAGGTTGGCAGCCTGCCCTGGGTTTCGCTGGTGCTGGCGCTGACCTTCGGCTTCTACGGCTTGATTCGCAAGCAGGCACCGGTCGCGGCGCTGCCCGGGCTGGTGGTGGAAACCTGGTTGCTGGTGCCCCTGGCCATTGGCTGGTTGCTGTTCAATCCCTTGGCTCACAGCGCGCAGGCCAGTTTCTACACCGATACACAAGCGCTGTGGCTGATCGCGGCGGGGCCGATTACGCTGGTACCGCTGGTCTGCTTCAACGCTGCCGCCCGGCATCTGCCGTATACGACACTAGGCTTCCTGCAATACCTGGCACCGACACTGGTGTTGCTGCAGGCTGTGCTGCTTTTTGATGAGCATCTGGCGTCCAGCACCCTGGTCGCCTTCATGTTCATCTGGGCGGGCCTTGCCCTTTATAGCGTCGATGCGTGGGTAAGTTTGCGTCGCCGCAGATGATCAAAAAACGTACAACACCCTGCAGGCCACGATAATCGTGGCCTGCAGAGGTGTCTCCCAAGGTTATCCACAGCTTGATCCACGCAGTTTGTGCACAAGCCCTTGAAATTGCTCGTTTTTTGCTCATATCTCGGAAAGCCGCAGCCGGCGTGCAGTTGAGCCAGGGCTCCCCAGCTTATCCACAGGCACATCCAAGTTAATAAGGGATAACTTGTTACTGCGGTTCGGTACGCAGCACCAACTCGACCATCAGATCATCGGCAAGCTCTTCCAGGCGCGCCTGCAATTGCTCCAGCGGCAAGGTCAATGGCACCGCGAGAATCGCATCGGCGTGAAACAGCGGCTCACTGCTCATCGGTGCCGGGCGAACATCGGTGGTCAATCGTTCGAGGTTCACGCCCTGCTCACTCAACACCCGGGTGATTTCGCGCACGATACCTGGCCGGTCATTGCCGACCAGTTCCATGGCGATCGGTTTCCAGGTGCAGGACGACTCCATGCCAATATCGGAGATCACTACGCGTATCCCTTGCGCCTTTAACTTTTCCAAGGCATCGACCAGTTCGTCATAGGACTCGGCCGCCACGGCCACCCGCACGATTCCGGCGAACTGACCGGCCATGCGCGAAATGCGGCTCTCCATCCAGTTGCCGTTATGCTCGGCGATGCACTGTGCAATCCGTTCGACCTGCCCGGCTTTGTCCGGGGCAAAAACTGTCAATACCAAATCATCCACGCTGCAGCCCTCGCTTGTTGCCAGCGGCAAATACGCCGGGGATCGAGAAAGTATAGGCAAGGCGCGGCAACCTGCCGCAGGCGCTCGGAAAGATAAATCGTGTACTGTTTTAAGATTTATCTGGAACAATCCCCCGCTTTTTTGAGAACATACCACTCCCCAGCGTGACCGAAGAGCTCATGCCGGTCGCGGAACGACGTATTTAGTCTAATTTTCACAACCGCACCTCATCATGTAGTATGCCGCAGCGCGGACTACATAATGTTGCATCGATGTCTGCCAAGGCGCCTGTGAAAACATGGAAACCCCGCCAGCACGCGCTGGCTGGCAAGCCCAGCCGCCCGCGAGGGCATGTTCTGGTACCGTGTTTAGAGAAGCGCTACAGGCTTTAAATAGAAGAGCTGAATAGCTGAGCAGAGTGAGGCAAGCAATGACTGAACACGTTCAAGTCGGTGGCCTTCAGGTCGCCAAAGTCCTGTTCGACTTCGTGAATAACGAAGCCATCCCTGGAACCGGTGTCAACGCCGAACAGTTCTGGGTGGGCGCGGAAAAGATCATCAACGACCTCGCTCCAAAGAACAAAGCGCTACTGGCCAAGCGTGACGACCTGCAGGCGAAAATCGACGCCTGGCACCAGGCGCGTCATGCTTCTGGGAAAGCCGAGGCTCATGACGCAACGGCCTACAAAGCCTTCTTGCAAGAAATCGGTTATCTGCTGCCAGAAGCTGCTGATTTCCAGGCGACGACGCAAAATGTCGATGACGAAATCGCGCGCATGGCCGGCCCACAGCTGGTCGTGCCGGTGATGAATGCCCGTTTTGCCCTCAACGCTTCCAATGCCCGTTGGGGTTCGCTCTACGATGCCCTGTACGGCACCGACGCCATCAGCGATGCCGGTGGCGCGGAAAAAGGCAAAGGCTACAACAAAGTCCGTGGTGACAAGGTGATCGCTTTCGCCCGCGCTTTCCTCGATGAAGCCGTACCATTGGCTGCCGGCTCCCACGTCGACTCCACCGGCTACACGGTCGTCGACGGCAAGCTGGTTGTCAGCCTCAAGGGTGGCAGCAACTCCGGCCTGCGTAACGATGCGCAACTGATCGCCTTCAAGGGCGACGCACAAGCGCCGACCGCCATCCTGCTGAAGAACAACGGCCTGCACTTCGAAATCCAGGTGGATGCCAGCAGCCCGATCGGCCAGACCGACCCGGCCGGCATCAAGGACATGCTGATGGAGGCCGCGCTGACCACCATCATGGACTGCGAAGACTCCGTTGCCGCAGTCGATGCCGACGACAAGGTGGTGATCTACCGCAACTGGCTCGGCCTGATGAAGGGCGACCTGGCCGAACAAGTGTTCAAGGCTGGCGAGACCTTCACCCGGACCATGAACCCCGATCGCAAATACATCGCGATCGACGGCAGCGAGTTGACACTGCACGGCCGTTCCCTGCTGTTCGTACGCAACGTCGGTCACCTGATGACCATCGATGCGATCCTCGACGGCCAGGGCAACCAAGTGCCCGAAGGCATCCTCGACGGTCTGGTCACCAGCCTGGCAGCGATTCACAGCCTCAATGGCAACACCGCGCGCAAGAACAGCCGCACCGGTTCGGTCTACATCGTCAAACCGAAAATGCATGGCCCGGAAGAAGCCGCGTTCACCAACGAACTGTTCGGCCGCATCGAAGAAGTCCTGGGCCTGCCGCGCAACACGCTGAAAGTCGGCATCATGGACGAGGAGCGCCGTACCACGGTCAACCTCAAGGCCTGCATCAAGGCCGCCAGCGAGCGCGTGGTGTTCATCAACACCGGTTTCCTCGACCGTACCGGCGACGAAATCCACACCTCGATGGAAGCCGGCGCCGTCGTGCGCAAGGCCGCCATGAAAGCCGAGAAGTGGATCGGTGCCTACGAGAACTGGAACGTCGACATCGGCCTGAGCACCGGCCTGCAAGGCCGCGCCCAGATTGGTAAAGGCATGTGGGCCATGCCGGACCTGATGGCCGACATGCTCGAGCAGAAAATCGCTCACCCACTGGCCGGTGCCAACACCGCCTGGGTACCGTCGCCGACTGCTGCTGCCCTGCACGCCCTGCACTACCACAAGGTCGACGTATTCGCGCGTCAGGCCGAACTGGCCAAGCGCGCCCGCGCTTCGGTCGATGACATTCTGACCATCCCTCTGGCTGCCAACACCAGCTGGTCGGCCGAAGAGATCCAGAACGAACTCGACAACAACGCCCAGGGCATCCTCGGTTACGTGGTGCGCTGGATCGACCAGGGTGTCGGCTGCTCGAAAGTGCCGGACATCAACGACGTCGGCTTGATGGAAGACCGCGCCACCCTGCGGATTTCCAGCCAGCTGCTGGCCAACTGGCTGCGTCATGGCATCGTTACCGAAGAGCAGGTTCTGCAGAGCCTCAAGCGCATGGCCCCGGTGGTCGACCGGCAGAACGCCGCCGACCCGCTGTACCGTCCGCTGGCACCTGACTTCGACAACAACATCGCCTTCCAGGCGGCGGTCGAGCTGGTGGTAGAAGGTACCAAACAGCCAAACGGCTACACCGAGCCGGTCCTGCATCGTCGTCGTCGTGAATTCAAAGCGAAGAACGGCCTGTAAGACGCAATACAAAAAGCCCCGATCGCAAGATCGGGGCTTTTTTATGCCTGGGGATCGAGGCCCAGTTCCCGGCGGGCCAATGTAATCAGCTGCTTCGAATCGATCGGTTTGAGCAGGAAGTCGACGACGCTCAAATGCATGGCCGCGATGGCATCTTTGACATCCGCATCGCCGGAAATGATCACAATAGGCAAAGCACTGCGCTCGGACTCGCGGATCTGGCGAATCAACTCCAACCCATCGAACGGCCCAATGCGCAGGTCGGTAATCAGCAGGCCAATGGATTTGTCGGCCGCGAGCGAACGCAAGGCCTGGGCGGCGCTATTGGCCGTCAGGCACTGGATGCCATGAAGCTGAAGAATTTCCGCCAGAACTTCCCGCGCCCCTTGATCGTCATCGACGATCAAGGCTTTTAGAGGTAACGCCTCGGGTTCCTGCATGACGGCATTGATTGCTTCACGCTCTTCGTCACTCAAAATATCGTGATCGGACATAACCTTCTCATCATCAATGCCCATGCTGACTACCCTGTCTATTGAGTTCAGACTGCATTGATACAGGTTTCAACCCGCCCTTCGTCGGTTTATCCATAATTCGGATCCAAAATCCGCTGGGTGCCCACGCGCCTGGAGGTTTTTTAGACTTACGTCCAATGGGCACCCCAGCGCCGGGGGTCGACCATGGCAGTTGATAAACACAATGCGGTAGTGGTCATGAGTAAAACGGACGCCTTTGCCCAGGCTGGGAAAACAGCAGTACTGCAGAATATCCACGGCACCATGCAGTTTCTGCAACGCTTTCCACCTTTCAACCAGATGGAGAATGCGCACCTGGCGTACCTGGTAGAACAATGCCAACTGCGCTTTTTTGCCGAAGGCGAAAGCATCATCAAACCTGCCGATGGCGCGGTGGAGCACTTCTATATCGTAAAACAGGGGCGCGTGGTCGGCGAACGACCGCACACCGCCAAACGCGGCACCGAAACCACCTTCGAGATTGCCACTGGTGAATGCTTCCCGCTGGCAGCATTGCTGGGCGAACGCGCGACGCGCACCGAACACCTGGCTGCCGAGGATACCTTCTGCCTGCAGTTGAACAAGCTGGCCTTCATCAAGCTATTCGCGCTCTCGGCCCCTTTCCGCGACTTCGCCCTGCGCGGCGTCAGCAGCCTGCTCGACCAGGTCAACCAGCAAGTCCAGCGCCGTGCCGTGGAAACTCTCGGTACCCAGTATTCGCTCAACACCCGCCTGGGCGAACTGGCCATGCGTCATCCAGTCACCTGCGGCCCGCAAACACCGCTGCGCGAGGCCGTGAAGCTGATGCATGAACAGCAGGTCGGCAGTATCGTGATCGTCGACCAACACAGGGCGCCCCAAGGTATCTTCACCCTGCGCGACCTGCGCCAGGTGGTTGCCGATGGCAGCGCCGACTTCAGCCAGGGCATCGAACGGCACATGACCCAGGCACCCTTCTACCTGAGCCCCGATGCCACGGCCTTCGACGCCGCCATCGCCATGACCGAGCGGCATATCGCCCACGTGTGTCTGGTCAAGGAGCAGCGACTTTGCGGCGTGGTTTCCGAGCGCGACCTGTTCTCGTTGCAGCGGGTCGATCTGGTGCACCTGGCCCGTACTATCCGCCACGCCTCGCGCATCGAGAGCCTGGTGGGCCTGCGCGGGGAGATCCGCCAGCTGGTCGACCGCATGCTGGCCCACGGCGCATCCTCGACCCAGATCACCCAGATCATCACCCTGCTCAACGATCACATGGTCTGCCGGGTCATTGAGCTGGTACTCGAAGAAAAAGGCGATCCCGGCATCCCGTTCAGCTGGCTGTGCTTCGGCAGCGAAGGGCGGCGCGAGCAAACGCTGCATACCGACCAGGACAACGGCATCATTTTCGAAGCCCGCGATGCCGCCCATGCCGCCGAGATCCGCAGTGTGCTGCTGCCGCTGGCGCAGCAGATCAATCAGGGCCTGGTGCAATGCGGCTTCACCCTGTGCAAGGGCAACATCATGGCCGGCAACCCCGAGCTGTGCCTATCCCGCGCCGAATGGGGCCGCCGTTTTGCTGCCTTTATCCGCGAGGCAACGCCGGAAAACCTGCTGGCCTCGAGCATCTATTTCGACCTGCGCGTGGTCTGGGGCGAAGAACAAAGCTGCGTGCAATTGCGCAAGGGCATCCTCGACCAGGTGGCCGACAATCGACTGTTCCAGCGCATGATGGCCAACAATGCCCTGCGCCAACGCCCACCCGTGGGACGTTTCCGTGAGTTCGTGCTGACCCGCCAGGGCAGCGACAAGGCTGCCACGCTCGACCTCAAAGTCCAGGGCCTGACACCTTTCGTCGATGGTGCCCGGCTGCTGGCGCTGGCCCATGGCATCGATGCCAACAACACTCTGGAGCGCCTGCGCCAATTGGTAGCCCGGGAAGTCATTGACCGTCTCGATGGTGCCGCCTATGAGGAGGCCTATCACTTCATCCAGCAGACCCGCATGCAACAACATCAATTGCAGAGCCGGCAGAACCTGCCCTACTCCAACCGGGTCGACCCCGACAGCCTTAACGATCTGGATCGGCGTATCCTGCGTGAATCCCTGCGCCAGGCCCAGCGCCTGCAAAGCAGCCTGACATTGCGGTATCAGCTATGAGCCTGTTTGCCTGGTTGCGGCCCAGCCCACCGCAGCTCACTGCCGAGCAGCAACAACGCGTGCAAGCATTGGCCAGCCCTGGTGCGTTGGCCGAGCACTCTCTGCGCCAGCAGCGCTGGGTAGTGCTCGATCTGGAAACCACCGGCCTGAATATCAACCGCGATCAGGTTCTGTCCATTGGCGCTGTGGTGATCGAAGACGGCGCCATCGACCTGGGGCAGCAGTTCGAGCGCACCCTGCAGCGCAGTGAACTGAAGACCGGCCCCAGCGTGCTGATTCATGGCCTGGGGCCCAGCGCCATTGCTGCTGGCAGCAAGCCCGCCGAAGCCCTGCTGGACCTGATGCAATTCATCGGCGACAGCCCGGTGCTGGCGTTTCATGCCCCCTTCGATCAACGCATGCTCAGCCGCGCGCTCAAGGACAGCCTCGGCTATCGCCTGCAGCACAGCTTTTTCGACCTGGCGGAATTGGCCCCCATGCTTTGCCCGCAAGCAACGCTGCGTGAAGCCGGGCTGGATGACTGGACCGCCTGGTTCGGCCTGCAGGCACACGCCCGCCACCATGCCAGCGCCGATGCCCTGGTCACCGCCGAGCTGGCCTTGATTCTGTTCAGCAAGGCGCGGCGCCAGCAAATCGACAGCCCCCTGCATCTGGAGCATCGCCTGAACCAGTGGCGTCGCCGTCAGCGCACCCACTCATTCTGAGCCTGGCGGTGCACCCGCTTCCCCGGAAACAACCGATGAGCGTGAATTGCGCAGAGTGAAAGGCTCTGCGACAATCGCGAATAATTCTCGTTAGTTTGAACTTTCTTTTCCGGGGAATGCCTTGTCGTCAGCCCAAAGCCCTCACAGTGAGCTGGTCGGTGCGCTGTACCGCGACCACCGCAGTTGGCTGCTCGCCTGGCTCAGGCGCAACATCGCCTGCCCGCAGCGGGCCGAGGACCTGAGCCAGGACACCTTCATGCGCCTGCTCGGCCGTGATGCGCTCACTACGCCCCGCGAGCCGCGGGCGTTTCTGGTCGCCATCGCCAAGGGTCTGCTGTTCGACCATTTCCGCCGCACGGCACTGGAACAGGCCTACCTGTCCGAGCTGATGCTGATACCGGAAGCCGAGCAGCCTTCGCCCGAAGAGCAACACCTGATCCTCGAAGACCTCAAGGCCATCGACCGCCTGCTCGGCAAGCTGTCGAGCAAGGCCCGCGCCGCTTTTCTGCACAGCCGCCTGGATGGCCTCGGCCACGCCGAGATCGCCGAGCGCCTCGGGGTGTCGGTGCCACGGGTGCGTCAATACCTGGCCCAAGGCATGCGCCAATGCTATGTGGCGCTCTATGGTGAGCCGACATGAGCCCGCTCGGTTCAATGCCGGTATCGGCACGGGTACTCGATGCCGCCATTGCCTGGCAGCTATGCCTGGACTCGGGCAATGGCAGCGTGGTCGAGCGCGCCGAGTTCAGCCAGTGGTACGCCGCCGATGAAGAGCATGCGCGCGCCTGGATGCAGTTGGGCATGCTCGACCAGCGCTTCAGTGCCGCCGCCGGCCCCGCACGCAAGGCCCTGATGCAATCGCGCACCAGCCTGCGACGGCGGGTGCGCAAACTTGGCAGCGGCATCGCCAGCGTGATGCTGGTCGGTGGCCTGGCGCTGTTTTTCGGTGATCGCCATCTGCCGCTCAATTACTGGCTGGCCGATCAACGCACGGCCACCGGCGAGCAACGCATGATGCGCCTGGCCGATGGCACGCTACTCAACCTCAACACCCACAGTGCGGTGGATGTGCGTTTCGATGACAAGCAGCGACTGATCGTGTTGCAGGAAGGTGAAATCTTCATCGAAACCGGGCACAAGGATGACCGGCCCTTCATCGTCGCCACCGCCGATGGCCGCCTGCGAGCGCTGGGCACGCGCTTTCTGGTCAAGCTCGAAGAGGACGGCACCCGCTTGAGCGTGCTGCAATCAGCGGTCGCTGCCCAGCCTGAGGACAGCCACGACGAACAGATCCTGCGCGAAGGCCAGCAAGTGCTGATGCGCCACAATGGCCTGAGCGCCACCCTCGCCCTGGCCCCCGGTGCCGACGCCTGGACCCGGGGCATGCTGGTGGTCGACAACGCTCGTCTCGGTGACCTGGTCAAGGAGCTCGGGCGTTATCGCAGTGGCTATCTGGGGGTTAGCCCGGAGGTTGCCAACCTGCACATCACCGGTAGCTTCCCGCTGACCAATACCGACCTTGCGCTGCAATCCTTGGTGCCGACGTTGCCGGTGCAGATTGAGCAGCGTGCGCCTTGGTGGGTTACGGTGGCGGCGCGCAAAGATAAGCCCTGAAGACCCTTTGGGTCTTTATCGCTGGCAAGCGGAACGCCGCCCGGCCAGCTCCCACAGGGACCTGCGCGACCCAAATATTTGGGGCAGGCAGAGGACCTTGTGGGAGCGGGCTTGCCCGCGATCGGCTGCTAAGCAGTCGTATTCTTGATTCTAAATCTAAATTATTTTCGATCAGCCCTATCACTTTCCGCTTTTCGCTCGGCACCAAGGCATTAAGCAACTTTTCCTTCTGGAGCCGCCGCATGTCCCGCCCATTCGAAACCCTTCTGCGCCCCAGCCTCATGGCCGTGGCCATCGCCCTGGCCGCACCGCTGGCGAGCAGCCCGCTGATCGCCGCCGAGCAGGCCAGCAGCGTGCGCACCTATGACCTGCCGGCGGGGCCGCTGTCGACCACCCTCAATCAAATCGCCAGCCAGGCCGGCCTGGCCCTGAGTCTGGACCCAAACCTGGCCAGTGGTCGTACCTCGGCGCCGGTCAGGGGCAAGTTCGATGCCCCTGGCGCCCTGCGCGAAGCCCTGCGCGGCACCGGCCTGCAACTGCAGCAGAGCAGTGTCGGCAGCTACAGCCTGGTTGCCATTCCCGAAGGCACCCTGGCCTTGCCCGAAACCAGCATCAACGCCCGCGAAGCTTATGAAAGCGCCTGGGGGCCGGTCACCGGTTACGTGGCCACCCGCACCGCCGCCGGGACCAAGACCGACACCCCTATCGTTGAAGCCCCGCGTTCGATTTCGGTCGTGACCCGCGAGCAGATGGACGACCGTTCGGTCCTCAACCTCAACGACGCCCTGCGCTACACCGCCGGCGTGATGAGCAGCGGCTACGGCTCGGACTCGCGTGCCGACTGGCTGCGGATTCGCGGTTTCGACCCGACCCAGTTCCTCGATGGTCTGCCACTGCCAAAAGGTTCGTTTTCCAACCCGAAAGTCGAGCCATGGAACCTGGAGCGCATCGCCGTACTGCGCGGCCCGGCTTCTTCGGTGTACGGGCAGACGCCACCAGGCGGCATGCTCGACATGGTCAGCCGTCGCCCCCAGGCCGAAAATGCCAACCAGGTTGAACTGCAGGCTGGCAGCAACGAACACAAACAGATCAATTTCGACAGCACCGGCAAGATCGACGACGAAGGTCAGTTTCTCTACCGTGTCAGTGGCGTGGTGCGTGACAGCAACTCATCGACCGACCACGTGCCGGACAAGCGCTACAACATCGCGCCCAGCCTGACCTGGAACATCAACGACGATACCCACCTGACCTTTATCTCGCAGTACACCCGCGACGATACGGGTATCAGTGGCCAGTTTCTGCCCCTGCAAGGCACCAAGCTCGATTCCCCCGCGGGCAAGATCTCGCACCACAAGAACCTGGGCGATCCGGACTGGGAGTTTTACGACCGCACTTACTACGCGCTCGGCTACGCCCTTGACCATCGCCTGAACGATGTCTGGCAGTTCCGTCAGAACCTGCGCTACACCAAGAGCGATCTGTCGTTTCAGGGCATCAACGTCGCCACCTTCAATACGGTCCAGCCCGATGGCACCGTGAACCGTGAGACCGGCATCGTCAACGAAGACATCAGCCAGTTTGCCGTAGACAACAACTTCCAGGCCGACTTCCAGACCGGAGCGCTGAGCCATACGCTGTTGCTGGGGCTGGATCACCAACGCTCCAACACCAACTACAACTGGTTATATGGCTTCCTCAACGTTCCACCCACCAATGTAAACCGACCGATCTACGGCCAGGACTTCTCCAACGTAGGCTATTTCAACTTCTACGATTACAACCAGAAAACCCGGCAAACCGGTCTGTACATACAAGACCAGATCGCCCTGGACAAATGGCGCCTGACAATCGGCGGCCGTGAAGACTGGGTGCACACCGGCACCAAGTTCTACAACAACAACGAGGCGACCAACACTCAGCGCGACAAGGCGTTCAGCGGTAACGTCGGGCTGAGCCATGTCTTCGACAATGGCATTGCCCCGTACGTCTCCTACACCGAATCGTTCCAGCCGGCCACGGGTGCCAACGTGAACGCGACCGAGTCGTTCGAGCCCACCGAAGGGCGTCAGTATGAAACCGGGATCAAGTACCAACCGCCTGGCAGCAACACCTTGCTGACAGCGGCTGTGTACGATTTGCGCCAGAAGAACGTCAAGGTCACCGAAGGCAATATCACCAGCCAGGTGGGTGAACTTCAGGTTCGCGGCCTGGAGCTCGAAGCCACCACTGAAGTCACGGATAACCTCAAACTGATCGGTTCTTACAGCTACACCGATTCGGAGATCCGCAAAGGCGCCGCCAACGAGCAAGGCAACCGCATGGCCCTGGTGCCGCGCAACCAGGCCACGCTCTGGAGCGATTACACCTGGCACAGCGGCGTGCTCGACGGCTTCGGTGTCGGCGCGGGTGTGCGCTATGTGGGCGATACCTACGGCAACACCACCAATACCGACCTGGGCCATGTCGGCTCCTACACCGTGTATGACGCCTCGGTACACTACGACCTCGGCCGCCTGAGCAACAGCCTCAAGGGTGCCTCGATCGCCGTGGATGCCAAGAACCTGTTCGACAAGGACTACCTGTCCAACTGCGACGGTTACTGGTGCTACTACGGTGACGAGCGCAACGTGGTCGCCAGCGTGAACTACAAGTGGTAAGCCGCTAGGGCCATCCCGTTGTACCAAGGGCCATTCATTGCGCAGTGGCCCTTTGCATTTGGACTGCACATGAAAAGCCAAACCATCCGTCGCTGGTCTTTTATCCACACCTGGACCAGCCTGATCTGCACCCTGTTCCTGCTGATGCTGGCCATCACCGGCTTGCCGCTGATTTTCCATCACGAGATCGAGCATCTGCTGGGCGATGCCCCCGAACTCAAGGAAATGCCCGCCGAGACCCCGCACCTGGACCTGCAGCAACTGGTCGTCAAGGCCCAGGCCCATCGCCCCGGCGAAGTCGTGCAATACCTGGGCTGGGACGAAGACGACGCTAACGGCGTGGTGGCGATCATGGCGGCCACGGCCGGTACCGAGCCCAACAGTTCGCACACCTTCATGCTCGATGCCCGCAGCGGCGAAGCGGTGGAAATGCCCTCAGCCAATGGCGGCTTCATGATGGTCATGCTGCGCCTGCATGTGGACATGTTCGCCGGGCTGCCGGGCAAGCTGTTGCTGGCCTTCATGGGCCTGCTGTTCGTCGTGGCGATCATCTCCGGCGTGGTGCTGTATGCGCCATTCATGCGGCGGATGAAGTTCGCCACCGTGCGCCACGACAAATCCACGCGCTTGCGCTGGCTGGACCTGCACAACCTGATCGGAATCGTCACCCTGAGCTGGGCGCTGGTGGTGGGTGTCACCGGCGTGATCAGCGCCTGTGCCGACCTGGTCATCGCCGCCTGGCGCAACGAAAGCCTGGCGGCAATGGTTGCGCCCTACCGCGATGCACCACCGCTACAAACCCTGGCGCCCGCCAGCAACCTGTTGAAGATCGCGGCCGAGGCAGCGCCAGGCATGCAACCGGATTTCATCGCCTTCCCCGGCACACGTTTCTCCAGCGAACACCACTACGCGGTGTTCATGAAAGGCAGCACCCACCTGACCGCTCACTTGCTGACCCCGGTGCTGATCGACGCCAGCACACTGGAAGTCACCGCCATCGGCGATCGCCCCTGGTACATGGACGCCATGGGCCTGTCGCAGCCGCTGCACTTCGGTGACTACGGCGGTCGGCCGATGCAGATTCTCTGGGCTGCGCTGGATGTGCTGACCATCATCGTGCTCGGCAGCGGGCTGTACCTGTGGTGGGTGCGGCGGCGTGTAAGCGTTTCGGCCAATGCCGGCCAGGCGGAGGTTGCGTGATGGCGAGCAAGAAGAAATCCAGCTTCTGGCCCGTATTCGGCATGCCCCTGTTGATCGCCTTCCTTGGTGCGGCGGGCTTGTTCGCCGCCTTGCTCGGGGATGGTTGGTGGGATGCGCTGGCGTGGGTGGGGCTGGCGGTGCCTGCGGTGCTCGGTTTGCGGGGCCTGGTCGCCCGTTGAAGGCCCTGCGGGCCTTGGCGTCGCAGCGGCGCACCGAGCCTGCGGCAGCGGCTACAACGCGTAGCGCTCGCCAAACTGCCTGACGCTGATTAGGCTAGACGCTCACTGCCGATGAGGGAACCCCATGTCCACCCCCAGCATGACCCTGTTCCACTCCCCCGCCTCGCCCTTCGTGCGCAAAGTCATGGTGCTGCTGCACGAAACCGGGCAACTGGACCGCGTCGCCATCAACACCATTACCCTGAGCCCGGTCAGCCCCGACAGCGGCCTTAACGAAGACAACCCGGCCGGCAAGATCCCGGCCCTGCGCCTGGCCGACGGCAGCGTTCTGCACGACAGCCGGGTGATTCTCGACTATCTGGACCACCAGCATGTCGGCAACCCGCTGATCCCGCGTGAGGGGTCTGCGCGCTGGCGGCGTCTGATGTTGGCCTCGCTGGCCGACGCCATCCTCGATGCCGCCGTGCTGATCCGCTATGAAACCTTCCTGCGCCCAGCGGATAAACACTGGGACCTGTGGCTGGACAATCAACGGGAAAAAATCGAACGGGCCCTGGCCTACCTTGAGCGCGACAGCATCGCCGAATTGAGTTCGGCCTTCGATATCGCCGCCATCAGCGTCGCCTGCGCATTGGGCTACCTGGACTTTCGCATGCCCAGTTTGGATTGGCGCGCCGCCCAGCCACAATTGGCCAAATGGTACGCCGATGTCAGACAGCGTCCGTCGCTCAAAGCCACTGAGCCGCCAACAGCCTGACGATCGATCAGCAGTCGGGTTTGCCAGCGGTGAACCGCCGCGCCGGGTTCACCGCCGCGCCGAACTCGCGCAAGGCCTTGGCGCCGATCAGCAGCGGGTAGTTGAAACTGCTGCGGTCGGTCAGGTTGACCTCGACGGTGCGCTTGACCCCGCCCAGGCACAACTCCAGGTCGACCACGGGGCGCTTGGCCACGGCCGCGCCTTCGCCGTTCTCCTCTTCCTCTTCGTCGGCACGGCTCTTGATCTTGCTGATGCGCGCGATCTTGTGCTCGTACACTTTGTCGTCGGCGTTCTTGGTCGCCAGGCGAAAGCGCACCCAGTCTTCACCATCACGGGTAAAACGTTCGATGTCCCTGGCCGACAGCGAGGCGGTCAGGGCGCCGGTGTCCATCTTGGCCTTGAGGGTCTCGCCGATTTCCGGCAAGCCGATGTATTCATAGCGCCCATAGAGGGTCGGCTCTGCTGCCATGACCGGCAAGGCCAGCAGCGTTAACAGCGCAAGAACGGATTTCACGTCGTGATTACCTCAGGTTGAATGTGAGCGCCCGACGTTAGACTGCCTTTCGCCAGACCGTCCAGAACTGGGTCAACCAGCTCTGGATGGAAAAGGACCCGCGCATCGACGCCTTGCGCGCCGAACTCAAGGGTTGCCGGTAGTCGTCCCCAGGCCCCAGGCGCTGCCCAGGCTCTGCAGCAGCGTGCCGGCGACGCCCTGTTGCCCCAGGAATTGCAGGAGCACGGGGGCGAACATGCCGATCATGCCCGTGTCCATGCCCAGGGCGGTGAACGCGTTGTTCAGGTCGTTGGTGTCTTTCACATTGCCCAAGGCATTATCCAGCGCCGTCTGGTTGCCGCTGCTATTGCCCAACAGCCCGCCCAGGCCTGTCTGCTCGCCACCGCTATTACCCAACAGCCCGCCCAGGCCTGCCTGCTCGCCACCGCTATTACCCAACAGCCCGCCCAGGCCTGTCTGCTCGCCACCGCTATTACCCAACAGTCCGCCCAAACCGCTCAAGCCGCCCAGTGCACTGACACCGGCGAGCAAATCCAGGCCCGGCACAGACTGGCTCAGTTGCGAATAGTCCGTGGGGCTCAGACGGTTCTTTGCCAGGCCCAGCAACGCACCGGTACCCCCAATGGCCTGCTCGGGCGTGATATTGAGTTGAGTGCCCAGGGTATTGAGCAGATTGCCCGCCTCCGGAGCCGCAGCCACGGTCGTATCACTGCTCTGGTTGCCACCCTGCATGGCGGAAACCGCATTGGCGGCGTCACTCAAGTTGAAGGCAAACACCGGGCTCGCGGCCAGGGTCATCAGCGTCGCCAGTGCAAAACCGCGGGAAATCTTCATTCAAACGACCTCTTGAGCCATAAAGCCACCCGAGCGTGCGGGCGGAAAGCAGCAGTTTGACTGAAATGCCGGCAGTTTGTTCCCCCACGCTGACTGTGAGGGCCTCAAGGAGGAGTGAACGCATACGTGTACTGTAATGGGGAGCCGGTTAATCAGATTGATCCTACCGGGGCTCTGACACTGAAGGGCGTTTGCGATTTTGTTAAAAGCCCCACTGCCAATAAGACAGCGGGGCTCAGCCAAAACTCGACTCCGTCAAGCCGCACTAAACAACTTATGCGGATCAATCACAAACTTCTTCGGCACGCCAGCATCAAACTCGCCATACCCTTCCGGCGCCTGATCCAGGCTGATCACCTGCACGCCCACCACTTCAGCAATATTGATCCGATCCCACATGATCGCCTGCATCAGCTGGCGGTTGTACTTCATCACTGGCGTCTGGCCGGTATGGAAGCTGTGGGACTTGGCCCAACCCAGGCCAAAGCGAATGCTCAGGCTACCCATTTTCGCGGCAGCATCGACTGCGCCCGGGTCTTCGGTCACGTAGAGGCCAGGGATACCGATCTTGCCGGCAACCCGCACCACGCCCATCAACGAGTTGAGCACGGTGGCCGGTGCTTCTTCCTTGACGCCGGCATGGCCATGGCCACGGGCTTCGAAGCCTACGGCATCGACGGCGCAATCCACTTCCGGTTCGCCCAGCAGCGCGGCGATCTGTTCGTGCAGCGGGGTGTCCTGGGACAGGTCGGCGATTTCGAAGCCCTGGGCCTTGGCGTGGGCCAGGCGCACCGGGTTGACGTCACCGACGATGACCACAGCAGCACCGAGCAGGCGCGCCGAGGCGGCAGCGGCCAGGCCGACCGGGCCGGCACCGGCGATGTAGACCGAGCTGCCGGGGCCGACGCCGGCGGTGACGGCGCCGTGGTAGCCGGTGGGGAGGATGTCGGAGAGGCAGGTCAGGTCGCGGATTTTCTCCATGGCCTTGTCGCGGTCCGGCAGTTTCAGCAGGTTGAAGTCGGCGTACGGCACCAGCACGTATTCGGCCTGGCCGCCGGTCCAGTCGCCCATGTCCACGTAACCGTAGGCACCGCCGGGACGCGCGGGGTTTACCGTCAGGCAGACGCCGGTGTGTTGCTCCTTGCACGAACGGCAACGGCCGCAGGCAACGTTGAACGGCACCGACACCAGGTCGCCGATTTTCAGGTTCTCGACATCGCTGCCCTTCTCGATCACTTCACCGGTGATCTCGTGGCCCAGTACCAGGCCGACCTGGGCGGTGGTACGGCCGCGGACCATGTGTTGGTCAGAGCCGCAGATATTGGTGGAAACCACGCGCAGGATGACACCGTGCTCGATTTTCCTGCCACGCGGGTCCTGCATTTTGGGGTAGTCGATTTTCTGGACTTCGACCTTGCCGGAGCCGAGATACACCACACCACGATTACCAGACATGCTTTCACCTCGCTGTTTGTTGTTATGTAGCGGTGCAAAGTGCGCTGCCTTGTGGGCAGCGCCTTGTTACTGGAATTCAATGAGTCAGCCCCGGCGCTATCCCTGTAGCCGCTGCCAGAGGCTGCGCTCGACCGCAGAGCGGTCGCAAAAATGTGAGACCGCAGGGAGGCCCTTCGGACCTCAGCGCAGCCTGGCGGCAGCGGCTACAGGTACGCATACCACCTCAAAGGACTACGGTACGGTTAGCGTTGAGGAACACCCGGCGCTCGATGTGGTAACCCACTGCGCGTGCCAGGGTCAGGCATTCGATGTCCCGGCCCTTGGCAATCAGGTCTTCGGGATAGTGACTGTGATCGACTGCCTCGACGCCCTGGGCAATGATCGGCCCCTCGTCGAGATCGTTGTTGATGTAGTGCGCGGTGGCGCCGACCAGTTTCACGCCCTTGTTGTACGCCTGGTGATAGGGTTTGGCGCCCTTGAAACCGGGCAGCAGGGAGTGGTGGATATTGATCGCCCAGCCATCGAGCTTGCGACACAGTTCCGGTGACAGCACTTGCATGTAGCGGGCAAGGATCACCAGCTCCGCGCCGGTCGTCTCGATCACCTCCAGCACCTTGCGCTCTTGCGCCGGCTTGTCATGGGGATCGAGCGGGAAATGGTAGTAAGGAATCTCGTGCCAGCGGGCCAGGGGTTCCAGGTCCGGGTGGTTGGAAATCACCGCGACCACGTCCATGGACAGTTGGCCGATGCGCTGACGATAAAGCAGGTCGTTCAGGCAGTGGTCGGCCTTGGAGACCATGATCACCACCTTCGGCCGGTACTTGGGCGCGGTCAGCTCGAACAGCATGCCGAAGGCATCGCTACGCTCGGTCAGGCCGGCCCGGAACGAGCTTTCGTCGAAACCATCGGGCTGGCGAAACTCGACCCGGATGAAGAAGCGTCCGGACAGCCGGTCATCGAACGAGTGGTGTTCGGTGACGTAGCAGCCTTTCTCGTACAGGTAGCGCGTTACCACGTCCACCGTACCGAGCAGGCTCGGGCAATCGGCATTCAGAATCCATGTATCCGGGGCGCGGCTCATAATTGAAGCTCCAGTTCGCCAGTCGAAGGTTAAGCCTGAATGCTCAACCCGTATTCAGCCGCTGCATCCTGCAGCCACAGCCACCAGTAGTCGGAGAAGCTGCGACGAATCAACAGCTCCCAGGTTTCATCGCCGGTACGGCGAATCACCAGTTGCGACTTGGCGAACACCGTGCCGATCGCCTTGCCCACCGGGAAGTTGTTCGGGTGCACGTCGTAGCTGGTCGATTTCATCAGTACTTCGCGGACTTTCGGCCCGCTGAGTTCCAGCAGGGTCTGGCCGCCGCTGACGTTGATCACGGCGATGTGCTGGCCGGCCAGCGCTTTGCGCAGCTTGTTCTCCACGGCCACTTCCTGGCCGCCGGGGACGATCAGCAGCCACTCGTCCGGGCCCATCCATTGCAACGACATTTCATCGTTGGCAACCACGGTCAGGGCTACGGGCAGTTCCAGGCCCAGTGCCTTGAACACGCCGCCGGCGAAGGCCTGGTCGTGGCCGTTGCCGCGCAGGGTCAGGTGGCCGAGCAGTTTTTTCTCGCGCAGGGTGACACCTGCGTTCTTGCGGCCCTTGCCGACCAGGCTGGCCAGGTCGGCATGCGCCAGTGGCGATTCGGCCTTGGCCCCGTTGGTGGGGCGTTGTTGGTAGACGTTGACTGTGGTCATTGGACACCTGTCTCTGAATTCTGTGAGCTGTCGTGTTGCCAATGCGGGCCTCTTCGCTGGCAAGCCAGCTCCCACAGGTGGCAAGTCAGACTCCCTCTGTGGGAGCTGGCTTGCCAGCGATGGGGGCACCGCAGGCCTCCTGTCGTTACACGTTCTGTTGTTCGCCTTTAGGGTCGAAGAACACCGAGGAGCAAATCTCGGCCTCGATCACGCTGCCATCGGCCAGCGGTGCGAACACACGTTCACCCATGCGCTTGAGACCACCCTTGACCACACCGAGCGCAAACGAATAACCCAACGTGGAGCTCATGTAGCTGGACGTCACATGACCGACCATGCTCATCGGGATCGCTTGGCGAGTGTCGAACACCAGCTGCGCGCCTTCAGGCAGTAACTTGGTCGGGTCGACCGGCTTGAGGCCGACCAGCTGCTTGCGGTTCTCGCGCACGCAGTCTTCGCGATTCATGCCGCGCCAGCCGATCCAGGAGAACGGTTTGGTGCGACCGACACACCAGCCCATGTTCAGGTCGTCCGGGGTCATCGAACTGTCGGTGTCCTGACCGACGATGATGAAGCCCTTCTCGGCCCGCAGTACGTGCATGGTTTCGGTGCCGTACGGGGTCAGGTTGTACTTCTTGCCCGCCTCGGCGATCTTTTCCAGCACACCCATGGCGTAGTCGGCCTGGACGTTCACTTCATAGGACAGCTCACCGGTAAAGGAGATGCGGAACACCCGCGCCGGTACGCCACCGACCTGACCTTCTTTCCAGGTCATGAACGGGAAAGCGTCCTTGTCCAGGTTGATATCGGTCACTTCACTGAGCAGCTTGCGGCTGTTGGGCCCGGACAGGGTCAGGGTCGCCCAGTGGTCGGTGACAGAGGTGAGGTACACCTTCAGGTCTGGCCATTCGGTCTGCTGATAGATTTCCAGCCACTGCAGTACGCGGGCGGCGCCACCGGTGGTGGTGGTCATGACGAAGTGGTTCTCGCCGATGCAGGCGGTCACGCCGTCGTCGAAGACCATGCCGTCTTCCTTGCACATCAGGCCGTAGCGGGCCTTGCCCACATCGAGCTTGGTCCAGGCGTTGGTGTAGATGCGGTTGAGGAACTCGCGCGCATCCGGGCCCTGGATATCGATCTTGCCCAGGGTCGACGCATCGAGCAGGCCCACGCTTTCACGCACGGCCTTGCATTCACGGGCCACGGCGGCGTGCAGGTCTTCACCGCTGCGAGGGAAGTACCAAGGGCGCTTCCACTGGCCGACATCCTCGAATTCGGCACCGTTCTTGACATGCCAGGCATGCAGCGCGGTGAAGCGCACCGGTTCGAACAGGTGACCGCAATGACGCCCGGCGACCGCGCCGAAGGTCACGGGCGTGTAGTTGGGGCGGAACATGGTGGTGCCCATCTCGGTGATCGAGATGCCACGCGACTTGGCAGCGATCGCCAGGCCGTTGATGTTGCCGAGCTTGCCCTGGTCGGTACCGAAACCCAGTGCGGTGTAGCGCTTGACGTGCTCGACCGACTCGAAGCCTTCGCGGGTTGCCAGTTCGATAGCGGCCGCGGTGACGTCGTTCTGCAAGTCGACGAACTGCTTCGGCGCCCGTGCAGTGGATTTGTCGTGGGGCACCTGGAACAGCGCGATCGTCGGCTCTTCCTGGCGCGACAGCGCCTTGGGCATTACCCCTTCGACGGCCTTGAAACCGGCTTCGGTGGCTGCGCGAGCGCCGCCTTCGAAACCATCGGCCAACGCATCAGCCAAGGCATACACACCGTTCACGCCGCCCACGCAAACGCGCTTCTGCGGGGCATCGCCCGGCACGAAGGCGAGGATATCTTCACGCCAGATCGGCTTGCCGCCCAGGTGCGAAGCCAGGTGCACTACCGGGCTGTAACCACCGGAGGTGGCAACCAGGTCGCAATCGAGCCATTCGCCCGGGCTGGTGACCTTGTGCGCCTTGACGTCGATCGCGGCCACCCGCGCCGAGGTCACGTGCTTGCTGCCACGGGTTTCGATCACGGCACTGGAGGTCAGGATGCGAATGCCCTTGGCCCGCGCTTCTTCGACCAGCGAACCGCGTGGGTTGTGCCGCGCATCGGCGACCGCCACGACTTTCAGGCCGGCATCGAGCCAGTCCAGGGCGACCCGGTAGGCGTAATCGTTGTTGGTCGACAGCACCAGCTTCTTGCCCGGTGCCACGCCGTAACGACGGACGTAGGTGGAGACCGCACCGGCGAGCATGTTGCCCGGCACATCGTTGTTGCCATAGACCAGCGGACGTTCGTGGGCACCGGTGGCCAGCACCACGCGCTTGGCGCGGATACGGTGCATGCGCTGACGCACCTGGCCGATCGGCGCGCGGTCACCGAGGTGATCGGTCAAGCGCTCGTGAATGGTCAGGAAGTTATGGTCGTGGTAGCCGTTGACCGTGGCACGCGGCAGCAGGGTCACTTCCGGCATGCTTTTGAGTTCGGCGATGACGGTGGCGACCCATTCGGCTGCTGCCTTGCCATCGAGGTTCTCGCGGCTGTCGAGCAGGCTGCCGCCGAATTCTTCCTGTTCATCGGCCAGGATCACCCGTGCACCGGTGCGTGCAGCGGCCAGGGCCGCAGCAAGACCGGCAGGGCCGGCACCGACCACCAGCACGTCACAGTGCTGGTTCAGGTAGTCGTAGGTGTCCGGATCGTTCTCGAGCGGCGAACGGCCGAGGCCTGCTGCCTTGCGGATGTACTTCTCGTAAGTCATCCAGAACGATTGCGGGTACATGAAGGTTTTGTAGTAGAAGCCCGGCGGCATCAGCTTGCCGCCGACCTTGCCGAGAATCCCCATCACGTCGGTGTTCACGCTCGGCCAGCCGTTGGTGCTGGTGGCAACCAGGCCGCCGTACAGCGCTTGCTGGGTTGCCCGCACGTTCGGGATCTGGGTGGCTTCGGTGGCACCGATCTGCAGGACGGCATTCGGCTCTTCGGCACCGGCGGCGTAGATGCCACGCGGACGCGAGTACTTGAAGCTGCGCCCGACGATATCCACACCGTTGGCCAGCAACGCGGCGGCCAGGGTGTCACCGGCATAGCCCTGATAGCTCTGGCCGTTGAAGCTGAAGCTCAGCACTTTACTGCGGTCGATACGACCGCCGTTGGACAGGCGATTGACCTGGCTCATACCTTTTCTCCCTGACCACTGACAGCCAACTGCGGGCTTGTGCTTTTGCCAGTCACTTGCGGCTTGGCGCCGATCACGTAGGTTTCCAGAATTTCGTAGGTCACGGTGTCACGCGTGGCGTTGAAGTACTGACGGCAACCGGCGGCGTGAATCCACAGCTCGTGGTGCAGCCCGCGCGGGTTGTCGCGGAAGAACATGTAGGTGCCCCACTCTTCATCGGTGCAGGCGTTCGGGTCCAGCGGCCGCGGGATGTGCGCCTGGCCCGAGGAGTGAAACTCTTCTTCGGAGCGCAGTTCGCCGCAATGGGGACAGAAGATGTGCAACATAGGGATTTCTCCTGTTAGTGGGCGACAGCGGCAGCGCCGTGTTCGTCGATCAATGCACCGTTGTAGAAACGGTCGATGGAAAAGGGTTCGGCCAGCGGGTGCATCTCGCCCTTGGCCAGGCTCGCGGCGAAGACGTTGCCCGAACCGGGGTGGCCTTGAAGCCGCCGGTGCCCCAACCGCAGTTGAAGAACATGTTCTTGACCGGGGTTTTCGAAATGATCGGGCAGGCGTCCGGCGTGGTGTCGACGATGCCGCCCCACTGACGGTTCATGCGTACGCGCGACAGGATCGGGAACATCTCGACGATCGCTTGCAGGGTGTGCTCGATCACCGGGTACGAACCGCGTTGGCCGTAGCCGACCCAGCCGTCGATACCAGCGCCGATGACCAGGTCGCCCTTGTCCGACTGGCTGATATAGCCATGCACGGCGTTGGACATGATCACGCTGTCGATGACCGGTTTGATCGGCTCCGACACCAGCGCCTGCAGTGGGTGCGATTCGATCGGCAGGCGGAAACCGGCCAGCTTGGCCATGTGCCCGGAGTTACCGGCGGTGACCACACCGACGCGCTTGGCGCCGATGAAGCCCTTGTTGGTTTCGACGCCGATGACGGTGCCGTTTTCCTTGCGGAAACCGATGACTTCGGTCTGCTGGATCAGGTCCACACCCAAGGCATCGGCGGCGCGGGCATAGCCCCAGGCCACGGCGTCGTGACGGGCTACGCCGCCGCGACGTTGCACGGTGGCGCCGATGATCGGGTAGCGGGTGTTCTTCGAGCAATCGAGGTACGGAATCTCTTCGGCGACCTGTTTGGCGTCGAGCAGCTCGCCGTCTATGCCATTGAGGCGGTTGGCGCTGACCCGACGCTCCGAGTCACGGATGTCCTGCAGCGTGTGGCAGAGGTTGTAGACCCCGCGCTGGGAAAACATCACGTTGTAGTTGATGTCCTGGGACAGACCTTCCCAGAGCTTCATCGCATGCTCGTAGAGCTGCGCCGACTCGTCCCACAGGTAGTTGGAACGCACGATGGTGGTGTTTCGCGCGGTGTTACCGCCACCCAGCCAGCCTTTCTCGACCACGGCCACGTTGGTGATGCCGTGCTCCTTGGCCAGGTAGTAGGCGGTCGCCAGACCATGCCCGCCACCGCCGACGATGACCACGTCATAGACTTTCTTCGGTGTCGGCGTGCGCCACATGCGCTGCCAGTTTTCGTGGTGGCTCAGAGAGTGTTTGAACAGGCCGAAGCCAGAGTAGCGTTGCATAGTCATTACTCCTGAAGCCGATCAGCGGTAAACCGGGAAGTCTGCACAGAGTGCGGCGACATTTTTCGCCACATCGGCCTCGACATCGGCATCGCCAAGGTTGTCGAGGATGTCGCAGATCCAACCGGCCAGCTCCGTGCACTGGGCTACGTTGAAGCCGCGGCTGGTCACCGCCGGGGTGCCGATGCGCAGGCCCGAGGTCACGAACGGCGACTGCGGGTCGTTCGGTACGGCATTCTTGTTCACGGTGATATGGGCACGACCCAGCGCGGCGTCAGCCTCTTTGCCGGTCAGGCCCTGACGGATCAGGCTGACCAGGAACAGATGGTTGTCAGTACCACCGGACACTACATCGTAGCCACGATCGATAAACACGCCAGCCATGGCCTGGGCGTTGTCGATCACTTGCTGCTGATAGGCCTTGAAGCTCGGCTCCAGCGCTTCCTTGAAGCACACGGCCTTGGCCGCGATCACGTGCATCAGCGGGCCGCCCTGGCCACCGGGGAATACAGCGGCGTTGAGTTTCTTTTCCAGCGCTTCGTTGGCCCGCGCCAGGATCAAGCCGCCACGCGGACCGCGCAGGGTCTTGTGGGTCGTAGTGGTCACGACGTCAGCGTAAGGCACTGGGTTGGGGTACAGACCTGCTGCGACCAGCCCGGCAACGTGGGCCATGTCGACGAAGAGGTAGGCGCCAACCTTGTCGGCAATCTCGCGGAAACGCGGGAAATCCAGGGTTTTCGAATAAGCCGAGAACCCGGCGATGATCATTTTCGGCTTGTGCTCGACCGCCAGGCGCTCGACTTCGTCGTAGTCGATCAGGCCGGTCTCGGTGTTGATGCCGTACTGCACCGCGTTGTAAAGCTTGCCGGAGAAGCTGACCTTGGCGCCGTGGGTCAGGTGACCGCCGTGAGCCAGGCTCATGCCCAGCACGGTATCGCCAGCCTGCAGCAGGGCCAGATAGACCGCGGCGTTGGCCTGGCTGCCGGAGTGCGGCTGGACGTTGGCGTAATCGGCACCGAACAGTTGCCTGGCACGCTCGATCGCCAGCTGCTCGACCTTGTCCACATGCTCGCAGCCACCGTAGTAACGCTTGCCGGGATAGCCCTCGGCATACTTGTTGGTCAGGCCGCTGCCCTGGGCCTCCATCACACGCTTGCTGGTGTAGTTCTCCGAGGCGATCAGTTCGATGTGATCTTCCTGGCGTTGCTCTTCGGCATTCATCGCCGCCAGCAGTGCATCGTCATAACCCTGGAGTTGGTCTTGCTTGCTGAACATCGCGGTTCTCCCAGCAGCGGCGTGGCGCCTGTCATATAGGTGAGCGGTCTGCCGTACAGGCAACGCCCTTTGATGCCGATGGTATGGCCGGCGCAGACAGGCCAAATGCCTATGGACGCCACGCAAAGGTGCGTTTACGACATACCCTGGTGCATTGGGATATTTGCGTGCGGGTAATGCCCGGCAAAAATCACCGCAAAGGCCCTAAATTAGCCTGCGCAGCCCCATCAGCAGTAAAAAGTGCAACGGGTAAATCGCGTAGGCCCAGCGACGCATGGGCGGTACGCCGACCGCCGGTGACGTTTTCAGAAGCGACAGGCCCAGCCAGGGCCCGAGCACGCAGGCAGCAATCCCGGCATAGGCCACCGGATCGCCATGCCGGGCCGATGCCAACAGCACGGGCCACACGTTACCGGCCAGGCACAACAGGCCAGGGAGGATGGCCCAATACCCCGGCCGGGACAGGGCAAGCAATGACGCCAACGGCATCAGCACCCCGGGCAGGCCAAACATCAGCTGCCGATGCAGCAGGATGGCCAGTACCAACGCCCCCATTCCAGTCCACAAGGCCTGACGGGTTTGCGCCTGCCAGGCTCTGGCCAGCAATAAGCCGAGGGCCAGCGTGGGCAATACATTCAGTGAGTCGGGTTGCGGCTGGAACAGCCTGTAAGGAATTTCCGAAAGCGCAGCGAACAACAGTAACCAGCCCAGGTAGCGCCAGTGCCGGCTATCGTCAGCCTGACGCCGTGCCAGATTGACGGCGATCGCCAGGCAGAACCAGGGAAACGCCAGGCGCCCCGGCACATAGAGCCATGGCTGCGGCCAGCCGGCATAACGCAGGTGGTCGAGCACCATGAACAGCATCGCCAACCACTTGAGCAGGTCCAGCGCCTGGTCGCGCGTGCGGGTTGTCAGGGCAGTAGCGGCTGAGTGCATACTTTCACCTTAGGTGGTGATTCTTCCTACAGACCAGGGAATTTTTCTTGGTTACAGTGCGCATCATAATCGATCACAGGACCCGGTCATGACAGAACAAAGCCAACAGTTCGCCAGCGACAACTATTCCGGAATCTGCCCTGAAGCCTGGGCGGCCATGGCCAGCGCCAATCAGGGCCACGAACGCGCCTATGGCGATGACCAGTGGACCGCGCGCGCCGCCGACTATTTCCGCAAGCTGTTCGAAACCGACTGTGAAGTATTCTTCGCCTTCAACGGCACCGCCGCCAACTCCCTGGCGCTGTCGTCGCTGTGCCAGAGTTACCACAGCGTCATCTGCTCGGAAACAGCGCACGTCGAAACCGACGAATGCGGCGCGCCGGAGTTCTTTTCCAACGGCTCGAAGTTGCTCACTGCCCGCACCGAAAGCGGCAAGCTGACGCCAGCATCGATCCGCGAAGTGGCGCTCAAGCGCCAGGATATCCACTACCCGAAACCGCGCGTGGTCACCCTGACCCAGGCCACCGAGGTCGGCAGCGTCTACCGCCCGGACGAACTCAAAGCCATCAGCGCGACCTGCAAGGAGCTGGGCCTGAACCTGCACATGGACGGCGCCCGCTTCGCCAACGCCTGCGCGTTCCTCGGCTGCTCGCCTGCCGAGTTGACCTGGAAGTCCGGGATCGATGTGCTGTGCTTCGGCGGCACCAAGAATGGCATGGCCGTGGGCGACGCGATTCTGTTCTTCAACCGCGACCTGGCGGTGGATTTCGACTACCGCTGCAAACAGGCCGGCCAACTGGCCTCGAAGATGCGCTTCCTCTCCGCGCCTTGGGTCGGGCTGCTGGAGGACAAGGCCTGGCTCAAGCACGCCGGCCATGCCAACCATTGCGCGCAATTGCTCAGCCAACTGGTCAAGGGCATCCCCGGCGTGGAGCTGATGTTCCCGGTGGAAGCCAACGGCGTGTTCCTGCAGATGTCGGAACCGGCGCTCGAAGCGCTGCGAAACAAGGGCTGGCGTTTTTACACCTTTATCGGCAGTGGTGGTGCGCGGTTCATGTGCTCGTGGGATACCGAAGAGGATCGGGTGCGGGAGTTGGCGGCGGATATTCGTGAGGTGATGGGGAGCTGACTGGACTCATCGCTGGCAAGCCAGCTCCCACAGGGGACCACAGTCAGACCACAACTCTGTGGGCGACGATTATCTCTGTGGGAGCTGGCTTGCCAGCGATGAAAGCACCACGGTTTAGAGCTTGAACCCCCCCATCTGCCGCGCCAGATCATCAGCCAACCCGCGCAACGTCTGACAATCATCCCGGCACCCCAACACCTCCCCCGCTGTCGCCCGCGCCAGGTCGGAAATACCCTGCACGTTACGGTTGATCTCTTCGGTCACCGCCGACTGCTCCTCCGTCGCGGTCGCCACTTGGCGGTTCATGTCACTGATGTGCTCGACCTGCCCGGTAATCGCCGTCAGCGAGACACCGGTGCGCTGGCTCGATTCAACACCCGTACCGGTCGCTGATTGCCCGGCCTGCATGGACTGCACGGCATTTTCCGCACCGTGCTTGAGGCGTTGAATCATCTGCTGGATCTCGTCGGTGGAAACCTGGGTGCGCCGCGCCAGGGTCCGCACCTCATCGGCGACTACCGCAAAGCCACGGCCCATTTCGCCCGCCCGCGCCGCCTCAATGGCCGCGTTCAGCGCCAGCAGGTTGGTCTGTTCGGAAATACTGCGAATCACCGCCAGCACCTGGTCGATCGAGGCAACCTCGTGGGCCAGCTCGCCCACCGCACCCGCCGCGACGCCGATTTCGGACGACATGCTCTCGATCTGCACGATGGAGCGTTGCACCACCTCGCGCGCTTGCATGGCCTCGTCCCGTGCGGTTTGCGAGGCCAACGCGGCATTGCCGGCATTCTGCGCGATGTCCTGGACCGTCAGGCCCATTTCGTGCACAGCGGTGGCGACCATATCGGTCATTTCCTGCTGCCTGCCGGCACGATCGGCGGTGTTGTCCACCACTTGTGCCACTTGGCCCACCGCCGCGCGCAGCCGCTCGCTGGTGGTCAGTACTTCACCGATCAGCTCACGCTGGCTCTGCAGGAACTGATTGAAGCCGCGCGCCAGGTCACCCAATTCATCGGCCCGTGAGTCATCGAGCCGGTGGCTCAGGTCCCCGCCCCCACTGCCGATTGCCACCAGCGCCCCCGTTACCTGGCGGATAGGTCGCACCAGCCCACGCGCCAACACGACCACCAGCAACAGGCAAACCAACGCCACGGCGCCAGCAATCAGGCTAGTCAGCCACATTGCCTGGCGCGCCTGGGCATAGATCTGCGCTTGAGGTACCTCCGCTACCAGCGTCCAGTCCAGGTCTCGCAGCGGCAGGCTGAACGCCAGAAAGGCCTCGCCATCACGCTGGAACTGGCTGCTGGCCAACCCGCCTTTATGCGCCAATACGGCTTGCGAAGCCGCTTCACCCATTTGCTCGGCCAGCTTGCGCTTGCCACTGAACCTGGCCTCAGGGTGCACCTGGATCAGGCCATCGGAACGCGCCAGGAACACCTTGCCGCGCTCGCCGAAGCTGAAGTTCTGAATCAGCTCCGACAGCTCGCGCATGCTCAGGCCCAGCCCGGCTACACCCACGGGCTTTCCCGCCTGCTCCATGCGCAGGTCGATAAACAACGTCAGCTCGCCGCTGCTGGCATCAGTGTCGATGTTCAAGGTGCGCGGTTGGCCGCTGTCGAGAAACTGATAGAACCAGGCATCCGCCGGATTGCTCCGGCTCAAGGTCCGGTCCAGACCTTTTTCGTTGTAATAGTGGCCGGTCTGGGCACCGGCGATCAGTGCAGTGAAAGCCTTGTGTTCGCTTCGCAGCGCTTCCAGATATGTCACGAATTGGGGCAACTGAGCGCTGCTTTCACCTTCGGCCAGCCATTGCCGCACCATGCTGTTGCTGGCGATGTCGGTCGCTGCCGTTACCGGCTTGACCAGAATCCGCTCGATGTCGTTGCGCATCGCCTCGATGCTGGCGGGCAAGGCAGTGTCCAGCAGATAGCGCTGGGTGAGACGGTTGACCACCGCGGTATAAATGCCGACCACGATCAGAATGCTGACCAGCAGGGCTGTGCCCATGCTCAAGATCAACTGCCATTGAATACTGCGTCGCCAGAACTGCATGGAGAACCCCGCGAGATTGATGGCGGATGGCCATAATAGCCGTGCCAATTGTATACAAGGCTATCGGCGATTGTTCGACAATCTAAAGCGCAGAGGCGTAGAAAGTCCGCCCACTGATCGGTAGACAATCAGTGGGCGAAATAAAAAGGGGGAATGCTGCAGCCGCTATCAGCTCTTGCCGATGGTCCGCGAGATCACATCAACCGTGGCGTTGACCTGCTCTTGGTAACGGTCGAGTTCTTCTTGATGGTGTTGCTTCATTTCGATCTGCTGCGAACACAGGTTCAAGGCAGCCAGCACCAGCAGCTTGTCGCCGATCAGCGTCGGGTATTTGCGCTTGGTATCGGCCAGGGTGGCATTGAGCATCCGGGTCGCGTTGAGCAAGGTCTGTTCTTCGCCAGCCGGGGCCTTGATCGAGTAATCGCTGCCCAGGATCGAGATGACGTTGATCGCCTCTCGACTACTCATGCGCTCACTGCACCGGCGCTGGCGCGCTCAACCAGGGCCTGGATACGGGCGGCGGTGGCACCCTGCTTTTCTTCCTGTTCCATCAGGGACAGTTGCAGGCTTTCGTTCTCGTCCTTGGCCTGGGTCAATTCGGCGATCAGTTGAGCGTTGGTGACGGTCAGGGCCTGGTTCTGTTGTACCAGATCACCGACAAGTTGTTCCAATTGGCTGAGGGATGTTTCCAACATGATGATTTCTCGAGGGATTTTCGAAGGGCGCACACGATAAAGAAAAGTCACCTGGCAAGCCAGGGTTATCCCGTGCATGAGGTTCAGATTGACCCTTCGACAGGCCTTGGGTTCCGCCCCTTCGTCACATCACGAAATCTCGGTTGCGCCAATCGCGGGCAAGCCCGCTCCCACAGGGTAAGTGCCACCACGGATCTCTGTGGGAGCTGGCTTGCCAGCGATGAAGGCGACCCGGTCTATCAGTACTCGATGCGCACATCCCCTTTCGGCACGCTGCAGCACGACAGGATGTACCCCTCAGCCTCATCTTCTTCGGTAATCCCGCCGTTGTGCTCCATCTCCACTTCGCCACCCAGCTTCAGCACCTTGCAGGTCCCGCAAATGCCCATGCCGCAGGCCTTGGGGATCATCAGGCCAAGCTTGGACGCCGCCGCATGCACGGTCTCGCCAGGGGCAACCCGGATGCTCTTGCCGGCGGCAGTGAACTCGACCTGGTGCAGATCGGCGGCATCGACTTGCGGCGCGTCGGCGGCCTGGTCGGCGTGCTCGATGGCGTCGGCCTTGGCCTCGGCCGGCGTCGCCCCGAACGACTCTTCGTGATAGCGGCGCATGTCAAAGCCAACGGCTTCGAGCAAACGCCTCACTGCGCTCATGTAAGGGGTCGGACCGCAGCAGAAGATCTCACGCTCCATGAAGTCCGGCGCGATCAGCTCCAGCAGTTTGTGGTTGAGGTAGCCACGGTAGCCCGCCCATGGATCACCCTGGCCGTACTTCTCGCAAATGATGTGCAGATTGAAGTTCTCGATCCGCGAGGTCATGTGCTCCAGTTCACGGCGATAGATGATGTCTTTCGGCGACCGGGCGCTGTGGACAAACACCATGTCGACATTGCCGTTGGTGTCGTAGAACCAGCGCGCCATGGACATCACCGGCGTAATGCCGACGCCGCCGCTGAGATAAAGCACTTTAGGCGCCGGGAAATCGATGGCGTTGAACAGCCCCACCGGGCCATGCACTGCCAGCTCGTGACCTTCCTGCAGGGTGTCGTGCAGCCAGTTGGAAACCTTGCCGCCCGGTACGCGCTTGATAGTCAGGGAGAAACTGTAGGGCACCGACGGCGAGCTGGAGATAGTGTAGGAACGCATCACCTGGACGCCGTCAATCTCCAGCTCCAGGGTCACGAACTGCCCGGGCTTGAAGAAGAACATGATCGGCTGGTCGGCCATAAAGCAGAAGGTGCGCACGTCCCAGGTTTCCTGGATCACCTTGACGCAACGGACAATGTGTCGGCCATTGGCCCATGTCTGGGTTGTTACCGGATTGAGGAAACTGTTCATGCTCATCTCCACGGCCGACTGTCGGCCTCATGATTGCGATTCTGCTCAAGGTGCCGTGGCCACACTTACCTATCTGCGACATTGACGTGCTTATCGCGACCAGCCGCCAGCGACAAGGGCTTGCGCGTCGGAAACGGATTCGATCATGTCGCCCACGGATAAGGCCAAACCTGCGCGCGAACGCACACTCCATCGCAAATGATCCTGCTGTTTCTTACTAGCCTTGCGTCGCACATAACAACGATTAGCCACCTTTCGCCGGCCACACTGAATGGCCCATGAGGATAAAACGATGGACGTCACCGCAACCCTGAGCCTGGGCGATCCACTGGAACCTGCACGCAAGGCTACCGCCGACATGCTGCAGACCCGCGAACGCACCTTCTCGCTGCCACAACCCTTCTACAGCGACGAGCGCCTGTTCGATATCGATATGCAGGAGATCTTCCAGAAGGAATGGCTGATCGCCGGCATGACCTGCGAGATCCCGACCAAGGGCAACTTCCTGACCCTGCAGATCGGCAAGAACCCGATCATCGTCATCCGTGGCGCCGAAGGCCAGGTGCATGCCTTCCACAACGTTTGCCGCCATCGTGGCTCACGCCTGTGCACCAGTGAGAAGGGCAAGGTCGCCAAGCTGGTCTGCCACTACCACCAGTGGACCTACGAACTGGACGGTCGCCTGCTGTTCGCCGGTACCGAAATGGGCGCCGACTTCGACATGAAGCAGTACGGCCTCAAGCCTGTGAACGTAAAGACCGCCGGCGGTTACATCTTCATCAGCCTGGCGGAAAACCCGCCGGCCATCGATGACTTCCTGTCGACGCTGAACCATTACATGGAACCCTACGACATGGAAAACACCAAGGTGGCGGTGCAAACCACCTTGATGGAGAAAGCCAACTGGAAGCTGGTGCTGGAAAACAACCGCGAGTGCTACCACTGCAACGCCTCGCACCCGGAACTGCTGAAAACCCTGCTCGAGTGGGACGACGTCACCGACCCGCGCGCCGACCAGGCCTTCAAGGATCACGTGGCAGCCTCGGCCGCTGCCTGGGAAGCCGAGAAGATCCCTTACGCCCACGCCAGCTTCGGCCTGCGTAACCGCATCGTGCGCATGCCGCTGCTCAAGGGCACCGTATCGATGACCATGGACGGCAAGCAGGGCTGCCAGAAGCTCATGGGCCGCATCAAGAACCCGGAACTGGGCTCGATGCGCATCCTGCACCTGCCGCACTCCTGGAACCACTGCATGGGCGACCACATCATCGTCTTCACCGTGTGGCCGATCAGCGCCCAGGAAACCATGGTCACCACCAAGTGGCTGGTGCACAAGGATGCGGTCGAAGGCGTCGACTACGACGTGGAGCGCATGCGCCAGGTCTGGGACGCCACCAACGACCAGGACCGTCGCCTGGCCGAAGAGAACCAGCGCGGCATCAACTCCACTGCCTATGAGCCTGGGCCGTACTCGAAGACCTATGAGTTTGGTGTGGTGAACTTCATCGACTGGTACAGCGAGCGGATGCTCAATAACCTAGGGGCGGCGCCTGCGCCTTATCTGAAGGGTGTTGCTGCGCAGTAACTGTACAAAGTTTGATCAAGGGGCGCGCAGGCCAACACCTGCGCGCCCTTTGTCGTTAAGCGAACAACTTATCCACAGAGCGACCCACAGCAATTGTGGGCAAGTACCTTTCCCGCTTTGTAGAAATTCATGAAATTCCGTGACTTATCAAAAACCCTCATTCTTGAATTTGCCTGATCAAATATTGACCACAATGCTGCATGCAGCGTAATACGTGGCCTGTAGTCGAAGGCGAACACCTTATCCACAGATGCGCCAACAGACTTTGGGGGCAACTCGAGGCATCGCTGCTCTCCCTTGTGGAAAACTGCTGAAAGCCTCGGAAAATCGTCTTTCGAGGGAAATATCCGACCTGGAAAAGTCCAATTGATCATTAATCGATCAATTGTGCCGACGCCTTGCAGGACGGGCGCTTCAGCCACACGCGAACAGATTATCCACAGAAGCGCCAACAAGGATTGTGGGCAAAGTGAGAGGACCGGTTTTTCTTATCCACACAGAAAAGCCAGTAAAAACCGCAAGTTAGCTTGATCAATTGTTGATCAATCCACTGCAAGGCACGGTTGACGTGCCTTGCAGCCAGCAGCAAACAACTTATCCACAGTCACGTCAACAGACATTGTGCGCAAGTTGCTAGCGGACCACGCCTTCTTCTATCAACAACTTCAGAATCGCCTCGGCGCCGGCCTGGGGGCTGACGTCCTTGAGCACCTGCCCACCGCCGCCGCTGGCCTTGGCGGTAGCCGCTTTCATGCGGTCGGCACCGCTCTTGGCCTTGATGACCTTGAGGCGCTTGGGCCGGGGCTTGGCCGGTTGCAGCTCGGCGCTTGTGAATAACTCGTCTTCGACGATTTCCACCTGCCGGGCAGCCAGCACGCCACGGCGAGCCGGGCCAAAGGCGCTCTGGCGCGGTTTTGGCGCGGCGTTATCCACAGTCGCCAGCAAGGGCAGGCGCACCTTCAAGCGCCGCCGCTGACCGCGTGGCAGGGCCTGGAGGACCTGGGCCACGCCGTTGCTGATGGACTCGACTTCGGCCAGGCCCACCACCAGCGGCCAGCCCAGTTGTTCTGCCAGCAAAAACGGCAGCATACCCGAGCCTTCGCCGGTTTCGGCCTGGCTGCCGGTCAACACCAGCTGGGCGCCGGCATCGCGCAAGTAGTCGCCGAGCACGCCCAGCGCATCGGCGCCGGCGGGTTGCTCGAGCACATGCAGCTGTTCCAGGCCCATGCCCAGGTAAGCGCGCAAAGCGGGCTCCTGCGAATCTCCGGCGTGCAGCACCTGCAAGTTATCCCCAGCCAGTTGCAGGCCCAGTTCGACCGCACGGGCATCCTGTTCGGCGCGCCGGGCCCGACCGGAAGTCGGGTGGGCGCCAATCGAAACCAGGCTGATGACCTTCGTGTTCATGATTCGACCCCCCAAGATTCTACTGCAGTGTTAAGCGGCATCGCGCTTGGCTTCGTTTCGGTAGGCTTCGACGGCATCAATCAGGGCCTGGAGGATCGCGGCGCTTTCGCCGATCACCGACAGGTCGGCCCGCTTGATCATGTCGCAACCCGGATCGAGGTTGATCGCCACCACCTTGTCGCAGGCGCCAATGCCCTGCAGGTGCTGGATCGCCCCGGAGATACCCACAGCCACATAAACCCTGGCCGTGACCCAGGTGCCACTGGCCCCGACCTGACGATCACGGGCCATGAAGCCATCGTCCACCGCCACCCGCGACGCGCCTTTGGTGGCACCGAGTGCGGCGGCGGTTTGATGGAACAATGCCCAATCCTTGACCCCATTGCCCCCCGAGAAGATGAACTCGGCTTCGGCCATGGGAATCGCCGCAGGGTCGACGGCCACTGCACCGAGGTCCTCGATGCGTGGCTGGCGCAGCAAGAGGGATGTGGATAACTCCACCGGCAAGACTTCGTGACGGGTGTCGCTGACCGGTTCGGCGCATTCCGCAGCAGCCAGGATCAAACGTGGCAGAGCACGGGCCAGGTCTTGCTGACCAGCACCGGCGCGGCCGATGCACTGACCGTCCTTGACCTGCCAGATTCGCGTGGCCGGCCGTTCGCCAAGGTTAGCGGCAAAGCGCCGACCCAATTCGCCACCACCGCTGCGGCTGTCTGGCAGCAGCCAGTGACGCGGGCTGAACTGGTTATCCACAGCCCGCAGGCCCTGGACTCGGTGCTCCGGTGCATAACCACTGAATTCGTCGTCTTGAAGCAGCAACAGCCGATCGACACCGGCAGTGGCGAAGGCGTTTTCCTTGTGCTCACCGAACACCACGGCCATGACCGCGCCATCCGTTCCGGCCAGGCTGTGGGCCAGGCCGAGCAGGTCACGGTCATGGCTGCTCAGGCGGCCACCGACCATGTCCGGCACAACGGCAATGTAGAAGGCCGGTTGCGGCACCTGATGCAGCGGCAACTGTACCTCGGCGGCAGCCGTGCGCTTGACCGCACCGCCCTGCTGGGCACCGCTGCGGTCGATGCGCTTGATCCCGTTGGGGCCGATGAAACCAACCGCATGGGGGTTCTTGCGAATGATACCGTTAGGGCCCATCCACGAGGTCTGGGCCGGTTGCATGGCCGCATGCAGCGGGTGCAGGCGGTTGCGGGCGATCCATTCGGCACGTGGATCGCGACGGATAATATCGCTCATCAGTGCACCTCCGCAGGCTTGCGCTTGTTGGGCGCCGGTTGACTGGCGATCACTTCCTCGACCAGCGCATCGGCCACCAGCTCGGCAATGTCCTTGATCAGCGGCCGTGGTTCGACCACCCCTTCAAGCATCGCCGTGCACTGTGGGCAACCCACGGCCACCAGCTCGGCCTGGGTCTCGCGAATGTCCTCCATGCGCATGTCGGGAATCCGCTGCTTGCCGGGAATATCGGTGATCGGCGCACCGCCGCCACCGCCACAGCAACGGGAACGGAAGCCCGAACGCTGCATCTCCCGAACCTCGATGCCGAGCGCGCTCAGCACATCGCGCGGCGCCTGGTATTCGCCGTTGTAGCGGCCCAGGTAGCACGGGTCGTGATAGGTCACGCTGCCGCCTTTATGCTGGCTCAGGTTCAATTGCTTCGAGGCAATGAGTTCGGCCATGTAGGTGCTGTGGTGCTGCACCAGGTAATTGCCGTCGAACGCGCCGTATTCGTTCTTGAGTACGTGGAAGCTGTGTGGATCGCAGGTGACGATGCGCTTGAAGCTGTACTTGCTCAGGGTCTGGATATTGCGCCGGGCCAGTAGCTGGAAGGTTGCCTCATCACCCAGGCGACGGGCCACGTCACCACTGTCGCGTTCTTCCAGGCCGAGCACGGCGAAGTCGACCTTGGCGGCTTTCAGCACTTTGACGAAGGCGCGCAGGGTGCGCTGGTTGCGCATGTCGAACGCACCATCGCCAACCCAGAACAGTACGTCGGTGGTTTTCTTGTCGCTGAGCAGGTTGAGGTTCAGGTCTGCCGCCCAGTTCATCCGCCCGCCCGGGGCAAAACCGCCCGGGTTGTCGGTGGCGATCAGGTTCTCCAGCACTTCGGCGCCCTTGTTCGGGGTCGCGCCTTTTTCCAGGGTCAGGTGCCGACGCATGTCGACGATGGCATCGACGTGCTCGATCATCATCGGGCACTCTTCCACGCAGGCGCGGCAGGTGGTGCACGACCACAGCGTTTCGGCATCGACCAGGCCGTTGACGATCGGCTGGTGCGGGTTGCCGCCGTGTTCACCAATTGGCTTGCCCCTGCCGTCAAGGGATGGGTACGGGCTGCCAGCGAAGTTTGCATCGGTGCCGCCGGCCAGGCCGACGACCATGTCCTGAATCAGTTTTTTCGGGTTCAGCGGCTGGCCTGCGGCGAAGGCCGGGCAGGCTGCTTCGCACTTGCCGCATTGCACGCAGGCGTCGAAGCCGAGCAATTGGTTCCAGGTGAAATCCTTGGGCTTTTCCACACCCAGCGGCGCCTGGGGGTCTTCCAGGTCCAGCGGCTTCAGGCCGGTCGAACGGCCACCACCAAAGCGCTCGGCACGGCGGTGCCAGGCCAGGTGCAGGGCACCGGCGAAGGCGTGCTTCATCGGCCCGCCCCAGGTCATCCCGAAAAACAGCTCCGAAACGCCCCACAGCACGCCAAGCCCAAGCAGGGCGGCCAATACCCAGCCGCCAAAATCGGCTGGCAGGATCCCGGCCACTGGCAGGGTCACCAGGAAAAAACTGACCGAAAAAGCCATCAGGCTCTTGGGCAGGCGCATCCACGGGCCTTTCGACAAGCGCGCGGGCGGGTTGCGCCGACGGGCATAAACAAACAGCGCGCCAACGAACATCAACACCGAGGCGAACAGCAAGGCATAGCCGAGGATGCGGTTATGCAGGCCAAAACCATGCACCAGAATCGCCAGCACTGCCGCCAGTACAAAGCCGCCGGCGGTAGCCACGTGGGTGTTGGCCATGTATTTGTCCCGCGCCACCACGTGGTGCAGGTCGACCATATAGCGGCGCGGCATCGCCAACAGCCCGCCGATCAGGTCGACCTTGGCCGCACGGCCCTGTCGCCACATCGAGACGCGCCGCAACGCGCCCAGGACAGCCAGGCCCAGGGCGGCGAACAGCAGGATTGGAAGAAGGGTGTTCAACATGTGAGGCTCCCAAAAGACTCATCAAGTCTTGCAAGGGTCAGGCTGTGGGAGCTGGCTTGCCAGCGATGCAGGCAACGCGGGATGTCAGGCAAATCGCGTCGTATTCATCGCTGGCAAGCCAGCTCCCACAAGGGGCGCTTCTGTGCTTTAGAAGTCTTTGCACAACCGCAGCGCGTCATAGATCGCCGCATGGGTGTTGCGCTGGGCTACGCAGTCGCCGATCCGGAACAGCAGGTAGCCGTCGCCAGGCTGGCTCAGCGAGGGTTGCGGCTTGATCGCGAACAATGCCTCGATATCGATCTGGCCCTTGTTGCGCGAACCTTCCTTGAGCGCGTAGTAGATCTCTTCATCCGGCCGCACGCCGTTCTCCACCACCACCTGATCGACTACCCGCTCCTCTTTGGCGCCGGTGTATTCGTTCTCCAGTACGGCGATCAGCTTGTCACCCTCGCGGTAGACCTTTTCCAGCATCATGTCGCCGGTCATGATCACTTCTTTGGGGTACATGCTGCGGTAGTAGGTGGGGAACGACGTACCGCCGATGGCCACGCCCGGCTTGATGTCGTCGGTGACGATCTCGACCTGGCTGCCCTTGTCGGCCAGGAAGTCGGCAACCGACATCCCGGTGAACTCGCAAATGGTGTCGTAGACCAGCACGTTCTTGCCCGGCGCAATCTTGCCGTCGAGCACGTCCCAGCTGCTGACCACCAGCCCTTCGGCGGCGCCCCAATGCTCGTTCTGCTCCAGGAACGGATGCCCGCCCACGGCCAGCACCACCACGTCCGGACGCAGATCCAGGATGGTCGCGGCATCGGCCGCGGTGCCCAGGCGCAGGTCAACTTTCAACCGAGCCAGTTCCAGCTGGAACCAGCGAGTGATACCGGCGATCTGGTCCCGCTGCGGGGCTTTCGAGGCGGTGGTGATCTGCCCGCCAATCGCGTCTTTCTTCTCGAACAGGGTCACGTCGTGGCCACGTTCGGCAGCCACGCGAGCGGCCTCCATCCCGGCCGGGCCGGCACCGACCACCACCACCTTGCGTTTCGGCCCGGTGGATTTTTCGATGATATGCGGCACGCCCATGTATTCACGGGAGGTCGCGGCGTTCTGGATGCACAGCACATCCAGGCCCTGGTACTGGCGGTCGATGCAGTAGTTGGCACCGACGCACTGCCTGATCTGGTCGACCTGGCCCATCTTGATCTTGGCGATCAGGTGCGGGTCGGCGATGTGCGCGCGGGTCATGCCGACCATGTCGACGTAACCGCCCTCGAGAATCCGCGTGGCCTGGTTCGGGTCCTTGATGTTCTGCGCGTGCAGCACGGGAACCTTGACCACTTCCTTGATGCCGGCCGCCAGGTGCAGGAACGGCTCCGGTGGATAACTCATGTTCGGGATCACGTTGGCCAGGGTGTTGTGGGTATCACAACCCGAGCCGACCACGCCGAGGAAGTCGATCATGCCGGTGGCGTCGTAGTACTTGGCGATTTCCTTCATGTCCTCGTGGCTCAAGCCATCGGGGTGGAATTCGTCGCCACAGATACGCAGGCCCACGCAGAAATCCGGGCCGACTTCCTTGCGCACGGCCTTGATCACTTCCAGGCCGAAGCGCATGCGGTTTTCAAAGCTGCCGCCCCACTCGTCGGTACGCTTGTTGACCCGCGGGCTCCAGAACTGGTCGATCATGTGCTGGTGCACGGCAGACAGTTCGACGCCATCCAGGCCACCGGCCTTGGCCCGCGCCGCGGCGCTGGCATAGTTGCCGATCACCCGCCAGATTTCCTCCGGCTCGATAGTCTTGCAGGTCGCACGGTGCACCGGCTCGCGGATGCCGGACGGCGACATCAGGGTCGGCCAGTGGTCGCCATCCCAACGCGAGCGCCGGCCCATGTGGGTAATCTGGATCATGATCTTGGCGCCATGCTTGTGCATGGCGTCGGCCAGGTTCTGGAAGTGCGGAATGATGCGATCGTCGGCCAGGTTGACCGACTTCCACCAGCCTTGCGGGCTGTCGATGGCCACGCTCGACGAACCGCCGCAAATCGCCAGGCCGATCCCGCCCTTGGCTTTCTCTTCGTAGTACTTCACATACCGATCGGTGGTCATCCCGCCGTCGGTGGCATAGACCTCGGCGTGCGCGGTGCTGAGCACACGGTTGCGGATAGTCAGTTTGCCGATCTGAATCGGTTGGAACATTGCTTCGAAAGCCATGGCGGGATCCTCGACTTACAACGGCTTGACGATGAACAGGCCGTCGTCGTGGCCTTCTTCCGATCCGCCGTAGACTTGCTCGGCGACAGTGCGGATCGAACTGCCCCGGGCGGCCAGGATCTGGTCCATGGCGCCGGCAAACCAGCCGGTGAACATGTAATCGACCTTGCGCCCGACCTTGCCATACACATAGACGAATGCCGAATGCTCGAGCTTGACGCTGGCGGTACCCTTCTCCAGATCGATGTCCTGGATCTTGAACAGGCCCCAGCCGCGTTGCGACAGACGCTTCATGTAGTGTTCGAACACCGCGACGCCTTCCAGGCCATGGCATTGGGCTTCTTTCTCGCACCAGTGCCAGGCGGACTTGTAGCCGGCCTTGTAGAGGATCTCGGCATAGGCTTCGGCGCCCAGCACTTCTTCGATGCCTATGTGGTTGTTGACGAAGAAATGGCGAGGTACGTACAGCATCGGCAAGGCGTCGGAGGTCCAGACACCGGTTTCGCTGTCGACTTCGATAGGCAATTGCGGGGCGATCTTGGCCATGGAAACTTAACTCCAGAAAATTCGTTGGCGGCCCCTGCGCGCACGGCAGGGGAAATTGGATAAGGGTTGGAGAGGCTTATTCGCCCCAGACATCCTTGAGGACGTTCACCCAGTTTTCGCCCATGATCTTGCGCACCACGCGCTCAGAGTGACCGCGCTTGAGCAGGGTCTCGGTGAGGTTGGGGAACTCGCCCACGGTGCGGATGCCCAGCGGGTTGATGATCTTGCCGAAGTTGGTCAGGCGACGGGCGTAGCCCTTGTCGTGGGTCAGGTATTCGAAGAAATCCTGGCCGTGGCCCTGGGTGAAGTCGGTACCGATACCGATCGCGTCTTCACCGACGATGTTCATGGTGTATTCGATGGCTTCGGCATAGTCGTCGATGGTCGAATCGATGCCCTTGGCCAGGAACGGCGCGAACATGGTCACGCCGACGAAACCGCCGTGATCGGCGATGAACTTCAGCTCTTCATCGGACTTGTTGCGCGGGTGCTCCTTGAGCCCCGACGGCAGGCAGTGGGAGTAGCACACTGGCTTCTTCGATTCGAGGATGACTTCCTCGGAAGTCTTGGAGCCCACGTGGGACAGGTCGCACATGACGCCTGCGCGGTTCATCTCGGCAACGATTTCGCGGCCGAAGCCCGACAGGCCGCCGTCGCGCTCGTAGCAACCGGTGCCTACCAGGTTCTGGGTGTTGTAGCACATCTGCACGATACCGACGCCCAGTTGCTTGAAGATCTCGACGTAGCCGATCTGGTCTTCGTAGGCGTGGGCATTCTGGAAGCCGAAGAGGATGCCGGTCTTGCCCAGCTCCTTGGCCTTGCGAATATCGGCGGTGGTGCGCACCGGCATCACCAGGTCGCTGTTTTCGCGGATCAGTTTCTGGCTGGCGGCGATGTTGTTGACGGTGGCCTGGAAGCCCTCCCACACCGACACGGTGCAGTTGGCAGCGGTGAGCCCGCCCTTGCGCATGTCTTCGAACAGCTCACGGTTCCACTTGGCAATGATCAGCCCGTCGATAACGATGCTGTCTGCGTGCAATTCGGCTGGGCTCATCAGGCTGTCCCCTTATTAGCGATTCATGCGCCGAATCGTCTGCCGGCGCTTTGGGGCCAGCATATGCCTGAGGGACAGGCGAGCCGGGTGCAAAAACGACAAGGGAATTGCCGAAAGCGTCAAAGGGCGACAAAGGGTGCCCTGCAGCCCACTAACTTCCAACCTGATGGGGCCTGATCGCTGGCGCGCAAACGCAGGCCGGCATCTGTTCTTTGCCCAACACCTAAGCGAGAATCCCCGCCAGGGTTTTGGACGACTGACGGGATGTCGCAAATGAGATCGATGGTAGTGGTGGTGTTGGCAGTGCTGGCGTTCGGTGCTCAGGCTGAAGAAGAAAGCACCCCTTGTGACAATGTGGAAACCACTGAGCAGAACTACGACTGCGTCGTGTTCAACAAGAAGACCGCAGAACGCGAGTTGAACGCTGCCTATGATGAGTTGCTCGACCGGGCAAAATCCCAATATACCGGTAATTCGGCGCAGCTCACCGACTTCACCGCCAGAATCAAGGCCGCCCAGCAACTCTGGATCAAATTGCGCGATGCCGATTGTGCTGTGGAAACGTTCCAGACAACGAAAGGTACCCAGGACTTTGATATGGCGCAGAACACCTGCCTGGCGCAAAGGAGTGATGAGCGGTCGGAGTATTTGCAATCGCTGGGGATGGAATGAAATAAGGCGCCAGGCAGAGCTGTCAACTATCAGAACTGACAGGTACACCTTGACCTGGCGATGAGTGAGACTAGGCTGACTATTGGCCTGCCCCACGGATCGCACTATGCAATCACTCGCCGCCGCCCCCACCTATGCACTAGTGATCTTTGCCGCCATTGTGGTGCTGCTCGAAGTCGGAAGGCGGATAGGCGAACGTCAATTGAGCCTCGACCCCGTAGGCGCCCGCACCGGTATCGGCGCGATCGAAGGCGCGGTTTTCGGCCTGCTGGCGTTGCTCATCGCATTTACCTTTTCCGGTGCAGCCAGCAGGCTGGATGACCGGCGCACCCTGATTACCGAAGAGGTCAACGCCATCGGCACTGCATGGTTGCGTCTGGACTTGCTTCCACCGGCCAACCAGCCAGCATTGCGGCAGTTGATGCGCGACTATGTCGATGCCCGAATTGCCTTCTATCAAGGCCTGACGGACAAGCAAACAGCGGCGCAGGAAAATGCGCGAGCAATGGCAGCACAACTGAATATCTGGAAACAGACTGTGGCCGCAGTACAGCAAATGCCAAGCCCGCCGCTGGGTATAAGCGTGCTACAGGCGCTCAATGAAATGATCGATATCACCACCACCCGCAGTGTGGCCCTCAAGACTCACCCGCCTTTGATTATCTACCTGATGCTCCTGGCGCTGATGCTGGTCAGCGCCCTGCTGATCGGTTTTGGCATGGCCGGCTCAGCCAGGCGTAACTGGCTGCATGGCACTGGGTATGCGCTGGTCATGGTCAGCGTGATGTATGTCATCCTGGATTTCGAATTTCCACGGCTCGGCATTATTCGTGTCGATCAGTTCGACCAAATCATGCTCAATCAACGCAAGAGTATGGATGAAGCAAACGCAATTATTCCCACTCTCATAGAACCGTCGCTCTATCGAAATATATAGTCACCGTCAGCCGTCTTATGCAGACTAAAGCTGTATTTCTGCGAGCTAACAAGGCGTTTCAATGAAAATCTGCGGCATCGAAATCAAAGGCAGCGAAGCGATCTTCGCCGTAGCGACTTTTCAGGACAAGGCGCCTGAACACCTCGCCGTTGCCACCAAAAAAATCGCTCTGGAAGACGACGATGAGGCTACGAACGTCAAAGCCTTCGCCGCACTCGTGGAGCGCTTCGTGAAGGACAACGGCATCGATCGCATCGCCATCAAGAAGCGCAGCAAGAAAGGCGAGTTCGCCGGTGGCCCGACGACCTTCAAGATCGAAGGGGTGCTGCAGCTGCTGAGCGATTGCCAGGTCATGCTGGTTTCGCCGCAAACCGTCAGCGCGCAGAGCAAGAAATTCGACTTTGCCCTGCCCGCGTCGCTGAACAAGTACCAGCATGAGGCCTATAAGACAGCCTGCGCGGTACTGATGAAAGCCTCCGCTTGAAGCACAGTCAGGCTTAAGTCTGGAAGAGTGAAACCGACGTCTGCATGGTCGCCGCCACGCTATCCAGACGCTGAGCCGCCTGCGCCAGATCGCGTGCGGCGCGGTTGTTATGCTGCGACATCTGGGCAATTTGCTCGACCCGTTGTGCCACCTCGCTGCTGGCCTTCGACTGCTCGCCTATGGTCTGGGAGATTTCATCGACCACCACCGCTGCACGCTGGGCGCCTGCGCGAATCTCACTGATTGATTCACCGGCCTGGCGCGCCAGATCGACACCATCATTGACCCGGCTGACCCCGGTTTGCATGCTGTTCACCGCCTGCTCGGTGCTACCGCGGATGCGCTGGATCATCCCGGTGATTTCCTGGGTCGATTGCGCGGTGCGCGCAGCCAGGCTGCGAACCTCATCGGCCACCACCGCGAAACCGCGTCCGGCCTCGCCTGCGCGCGCCGCTTCGATGGCCGCGTTAAGCGCCAACAGGTTGGTCTGTTCGGCGATGCTCTTGATCACCTGGATGATCGAGTAGATCTCCTCCGAGGACTGGCCGAGCGCGGTGATGGTGGACGAGGACTCGTTGACCGCGTCAGCGATCCGGTTCATGCCCTCGACCACCCCGAGAATCACCTGGCCACCACTGCCGGCCAGCTGTTCCGAATGCGCGGAAATGGTCTGTGCACTACGTGCGTGCTCGGCGATCTGGTCGATGTTGGTGATCATCTGTTCCATCGCCGCCGCCATGTTGGTGGCGCTATCGGACTGCTCGCCGGTGTCTTGCACCATGCTTTGCGAGATGTCGTTCAAGGCGTGTGCGGTGTGGCGCAACTGCTCACTTTCGGCACGGATGGTTTCGATCATCTGGCGCAGGTAATTTTGCATGTCCGCCAGCGCCTGTTGCAGATGACCAGCCTCGTCGTTGCTGTCGATGACAATGTTGTTGCTCAGGTTCCCCCGTGCAATCGAGCGAGCCACGGCGATGCTCTGCTCAAGCGGTCGCAGCACCGCCCTCATCAATTGGTGGCTCAACAGACCGAGCAGGCCGCAGACCATCAGTATGCCGATAACCAACCACCAGGCCGATTGCTCCACCGCGGCATCGCTGGCGCTGCGAGTGTGGGCGACTTGCTGTTCGATCCGAGCGCTGAGTGCCTCGTTCTTCTCTTCCAGTTCGCTGAAAACGCGCTCAAAAGCCGGCAGCTCCGCGCGCGCGCCCGTCGGGTCTTTCAGGGCCAGCTCGACAATTCGTTCGGTCTGACCGATATAGGCGGTGAGCGTTGGTTGCAATGCGCCGAGTTCACGCTTGATTTCGGCGTCGAGCGGCAGGTTGGCATTCGTATTCAACACTCGCTGAAAGCGCTCGGCATGCTCGCGCAGATCGCGGCGTACCTGCTCTGCCGAGGCAGCATCGGTATTGCCCGCAAGGAACGCGGTCAACACATCGGCACGCAGGGCGTCGTGCATCATGTCGCCTTCAAGATGGTTGCGTAGCGCGCTGGCATTGAGTTCTGTCTCGGCCAGAGCCGCAGCCAATCGAACCTGCCCCAGGTAGCCGATACCGCCGAGAGTAGCGGCGGCCAGCACACTGACAATGGCAAAACCCATCATTTTCTGGCGAAAGCTCATGAGGTTACCTTTTTTATTTTGGTTGGATGGCCATGGGCAGGCGTCGCTCTGCATGAGTTGCCCAGATTAATCATCGGCCTGCCCGGGTGTTCCTTGAGGTATTTCGTCGCCTCGACCAAGCGCAGCAAAGCCGGCTTCATTTGGGCAAAACGGCACTGTCCATCCCGTCGCGCTCCCGGTGCCGATCCTCCCGCGGGCAGCGCGCATACCGCGCGCGGTAACTGCGGGTGAAATACGACGGCGACTCAAAGCCGCAGGCGATGCTCACTTCCAGCACACTCATGTCGGTCTGGCGCAGCAGCTGTCGGGCCTTTTCCAGCCGCAGGCGCAGGTAGAAGTTGCTGGGGGTGTCCTTGAGGTGCAGGCGGAACAGTCGCTCCAGCTGACGCCGGGTCACGTTGATGGATTCGGCCAGGGCCAGGGTGCTCAAGGGCGGCTCGGTGTTGTGCTCCATCTCGCCAATGACCTGCACCAGCTTCTTGTTGCTGATGCCGTAACGAGAAGCCACCTGCATGCGCTGGTGGTCCTGGCGGGGGCGGATGCGGCCGAGCACGAATTGTTCGGAGACCTGGATCGCAAGTTCAGGGCCATGGGCCTGGGCGATCAGATCGAGCATCAGGTCGATGGAGGCGGTACCACCGGCCGAGGTGATGCGGCGGCGGTCGATTTCGAAGAGTTCCTGGGTCGCGTCCAGCTGTGGATAAGACTCCTTGAACGCATCCAGTGCTTCCCAGTGCAGGGTCATCCGGTAGCCGTCGAGCAGCCCGGCCTCGGCCAGGATGAAACTGCCGGTGTCGATACCGCCCAGCGTCACGCCTTCATGGTCGAGGCGCCGCAACCAATGGTGCAGCGTGGAAGTGAAGGCTTGCAGCGGCTCGAAGCCGGCCACCACCAGCAGGGTCGCGCCTTTGTGCAGGTTTTCCAGCGCCGCATCGGCGTTGACCGACATGCCGTTGCTTGCCAGCACTGCGCCACCATCCAGACTCAGCACATGCCAGCGGTACAGCTCGCCACGAAAGCGATTGGCCACCCGTAGCGGTTCCACGGCAGAAATGAAGCCGATGGCAGAGAAACCGGGCAACAACAAAAAGTAAAAGTCTTGAGACATGCGCTGAACTCGTCGACGACCTTGCAATAAGCACGGAATAGTCCAGTTAATAACGTGCAGGTCGCCACTGTGCAAGTGCTGGTCGCCACTGTGCGATTTTCCGAAGGTTTTACTGCGTAATTTGTCCACACGGTGCACAGACACCGCCCCCCTATAACAATTAGAACTGCCGTTAGAGGAGCCATCATGAAAAGACTGATCAGCTGCTGTCTGCTGATGCTCACCGGTACCACGATGCTCAGCAACAGCGCCGTCGCCGCCGAACCCGCCGAATGCAAAAACGTACGCCTTGGCGTGGTGAACTGGACCGACGTGATCGCCACCAGCGCCATGACCCAAGTGCTACTCGACGGCCTGGGCTACAAGACCAAACAAACCAGCGCTTCCCAACAGATCATTTTCGCCGGCATCCGCGACCAGCGCCTGGACATGTTCCTGGGCTACTGGAACCCGCTGATGACCCAGACCATCACCCCCTTCGTGGAGCAACAACAAGTCAAGGTGCTGGCCGAACCCAGCCTCAAGGACGCACGGGCAACCCTGGCAGTGCCGAGCTACCTGGCTGACAAGGGCCTGAAAACCTTCGCCGACATCGCCAGGTTCGAAAAGGAGCTGGACGGCAAGATCTATGGCATCGAGCCCGGCTCGGGCGCCAATACCCAGATCAAGGAAATGATCGCGAAAAACCAGTTTGGCCTGGGCAAGTTCCAGCTCGTCGAATCCAGTGAAGCCGGCATGCTCTCGGCGGTAACACGCGCCGTGAAGCGCAACGAAGCGATCGTGTTCTTCGGCTGGGCGCCGCACCCGATGAACGTCAACCAGAAAATGACCTACCTCACCGGCAGCGATGACGCCCTGGGCCCGAACGAAGGCATGGCCACGGTCTGGACCGTGACCGCGCCGGACTATGCCAGCCGCTGCCCGAACGTGAGCAAGCTGCTGAGCAACCTGACCTTCAGCGCCGAAGACGAGAGCCGGATGATGCAGCCGCTGCTCGACCACAAGGACGCACTGGAGTCGGCCCGGCAGTGGCTCAAGGACCACCCTCAGGACAAGCAGCGCTGGCTTGACGGCGTGACCACCTTCGATGGCAAGCCTGCGGCCGAAAACCTGAACCTGACCAGCAACAACTAACCCCCATGTAGCCGCTGCCGCAGGCTGCGCTCGCGTGCGAAGCAGGCGCAGGATTTCGAGATCGCCGGGGAGCCCCTGCGGGACTCCAGCGCAGCCTGGCGGCAGCGGCTACAAAACCCCATTCGCCATCTGCGCAGCCTCTTGAGGCTGTGCAACGAACAACAACGCCTGAAGGAACCCAACCATGAACCACGACGTCATCATCACCTGCGCACTCACCGGTGCTGGCGACACCACGGGCAAAAGCCACCTTGTCCCGGTCACCCCCAAACAAATCGCCGCCGCCGCGGTGGAAGCAGCCAAGGCCGGCGCCACCGTGGTGCACTGCCATGTCCGCGACCCCGAGACCGGCAAGTTCAGCCGCGACGTCGCCCTCTATCGCGAAGTCATGGAGCGTATTCGTGAGTCCGACGTGGACATCATCGTCAACCTTACTGCCGGCATGGGCGGCGACCTGGAGATCGGCCCGGGCGAGAGCCCCATGGAATTCGGCCCGAACACCGACCTGGTCGGCCCGCTGACCCGCCTGGCCCACGTCGAAGAACTGCTCCCGGAAATCTGCACCCTGGACTGCGGCACCCTGAATTTCGGCGACGGCGACACCATTTACGTCTCCACCCCGGCACAACTGCGTGCCGGCGCCAAGCGCATCACCGAACTGGGCGTGAAAGCCGAGCTGGAAATCTTCGACACCGGTCATTTGTGGTTCGCCAAACAAATGATCAAGGAAGGCCTGCTCGACGACCCGCTGTTCCAGCTGTGCCTGGGCATCCCATGGGGCGCGCCGGCCGACACCACCACCATGAAGGCCATGGTCGACAACCTGCCTGCGGGCGCGACCTGGGCCGGCTTCGGCATCGGCCGCATGCAAATGCCGATGGCCGCTCAAGCGGTGCTGCTCGGCGGTAACGTGCGGGTCGGCCTGGAAGACAACCTGTGGCTCGATCGCGGCGTGCTGGCCAGCAACGGCCAATTGGTCGAACGCGCCACGGAGATCCTCAGCCGCCTGGGTGCCCGCGTACTGACGCCCGCCGAAGGCCGCGCCAAGATGAACCTGACCCGCCGCTGATCCCGTCACCCACTCATTCAGGAATTCATAATGACTTTTATCACCGAGATCAAAACCTTCGCAGCCTTGGGCAGTGGCGTAATCGGCAGCGGCTGGGTATCTCGCGCCCTCGCCCACGGCCTGGACGTGGTGGCCTGGGACCCGGCGCCCGGCGCGGAAGCGGCGTTGCGCAAGCGCGTTGCCAACGCCTGGGGTGCACTGGAGAAACAGGGCCTGGCACCCGGCGCATCGCAAGATCGCCTGCGCTTTGTCGCGACCATTGAAGAGTGCGTGAAAGACGCTGACTTCATCCAGGAAAGTGCGCCAGAGCGCCTGGAGCTGAAACTGGAACTGCACAGCAAGATCAGCGCCGCGGCCAAGCCCAATGCACTGATCGGCTCGAGCACCTCCGGGCTGTTGCCCAGTGAGTTCTACGAGGGCTCGACTCACCCGGAGCGTTGTGTGGTCGGCCATCCGTTCAACCCTGTCTATCTGTTGCCCTTGGTCGAAGTGGTCGGCGGTAACCAGACCGCGCCCGAAGCGATCCAGGCGGCCATCAAGGTCTACGAATCGCTGGGCATGCGCCCACTCCATGTGCGCAAGGAAGTCCCTGGTTTCATCGCCGACCGTCTGCTCGAAGCGCTCTGGCGCGAAGCGCTGCACCTGGTCAACGACGGAGTCGCAACCACAGGCGAGATCGATGATGCGATCCGTTTCGGCGCAGGCTTGCGCTGGTCGTTCATGGGCACCTTCCTGACCTACACCCTGGCCGGGGGCGACGCCGGCATGCGCCACTTCATGGCCCAGTTCGGCCCGGCACTGCAGTTGCCCTGGACCTACCTGCCCGCGCCGGAACTGACCGACAAGTTGATCGATGACGTGGTCGACGGCACCAGCGATCAGCTAGGCTCGCACAGCATCAGCGCCCTGGAACGCTACCGCGACGATTGCCTGCTGGCCGTGCTCGAAGCAGTCAAAACCACCAAGGCCAAGCACGGCATGACCTTCAGCGAATAAGGCGGACCTCACATGCCAGCACTGATCACCTACAACACCCCAGTCCTGGAGGACTGGGTCGACTACAACGGGCATCTGCGCGATGCCTTTTACCTGCTGATCTTCAGCTACGCCACCGACGCACTCATGGACCAAATCGGCCTGAACAGTGACAACCGCACCGCCACCGGTAACTCGCTGTTCACGCTGGAGTGTCACCTCAATTACCTGCATGAAGTGAAGCTAGGCTCGGAGGTCGAAGTGCGTACGCAGATCATCGGCCATGATCGCAAGCGCCTGCACCTGTATCACAGCCTGCACCTTAAAAACTTCGACGAGCCGCTGGCCGCCAACGAACAGATGCTGCTGCACGTGGACCTCGCCGGGCCACGTTCGGCGCCTTTCAGCGAAGCGGTGCTCAACCGCCTGGCGGCGATCACCGCCGAACAAGTTGATCTTCCAGCCCCCGAATACATTGGGCGCGTTATCGGCCTGCCGACCTGACGACCGCGATGAGTTGCTGTCGCGGATATTGGTACTTCAGCGCTAGGCCTTCTCTCACACTCTCACGCTGCGCGTTAACTAGTGACGCGCAGCGTGAGGACGAAAAAATCAAAGTTCAGTCAGAAGAGCTTCTTTGCGCACCTTCAAGCAACGCATCGATCAACCAGCGATTCAGGCGACGCGGTTTATCTGACTGCCCCGTCGAGGCCTGTGCCAAATTACAGACAAAAAAAGACCCCGGTTAAGCCGTGACAAAACCGAGGCCGAGGTGTGAGCAATTCACGTCGTATAGAGAGGGTGACCAAACCGTCTCAACACATGCTGGATACCAGTGTGCACACTCCTCGTCCTTTCAATTTAGTCGAAAACGACCTGTTCATAGGTATTCGGGCCATTGCGACAATTCGCCCTTGCCGACGTCGTCGGGCGCCACCAGAATCGAGGCACGATCACGACCCTGAATCAGGACAAAAGCCATGATGCATGCGGATTTGATAGACCAGGAAGACCTGCTGGGACAACTGCGAGCCCTGGGTTTCGAGATGCCGGCCGGCGCCACTGCCGATCAGGCGTGCGAATGCGCCGTGCGCGGCTTGAGCGAGGCACGGGCCAAAGCGCTCAAGGGCATGGTCGAGCAGATGCTCACCGGTAACGCGACGATCCTGCCAGTGGTGCGTCAGGCCATTGATAAGCAGCTTTTGCCGGCGCTGGCGCTGTACAGCCAGAAGCACGCCTGACCTGGAGCACTGACGACACCGTGGGAGCGGCCGGGGCCGCTCCCACAGGCTATTTACAGACGCACGCTGGCGAAGGTCGACTCGTTGCGCGCCTGGCTCAAGGCCGACAATGGCCCTGACAGCGGCGACAGCACCAACGCCTGCGGAATCGGCATCATCGCCACCTGTTGCGCGGTGTTCGAACCAACACGCTCGTCACGCGGTGGAATACCGAAGTACTCGCGGTAGCACTTGGAGAAGTGCGGCGTGGAGACGAAGCCACATACCGACGCCACTTCGATGATCGACATCGGCGTTTGCTTGAGCAACTGCCGCGCACGGATCAGGCGCAGTTTCAGGTAGTAACGCGATGGCGAGCAGTGCAGGTACTTCTGGAACAGGCGCTCAAGCTGCCGACGAGAGACTGCGACGTACACCGCCAGCTCGTCCAGGTCGATCGGTTCTTCCAGGTTGGCTTCCATCAAGGCCACGATTTCCTGCAGCTTTGGCTGGTTGGTGCCAAGCATGTGCTTGAGTGGAACACGCTGGTGGTCCTGCTCGTTGCGGATGCGCTCGTAGACGAACATTTCCGAGATCGCCGCCGACAGTTCACGGCCGTGATCGCGACTGATCAGGTGCAGCATCATGTCCAGTGGTGCAGTGCCGCCAGAGCTGGTGAAACGGTTGCGGTCGAGGGTGAACAGCCGGGTACTCATGGCCACCCGCGGGAAAGCCTCCTGCATGGCCGCCAGGCATTCCCAGTGCACGCTGCAATCGAAACCGTCGAGCAGGCCGGCGCAGGCCAATGCCCAGCTGCCGGTGCACACTGCGCCCAGGCGGCGCGACTGACGCGCCTGGCTTTGCAGCCAAGTCACATGTTCGCGTGTCACGGTGCGTTGAATGCCGATACCACCACAGACAATCACGGTGTCCATGGCCGGTGCTTTGTGCATGGACGCGTCCGGGGTGATCTGCAAACCATCACTGGCCCAGACTTGACCGCCGTCCACGCTGAGGGTGGTCCAGCGGTATAGCTCACGGCCGGACAACTGGTTGGCCATACGCAGCGGCTCGACCGCCGAGGCCAGGGAAATCAGCGTGAAATTATCCAGCAGCAGAAAGCCGATGGATTGTGGCGTGCGGTTCTGGGGTTGGGCCCCGGAGTTGTACGACGTCATCGCGGTATCTCCTCACACAAAGCGGGTGATGGCCTCAGGCGGAGGCTCTTGTTATTGCCCCCATTGAAAGGGGGGCTTTGCAAACACAACGCAAATGCCATGCCTAAATTTGAATGGGCATTCAACAAATCCTGAAAACGACGTCGCGCGGTGTCTATATGGCCGCGACATTGGATGTCGCTTCTCTGCGCAAAGGCGCGAGCCAGTCGGCTTGCTTAGGGGAAGTGAGCACTTCGGTAGCACTTGTGTGTACGATGCCAAGAAACGACATGTAGGAGTGTCACCTCAAGCACAGGGGATCAACGGTCAGCCGCACTGTAGGCGGCCGACCGCTTGGGGAATGTCTCAACCGATCAAGCGCGCCAAAAGGCAGCGAGAGAACCCATCGATGGGCAAAAAAGGCGCAGCAGCGTTGATGTGAGTTTCAGCACTCGATGGCGCTGACAGCCAAGCCACCGCGTGAGGTTTCCTTGTATTTGTCGTGCATGTCGGCGCCGGTATCGCGCATGGTGCGAATCACCCGGTCCAGCGAGATGAAGTGATTGCCGTCGCCGCGCAAGGCCATCTGCGCCGCGTTGATAGCCTTGACCGCTGCGATCGCATTGCGTTCGATGCACGGCACCTGCACCAGGCCGCCCACCGGGTCGCATGTCAGCCCAAGGTTGTGTTCCAGACCGATTTCGGCTGCGTTTTCCAGTTGCTCGGGCGTGGCTCCGAGCACCTCGGCCAGACCGGCAGCGGCCATGGCACACGCCGAGCCGACTTCGCCCTGACACCCCACTTCTGCCCCGGAAATCGATGCATTCTTCTTGCAGAGAATGCCCACTGCCGCCGCACCGAGAAAGAAGTCGACGACATTGGCTTCGCTGACCTCGTCGCTGAACTTCATGTAGTAGTGCAGCACTGCCGGGATGATGCCCGCCGCGCCATTGGTGGGTGCGGTGACCATGCGCCCGCCGGCGGCGTTTTCTTCATTGACGGCCAGGGCGAACAGGTTGACCCACTCCATCGCGCTGAGGGTCGAGCCGATCACATTGGGCTTGTTCAGCTCCTGCAGGCTGCGGTGCAATTTCGCCGCGCGGCGCCGCACATGCAACCCGCCTGGCAGGATGCCCTCGTGCTTGAGGCCTTGCTCGACGCAGTCCTGCATGGCCCGCCAGAGCGTCATCAAGCCCGCGCGAATTTCCGCCTCGCTGCGCCAGACTTTTTCATTGGCCAGCATGAGTTCCGAAACGCGCAGGTTGTGGCGTTGGCACAACTCGAGCAACTCGACTGCGCTGTTGAAATCGTAGGGCAGCTGGGTGTTGTCCATGTCCAGCACGCCGCTGGCAGCCTGGGCGGCATCGACGACGAAACCACCACCGACGGAGTAATAGGTATCGCGGTGAAGCTCACCGTTGTCGCCTTCGGCGATCAGGGTCATGGCATTGGGATGGTAGGGCAGGTTCTCGTCGATCAGCAGCATGTCGCGCTGCCAGATGAAGGGCACCGGCAGCCGGCCGTCGAGCTGCAGGGTGTCGGTTTCACGCAGGGTCGCGATGTGCAGGTCGATCTGCGTTGGGTCGATCGAATCGGGCCACTCGCCCATCAGGCCCATGATTACGGCGTTGTCGCTGCCATGGCCGATACCGGTGGCCGACAGCGAGCCATACAGGCGCACTTCGATGCGCCGCACCCGCGTCAGCTCATCCCGTTCACGCAACCCCTGGACGAACAATGCAGCGGCGCGCATGGGCCCGACGGTGTGAGAGCTGGAGGGGCCGATACCGATCTTGAACAGGTCAAACACACTAATGGCCATTGTCGCAAACCTCCTGAATGAGCAGACGCCCGGCGCCAAAACGCCCGGTGACGGAGCTGCTACGCTGAAAGTGCAATCCGCCGGAATGCGCGCATCATCTGCCTTTTGCCAAGGCCTCTTACGTCTGCAACCGACCCACTCTTGCCCACTAACGTCGCCCTGCTGTCGCGGCGTTTTTTGGCCGCTTTCAAACGGTGCAGATAGCCCGAAATCGCATTTGAAGCCTGCAAAAATGCTGTAAACGACCTCATCGACACTGGATGCGACTCTGTCTGTACTGGATACGACGCACCCTGTAGGCGTTTGATTTTCGCTGTTACATGATCAGTCTCGACTCGATTGCAAGGCACTCGTGCTGCGCGGTTGCCCGACCGCCCCGCTGCGCCTCCAACCGCAACCAATAAAAGTGCGGCAGCCCTCGGGACAGCCGCCAAGAAAACACCAGGAGTCCATCCATGAAAGGTTCACCCTCGTTGTTGTTGGCCGCCATGCTGAGCTTGCCGATGCTGGCTCAGGCTGCGGAGCCCGAGTCGTGTCACACCGTCAATTTCTCCGATGTGGGCTGGACCGACATCACCGTCACCACTGCGGTGACCAGCGCCGTTCTCCAGTCGCTGGGCTACAAGACCCGCACCACCATGATTTCCGTGCCGGTGACCTACAAGTCCCTGGCAGACGGCAAGAATATGGACGTATTCCTCGGCAACTGGATGCCGACCATGGAAAACGACATCAAGCCTTATCGTGATGCCGGCACCGTGGAAACCGTTCGTGCGAACCTTGAGAACGCCAAGTACACCCTTGCCGTTCCCGAAGCACTGTATGACAAGGGCCTGAAAGATTTCGCCGACATTGCCAAATTCAAGAAGGAGCTTGACGGCAAGATCTACGGCATCGAACCGGGCAACGACGGCAACCGCATGATCCAGTCGATGATCGACAAGAACGCCTTTGGCTTGAAGGACGCCGGCTTCAAGGTCGTCGAGTCCAGCGAAGCCGGCATGCTTTCCCAGGTCGATCGTGCCCAACGGCGCGAAACCGATGTGGTCTTCCTTGGCTGGGAGCCGCATCCGATGAATACCCGCTTCAAGATGAAATACCTGTCCGGGGGCGATGAGTTTTTCGGCCCCAACTATGGCCAGGCCACCATCTACACCAACACCCGCAAGGGCTACACAGAGCAGTGCAGCAACGTTGGCCAGTTGCTGAAAAACCTGTCGTTCACCCTGAACATGGAAAGCACCCTGATGGGTAATGTCCTGGACGACAAGATGAAACCCGATGCAGCAGCCAAGGCCTGGCTGAAACAGAACCCGCAGGTACTCGATACCTGGTTGGCGGGCGTAATGACCGTTGATGGCAAGCCGGGTCTGGAGGCCGCCAAAGCCAAGCTCACGCAGTAATCACTGACTCCAGGCGGTTCGCCCGCCTGGATCCGTAATCATTTCCTCGCATGTGGACGTTCACTATCATGCTGATCGATCAAAAAATACCTTTGGGCCAGTACATCGCTGGATTCGTTGAATGGTTGACGCAACACGGCGCCAACTACTTCGATGCCTTCGCCGAAGCACTGGAGTTAATGATTCATGGCGTGACCGGCGCCCTGACCTGGTTCAACCCTTTCGTCCTGATCGGCCTGATCGCGGTGATCGCCCACCTGATTCAGCGCAAATGGAGCCTGACGGCTTTCTGCGTGCTGTCGTTTCTGCTGATCTTCAACTTGGGGTATTGGCAGGAAACCATGGAGACCCTGGCCCAGGTGCTGTTTGCGACCATGGTCTGCGTCGCCATTGGCGTCCCGCTGGGCATCGTCGCGGCGCACAAGCCGATGTTCTACACCATGCTGCGTCCGGTCCTGGACCTGATGCAGACCGTCCCTACCTTCGTCTACCTGATCCCGACCCTGACGCTGTTCGGTCTGGGTGTGGTGCCCGGTCTGATCTCGACGGTGGTCTTCGCCATCGCCGCACCGATCCGGCTGACGTACCTGGGTATCTGTGACGTGCCGCAGGAGTTGTTGGATGCCGGCAAGGCATTCGGCTGCTCGCGTCGGCAACTGCTGTCCCGTATCGAACTGCCCCATGCCATGCCAAGCATCGCTGCCGGTGTCACGCAATGCATTATGCTCTCGCTGTCGATGGTGGTGATCGCAGCGCTGGTGGGTGCCGATGGTCTGGGTAAACCCGTGGTCAACGCACTGAACACTGCCGATATTGCTCTGGGCTTCGAAGCAGGCCTGGCGATCGTACTGCTGGCGATCATGCTCGACCGTATTTGCAAACAACCCGATGTGCCAGTAAGGGGTGACGCATGAGCATTATCCGCTTCGACAAGGTAGACGTAATCTTCTCCAAATCCCCGCGTGAGGCCCTCAGCCTGCTGGACCAGGGCCTTACGCGTGAACAGATCCTGAAGAAGACCGGCTTGGTGGTTGGCGTGGAAAAAGCCAGCCTGGATATCAACAAAGGTGAAATCTGCGTGCTGATGGGCTTGTCCGGCTCAGGCAAGTCGAGCTTGTTGCGCTGCATCAATGGCTTGAACACGGTCAGCCGCGGCAAGCTGTTCGTCGAACACGAAGGCTCGCAGATCGACATCGCTTCGTGCACGCCGGCAGAGCTCAAAATGATGCGCACCAAGCGCATCGCCATGGTTTTCCAGAAGTTCGCCCTGATGCCCTGGCTGACCGTGCGCGAGAACATCAGCTTCGGTCTGGAAATGCAGGGCCGCCCTGCCGATGAACGACGTCGGCTGGTGGATGAAAAACTCGAACTGGTCGGCTTGACCCAGTGGCGCAACAAGAAACCCGATGAGCTGTCCGGCGGCATGCAGCAGCGGGTCGGCCTGGCGCGCGCGCTGGCGATGGATGCCGACATCCTGTTGATGGATGAACCCTTCTCGGCACTCGACCCACTGATCCGTCAGGGTCTGCAGGACGAACTTCTGGAACTGCAACGCAAGCTGCACAAGACCATCGTCTTCGTCAGCCATGACCTCGATGAAGCCCTGAAACTGGGTAGCCGTATCGCCATCATGAAAGACGGCCGGATCATCCAGTACAGCAAGCCAGAAGAAATCGTGCTCAACCCGGCCGATGACTATGTCCGCACCTTCGTTGCCCATACCAACCCATTGAACGTGCTATGCGGTCGCAGCCTGATGCGCACGCTGGACAAGTGCAAACGCATCAACGGTTCGGTCTGCATCGACCCGGGCGGCGACTCCTGGCTGGACCTGGCCGAAGGCAACACCATCAAGGGTGCGCGCCAGGGTGCCAGTAGCCTCGTGATGCAAAACTGGGTACCTGGCCAGGCCGTCGAAGGCCTCGGTCGCCATCCGACCCTGGTGGACTCCAACATCGGCATGCGCGAAGCGCTGCAGATTCGCTACCAGACCGGCAACAAGCTGGTGCTGCAAGACAACAACCGCGTGGTCGGGATACTTGGCGACAGCGAGCTGTATCACGCGTTGCTGGGCAAGAACCTCGGTTGATCCAACCAAAGGCAAAGGGGATCGCAAGAGATTGCGATCCCCTTTTTTTTGTGCCCGGGATTTGTACACGACTCAAGACTGCAGGAAGGTCCTGCGGACCTTGGCGCAGGCTATGCCAGCGGCTACAGATACACCGCAGACCATGTAGCCGCTGCCGCCAGGCTGCGCTCGAGCGCGAAGCGGTCGCAGGATTCAAGATTGCAGGAAGGTCCTGCGGACCTTGGCGCAGGCTATGCCAGCGGCTACAGAAGATTGCGCCAGGCACACAAACAAAAAGGGCCCTGCCGATAATCGACAGAGCCCCTTTCACTCTATTAGCAGCTATCAGCTGTAAACCCGGCCAAGAAGCTGCCGATGGCTTTCGAACTGATCGAGCACGTCACGGGTAATCTGCTCTGGCGTGAAACCCATCAGGTCGTACTCCTGACTGCCGTTGTGCAGGTAGACCTCGGCGCGATAGAACCGCGGGCGCACTTCACTCGAATCGGCACCTGCGCTCGGCGCCGCCAGGTAGCCATCCAGGCAGACCTCGTAAACGAACGGGTTCCCCTCTTCCATCTCGATGCGCAGGCCCATGTTCGAGCGCGATTGGCCCAGACGGCTCTGCACTTCAAGCCCCAGGTGACGCAATTGCACCGCAGCTTCTTGCAGGGCCGGGCTGATCTGCTTGTCCATGAAGCGCTGAACGGTTGCCTGGGTGGGTTGCAGGTCCAGTTGGCTCAGGCGCTCGCTGAAACCATGACGACCGCGCGCGGCCAGCTCAGCCTGTTCCTGCTCGATCTGGGTGTCCTGCTTCATGGCCTTGTACAGACCGAACATGAACACGATCAGCACCACCGAGAAAGGCAGGCCTGCCAGCACCACCATGGTTTGCATGGCCGCGAAGTTACCGGCGAACAACAGACCGATGGTCACCAGGGTGATCACCGCCGACCAGAGGATCCGCAGCCAGTGCGGGGCGTCTTCATCGACCTGGCCGCCTTTGCAGGAAAGGTTGGCCATCATCACCGCGCCCGAATCCGCCGGCGTCAGGAACAGCACGAAACCAACGAAAATCGCCACACCGACCACGATCTTCGACGCCGGGTAGTGTTCGAGCAGCTGGTAAATCGACATCGACGGTTGTTCCAGCGCCGTTCGACCCAACTCAACGGCGCCCTGGTTCATTACCAGATCCAGCGCGGTGTTGCCGAAAATCGACAGCCACGCCAGGGTAAAGCCCAACGGAATCAGCAACACGCCGGCCACAAGCTCGCGCACGGTACGCCCACGGGAAATCCGCGCGATGAACATGCCGACAAAAGGTGCCCAGGAAATCCACCAGGCCCAGTAGAACACGGTCCACAGGCCCAGCCAGCGCTCGGACTTGGCGTTGTCGCCCTCATAGACGTACAGGTCGAAGGTCTTCAGCACCGCGCCGTTGAGGTAGTCACCGATGTTCTGGATAAAGCTGTTGAGCAGGTACAGGGTCGGGCCGTTGAGCAGCACGAACAGCAGCAGGCCGCTGAACAGGAGGATGTTCAGGTTGGACAGGCGGCGGATGCCGTTCTCCACGCCCGACACCGCAGCGATGGTCGCGACCGTGCTCATCACCAGAATCACGATCAGCAGGTTGGTATTGCTGTGCTCCATGCCGAACAGGTATTCCAGGCCGGAAGACACTTGCATCGCGCCAATGCCCAGGTTGGTTACCAGGCCCAGCAGGGTCACGAACATGCCGAAACCATCGACGGCGTGCCCGGCCGCGCCCTTGACCCAACGCTCCCCGACCAACGGATACAGCGCCGAGCGCAAGGCCAGCGGCTGGTTGTGGCGATAAGCGAAGTAAGCGACGGCCAGGCCGACCAACGCATAGATCGCCCAGCCGTGCAGGCCCCAGTGCAGGAACGTCAGCTGCAGGCCCTGGCGTGCCGCCAGGTTGGTCGCCGACGCGCCTTCAGGCGGGTTGAAGTAATGGTCCAGTGGCTCGGAAGCGCCGAAATACAGCAACGAAATACCGATGCCGGAGGAGAACAGCATCCCAGCCCAGGCGCCGTAACTGAAGTCCGGGGTGTCGTCCTTGCCGCCCAGCTTGAGCTTGCCGTAGGACGAAAACGCCAGTGCCAGGACGAACAGCAGGTAGCTGCCGATCGCCAGCATGTAATACCAGCCGAAACTGCGCGACAGCCAGGCCTGGGCCTGGCCCAGTACTTCGCCAGCCGTATCGGGCACTGCAATCAGCAACGCAGTCAGCAACAAAATCAACGCGGTCGATGTATAGAACACGACCCCATTGAGCCGGACCCTCTCGGGAGGGGTCTTCATCAGGGAGGCAGAACTCATTGCACAGATGCTCCAGGCAGTGCGAGAGAAAGACACAATCAAACGCATCACCCGCGCAAATGGTGCAATAGCCACACAGCCACGAGTGATATAAAAGCACCTCGAGAGCCCGCGATCCCAGATAATCAGTGGGTTACGAACGTTTTCGGGTGCCAATTGGTGCCAGCTGAACGCGCCCAAAAGCATGTCAATGGCACAATTTGTCGCAGAGCTTATTCTTTGTTGATTGAACGTTCAATCAAAACAAAATAGACTGGCTTACGCCGGGTCGTCGTTGCGACGACTGGTCGCAGGCCTGAGGAGATTTGCAAGATGCCCAAGGTCGGTATGCAACCCATACGCCGCCAGCAATTGATCGAAGCCACGTTGATGGCCGTCGACCAGGTCGGATTGGGGGATGCCAGCATTGCGCTGATCGCCCGGTTGGCCGGCGTGTCGAACGGCATCATCAGTCACTACTTTCAGGACAAGAACGGCCTGATCGCAGCGACCATGCGTTACCTGATGAATGCACTGACTGAAAACGTCGCCGCGCGCAGACTGGCGCTGCGAGACAACAGCCCGCGGGCTCACCTGCAGGTAATCATCGAAGGCAACTTCGATGCGAGCCAGGTCAATGGCCCGGCAATGAAAACCTGGTTGGCCTTCTGGGCCTCCAGCATGCACCAGCCGTCACTGCACCGGTTGCAGCGGATCAACGATCACCGCTTGTACTCCAACCTGTGCTGCGAGTTCCGCCGTGTCCTGCCGTTGCACGAAGCGCGCAGCGCGGCGCGCGGCCTGGCGGCGTTGATTGATGGTTTGTGGTTGCGCGGTGCGCTGTCGGGAGATGCTTTCGACACCGACCAGGCGCAGCAAATCGCTTACGAATACATGGATCTACAACTGGCAAAACAGGCGAGCCCAGGCATACAGAGCCAAGCCCCTGAACAGCCGCGCGCAAAGGTAGCCGAACAGATATAGGCATCGATGCGGCGGTAACCGCCCACCACAATGCACTTGCGAGGACACTATGGCCCGTTTCGAACTGCAAAAACTCTACATCGATGGTGGTTACGTGGACGCGACCAGCGACGCCACGTTTGAAGCCATCAACCCGGCCAACGGCGAAGTCCTTGCACTGGTGCAACGTGCATCGAAAGAAGACGTCGAGCGCGCTGTCGCCAGCGCCGAAAAAGGCCAGAAAGTCTGGGCCGCGATGACCGCCATGCAGCGTTCGCGCATCCTGCGCCGCGCCGTGGAAATCCTCCGCGAGCGCAACGACGAGCTGGCCGCGCTGGAAACCCTGGACACCGGCAAGTCCTACTCCGAAACCCGTTACGTGGACATCGTTACCGGTGCCGACGTGCTGGAATACTACGCAGGCCTGGTACCGGCCATCGAAGGCGAGCAGATCCCGCTGCGCCAGACCTCGTTCGTCTACACCCGTCGCGAGCCACTGGGCGTGACCGTCGGTATCGGCGCCTGGAACTACCCGATCCAGATCGCCCTGTGGAAATCCGCTCCAGCCCTGGCCGCTGGCAACGCGATGATCTTCAAGCCGAGCGAAGTCACCTCGCTGACCACCCTGAAACTGGCCGAGATCTACACCGAAGCCGGCCTGCCCGATGGCGTGTTCAACGTCCTGACCGGCAGCGGCCGCGAAGTCGGCACCTGGCTGACCGAGCACCCGCGCATCGAAAAAATCTCCTTCACCGGCGGTACCGATACCGGCAAGAAGGTCATGGCCAGCGCCTCGAGTTCTTCGCTCAAGGAAGTCACCATGGAACTGGGCGGCAAGTCGCCGCTGATCATCTTCGAAGACGCCGACCTCGATCGCGCCGCCGACATCGCCATGATGGCCAACTTCTACAGCTCCGGCCAGGTCTGCACCAACGGTACTCGCGTATTCGTTCCGACCGCACTCAAGGCCGCGCTGGAAGCCAGGATCGCCGAGCGCGTAGCACGCATCCGCATTGGCAACCCGCAGGACGAGAACACCAACTTCGGCCCGCTGGTCAGCTTCGCCCACATGGAAAACGTGCTGGGCTACATTGCCAAGGGCAAGGAAGAAGGCGCACGCGTACTGTGCGGCGGCGAGCGCCTGACCGAAGGTGAATTGGCCAAGGGCGCCTTCGTCGCGCCGACCGTCTTCACCGACTGCACCGACGACATGACCATCGTGCGCGAAGAAATCTTCGGCCCGGTCATGAGCATCCTCAGCTACGACAGCGAGGAAGAAGTCATCCGTCGCGCCAACGACACCGAGTTCGGCCTGGCCGCCGGTATCGTCACCAACGACCTGACCCGCGCTCACCGCGTTATCCATCAACTGGAAGCCGGTATCTGCTGGATCAACGCCTGGGGCGAGTCGCCGGCGGAAATGCCGGTCGGCGGTTACAAGCAGTCCGGTGTCGGCCGCGAGAACGGCATCAGCTCGCTGGCTCAGTACACTCGCATCAAATCGGTACAGGTTGAGCTGGGCAATTACGGTTCGGTTTTCTAAGAAAGCCTTTCGTCGCCTGCGAAGCCGTCTTCGCGGGCAAGCCCGCTCCCACAGGGTATGCAACACCAACTCACTGTGGGAGCTGGCTTGCCAGCGATCGAGTGCAAAGCACTCGCAACGGCCCGACCTGACCACATTTCAAGAGGGTGCATTCAATGTCCCAAGAATTCGATTACATCATCGTCGGTGCCGGCTCTGCCGGTAACACCCTGGCGACCCGCCTGACTGAAGACGCAGGCGTCACTGTTCTGCTGCTCGAAGCCGGCGGCCCCGACTACCGCCTGGACTTCCGCACCCAGATGCCCGCTGCACTGGCGTTCCCCCTGCAAGGCCGACGCTACAACTGGGCCTACGAGACCGACCCGGAGCCGTACATGGACGGCCGTCGGATGGAGTGCGGTCGCGGCAAGGGCCTCGGTGGCTCCTCGCTGATCAACGGCATGTGCTACATCCGTGGCAACGCCATGGACTATGACGGCTGGGCGAAGTTGCCAGGCCTGGAAGACTGGAGCTACCTGGACTGCCTGCCGTATTTCCGCAAGGCGGAAACCCGCGACATCGGCGCGAACGACTATCACGGCGGCGAAGGCCCGGTCAGCGTGACCACGCCCAAGGCCGGCAACAACCCGCTGTTCCACGCCATGGTCGAAGCCGGCGTGCAGGCCGGGTACCCTCGTACCGTGGACCTGAACGGCTATCAGCAGGAAGGTTTCGGTCCGATGGACCGTACTGTGACGCCTAAAGGCCGTCGCTCCAGCACTGCCCGTGGCTACCTGGATCAGGCCAGACAGCGTTCGAACCTGACCATCGTCACCCATGCCCTGACCGATCGCATCCTGTTCGACGGCAAGCGCGCGGTCGGCGTAGCCTATCTGGTCGGCGACAGCGACACTCGCATCCAGGCCAAGGCGCGCAAGGAAGTCCTGGTCTGCAGCGGCGCGATCGCCTCCCCGCAACTACTCCAGCGTTCCGGCGTCGGTCCGGCCAAACTGCTCAAAGAACTCGACATCCCGGTCGTTCACGACTTGCCGGGCGTCGGCGAAAACCTGCAGGACCACCTCGAGCTGTACCTGCAGTACGCCTGCACCCAGCCTGTGTCGCTGTATCCGTCGCTTTTGCTGCACAACCAGCCGGCCATCGGTGCCGAGTGGCTGTTCCTCGGTACTGGCATCGGTGCCAGCAACCAGTTCGAAGCCGGTGGTTTCATCCGTACGCGTCCGGAGTTCGAGTGGCCGAACATCCAGTACCACTTCCTGCCGGTCGCGATCAATTACAACGGCAGTAACGGCGTCAAGGAGCACGGCTTCCAGGCACACATGGGCTCCATGCGTTCGCCGAGCCGGGGTCGCATCCAGGCCAAGTCCAAGGACCCGCGCCAGCACCCGAGCATCCTGTTCAACTACATGGCTACCGAGCAGGACTGGCAGGAATTCCGTGACGGTATCCGCCTGACCCGCGAGATCATGGCGCAGCCGGCACTGGACGCCTACCGTGGTCGCGAGATCAGCCCGGGCATCGAGGTGCAGACGGACGAGCAACTGGACACGTTCATTCGCGAGCACGCCGAAACCGCGTTCCATCCGTCCTGCTCGTGCAAGATGGGTACCGACGAAATGGCCGTGGTCGATGGCGAAGGTCGCGTGCATGGCATGCAGGGCCTGCGTGTGGTCGATGCCTCGATCATGCCGATCATCACTACCGGCAACCTGAATGCGCCGACGATCATGATGGCCGAGAAAATCGCCGACAAGATCCGTGGCCGCAAGCCCCTGTCGCGCAGCACCGCCAAGTACTACGTCGCCAATGGCGCGCCGGTCAAAGGCAAGCCGCTGCGTGAAGTGAGCAAAGCCGCGCAGTAATCTGCTACACCGCAATATCTGTAGCCGCTGCCGCCAGGCTGCGCTCGCCCTTGCAAAGGGCGCTCGATCCCGAGATCGCAGAGAGGTCCTGCCGGACCTCAGCGCAGCCTTCGGCAGCGGCTACGGGCTTGCTCACCTGCCCGCCACAAGCCTAAGCTAGACCTTCCCCGCCCCCATCCGACACGCTGGCGCTCGCCGGCTTTGAGGCTTACTCATGTTTGATGTCGTTTCTTCGAGCAAATGGCCGACCGGCTACCTGATCAATCCCAACGCCGAACCCCTCGATCCCAAATGGCTGAAGGAATTCAGCAAGATCCCCGCCGCTGCCGTCAGCGATTGTCTGGGCCGCAATGTCGGCGGTCTTGGCCTCAAGCCCTTCCACGGTAGCGCGCCGATGCTCGGCAGTGCCCTGACCGTGCGGGTTCGCCCTGGCGACAACCTGATGATTCTCAAGGCCATGCAGATGGCCCGCCCCGGCGACGTGCTGGTGATCGACGGCAGCGCCGACCTGACCCGCGCCGTTTTCGGCGGGATCATGCGCGCCATGGCGCTCAAGGCCGGGATTGTCGGCGTGGTCATCAACGGCGCCCTGCGCGACCTCGACGAATGGCAGAGCGGCGAACTGCCGGCCTATGCCATCGGCAGCGTGCATCGCGGCCCGAGCACCGATGGCGGCGGCGAAATCAACGTGCCGATTTCCTGCGCCGGCATGCTGGTGATGCCCGGTGACCTGATGATCGGCGACGGTGACGGCGTGGTCGCTGCCGCCCGGTCGGAATTGCCGGAGTTGCTGGTGCGTTGCCACGACCTGCTGGCGCGGGAGAAGGCGACCCTGGAGGCCATTGAGGCCGGGACGCTGGATCCGGATCGGTTTGATGCGATTTTGCGTAGCAAGGGTTGCCCGATTTAACTTTTACGCTTGCGGGCCTCATCGCTGGCACTCACAAGGAGGTTCGCATGTTCGACACCACCGCCCTGCTCAAGCAACGCTTCGCCGCCCTGCGCAGCCGTGCCGAGTTTTTCTCGCTGCGCCATGTTCGTCAGTCCAGCCAGCACCTGTCGGTACGCAAGAACGTCGCCGAACCGCCAAGCCTGAGCCTCGACGAAGGGGCGATGCTGACCGTGCGGTTCAACGGTGTCGAAGCCTACGCAGCCACCGGCGACCTCTCGCAACAGGGCCTTCAGCTGGCCTTGCAGCAAGCCGAAGACCTGGCCGAGCGCATCAGCGCTCATGCACTGCTCGACCTGCGCAATCAGCCAGTGGCCCAGAGCCACGCCGATTACTATTCGCCTAACCTCGACCAGCCTTTCCCGTTGCTGGGCGATTGCCATGCAATGCTCGGCCAGGAATCGGCAGCCGTACCCAAGGACGACCGACTGGTGAATTGGCAAGTCAGCCTGGGCGTCAGCACCGTCGAGCAAATTTACCTGAACACCGCCGGCGCCCAGATCCGCCAAGCCCAACGCTTTGTTTTTCCAGGCCTGAGCGTTACCGCCTACGATGGCCAGGACAGCCAGACCCGCAGCCTGGGCCGGGAAAACTTCGGCCAACAGGGTGGTGCCGATGTGATCGGCCGCTGCGGCTTGATCGGCGCGGGCGCGCAGATCGCCGACCAGGCGCTGCAATTGCTTCTGGCGCCGAACACGCCCCAGGGCACTCGCGATCTATTGCTGATGCCGGATCAGATGATGCTGCAGATCCACGAATCCATTGGCCACCCGCTGGAGCTGGACCGCATCCTCGGCGATGAGCGCAACTATGCCGGTACCAGCTTCGTCAAGGAAGCCGACTTCGGCACGCTTCAGTACGGTTCGAAACTGCTCAACGTCACCTTCGACCCGGAGATTCCCGAGCAACTGGCCAGCTACGCCCATGACGATGACGGCACCCCGGCACACAAGCAGCTCCTGATCCGCGACGGGCTGTTGATCCGCCCGCTGGGGGGCGCCCTCTCGCAGTTTCGCTCAGGGCTGGACGGCGTCGCCAACAGCCGCGCCTGCAGCTGGAACCGTGCCCCGATCGACCGCATGGCCAATCTCAACATCGAGCCGGGCGATCAAAGCCTGACACAGCTGATCGGCGGCATCGAACGCGGCATTCTGATGGCGACGAACCGCTCGTGGTCCATCGACGATGCCCGCAACAAGTTCCAGTTTGGCTGCGAATGGGGGCAATTGATCGAGAACGGAGAGCTCAAGGGCGTGGTGAAGAATCCGAACTATCGCGGCATTTCTGCAGGCTTCTGGCGCAACCTCAGCGCCGTGGGCGATGCCAGCACCTTCCAGGTCCTGGGCACACCCAATTGCGGCAAGGGCGAACCCAACCAGGTGGTTCGCGTAGGCCACGCCTCACCGGCCTGCGTCTTCAGCCAGATCGACGTTTTCGGGGGAGATGCCTGATGCCTGCCGCCATCAATAGCGTGGAAACCTTCCGGGCCCTGGTCGACGAGTTGTTCGGCGCGGTCAGCGAACCTGAACACTTCACCTTGAGTTACAACGCCGAAGCGTCGCACTTCATTCGCTTCAACCATGCCAAGGTCCGTCAGGCCGGGCAGGTGCAGCAAGCCCATGCCACGCTCAAGCTGATCCACGAGGGCCGCCAGGCCGATTTGCAACTGACCCTGAGCGGTGAGTACGAAGTGGATCGGCAACGGCTGACCGACGGTCTGCAGCAGCTACGCGAAATCCTGCCACTCGTTGCGCCGGATCCATACCTGCAACTCAACACCGAACCTTGGCGCAGTGCCACGGTGCAGGACCAGCCGCTGCCAGACAGTGCTCACGTGCTCGAGCAGATCGGCCGTGGCACGCAAGGCCTGGACCTGGTCGGGATCTATGCCGCAGGCCCGATCAGCCGCGGCTTTGCCAGCTCATGGGGGGCGTTCGGCTGGCACCAGGCCAACAGCTTCAATCTCGACTGGAGCCTGTTTCACGCCAACGGGCAAGCGGTCAAGGCCAACTACGCCGGCCAGGACTGGAGCGATGAAGTCTTCGCCCTGCGGCTAGCCAATGCCAACGAGCAACTGGCTTTCCTTGGCCGCCCACTGAAAACCCTGGCGCCCGGGCATTACCGCGCCTATCTGGCCCCCGCTGCGCTGGACGAAATCATCGGCATGCTCTGCTGGGGCGGTTTCTCCGCGCAATCGCTCGCCAGCAAGGACAGCCCGCTGCAACGCCTGTACAGCGACGATGCCCGCCTCAACCCACGGGTGACCATGGCCGAGCAGGTCAGCGGCTCCCTCAGCCCGGCATTTTCCGAGGAAGGTTATCCACGCACCGACCTGACCCTCATCAGTGCCGGCAAGGCCCAGGACCGGCTGATCAACTCACGCAGCGCCGCCGAGTACGGCCTGACCGGTAACGGCGCCAACAGCGGCGAATCGCCCAGCGCCCTGAGCATGGCCCCAGGCGACCTGCCCCGGACCGAGATCCTCGACCGGCTCGGCACCGGCCTGTACATCAGCAACCTGTGGTACTTGAACTACTCCGATCAACCGGCGGCACGCATGACCGGCCTGACACGCTTCGCCACCTTCTGGGTGGAGAACGGCCAGATCCAGGCGCCGGTCAGCACCATGCGCTTCGATGACAGCGTGTACAACCTGTTGGGCATGCATCTGGAGGCGTTGACCCAGGATCGCGAGTTGATTCTGTCGACCGGCACCTACAGCGAGCGGCAGACGTCCTCGACGCAATTGCCCGGGGCGTTGATCAGTCGTTTGACGCTTACGTTGTAGACCGCGACGCAGCTATCGCTTGCCAGCGATAAAGGCGACACGGAATACCTGACAACACAAGGACCCCCATGCCCAACCGCCTACCCCTCGATGCCACCACCGCACGCTGGATACCCTGGGTGGTGGCCATTGCCTTCTTCATGCAATCGCTCGACGGCACCATCCTCAACACCGCCCTGCCCGCCATGGCCCTGGACCTGGCTGAAAACCCACTGCGCATGCAGTCGGTGATCATCGCCTACATGCTCACCGTGGCGCTGCTGATCCCGGCCTCGGGCTGGATTGCCGACCGCTTCGGCACCAAAAATATTTTCTTCGGCGCCATTTTGCTGTTCAGCCTGGGCTCGCTGCTTTGCGCCCTGTCCAACAGCTTGAACATGCTGATTGCGGCGCGCGTCGTCCAGGGCCTGGGCGGTGCGCTGATGCTCCCGGTCGGCAGGCTGGTGGTGCTACGCGCCTATCCACGTTCGGAGCTGGTGCGCATCATGAGCTTCATCACCGTGCCCGGCATGTTGGGGCCGTTGCTGGGGCCGACCATGGGTGGCTGGCTGGTGCAGTACCTGAGCTGGCACTGGATCTTCCTGCTTAACTTGCCGGTCGGACTGGTCGGCTGTTATGCCGTCTGGCGATTCATCCCGGACCTGCGCGGCAGCGAACGGACCCGTTTCGACGGCCTCGGCTTTGTGCTGTTCGGGGCGGCGATGATCCTGATCACCATCGCCATGGAGGGGCTTGGCGAACTGCACCTGCCACATTTGCGCGTCATGCTTCTGCTGTTTGCCGGCATGGCCTGCCTGGCGGCGTATTGGCTACGGGCGGGGCAGGTCGACAACACCTTGTTCTCGCCTCGCCTGTTCCGCACCCGCAGCTTTGCCGTGGGCATCCTTGGCAACCTGTTCTCGCGCCTGGGCAGCGGCGCACTGCCATTTCTGGTGCCTTTGCTGCTACAGGTAGCCCTGGGCTATTCACCGTCCCAGGCCGGCATGAGCATGATTCCGCTGGCCGCTGCGGCCATGTTCGCCAAGTCGGTCGCTCGCCCGCTCATCGAACGTTTCGGCTATCGCAACATTCTCACCGCCAACACCCTGCTATTGGGGCTGCTGCTGGCCAGCCTGGGCCTGGTCGACCAAAACACGCCGTACGCTTTGCTGCTGTTTCAGCTGGGCCTGCTGGGGGCGGTCAACTCGATGCAGTTCACGGCCATGAACACCGTGACCCTGATCGACCTCGACGACGCCAGCGCCAGCAGCGGCAACAGCCTGCTCTCGGTGGTCGCGCAGCTGTCCCTGAGCCTTGGCGTCGCCTGTGCAGGAGCCTTGCTCGGCGGCTTTACCGCGGCGGGTGCAAGCGAAGGCGTGAGCACGACGCTGGAGGCCTTCAAACTGACCTTTTTCACCATTGGCGTCATGACCATGCTGGCGGCGGCGATCTTCATGCAGCTGTCCAGGGCAGACGGAAGGCGTGCCCTTCGTCCGGAACCCAAGATCGAGTCTTAGGGCTAATAGCCATGAGGCTGGTACACTGCGCGACATTTTGTTTTGCAGGCCAGTCTCGTGACCACCATTGCCACCGCTTTTAACACTCTGCCGCTGTCCGCCGCCATGCTGGCTAACCTCGACTCCCTCGGTTATGCCCAGATGACGCCGATCCAGGCGCAGAGCTTGCCGGTGATCCTCAAGGGCATGGACCTGATCGCCCAGGCCAAGACCGGCAGCGGCAAGACCGCTGCCTTCGGTATCGGCCTGCTGAACCCGATCAACCCGCGCTTTTTCGGCTGCCAGGCACTGGTCCTGTGCCCGACGCGCGAGCTGGCCGACCAGGTGGCCAAGGAAATCCGCCGGCTGGCCCGCGCCGAAGACAACATCAAGGTCCTGACCCTGTGCGGCGGCGTATCGCTCGGCCCGCAGATCGGCTCGCTGGAACATGGCGCGCACATCATCGTCGGCACCCCGGGGCGCATTCAGCAGCACCTGCGCAAAGGCTCGCTGGTACTCGACGGCCTGAACACCCTGGTACTCGATGAAGCCGACCGCATGCTCGACATGGGTTTCTACGACGCCATCGCCGACATCATCGAGCAGACCCCGGAGCGCCGTCAGACCCTGCTGTTCTCCGCCACTTACCCGGTGGGCATCAAGCAGCTGTCCTCGAAATTCATGCGCAACCCCCAGCAGGTGAAAGCCGAAGCGCTGCATGACGACACCCAGATCGAACAACGTTTCTACGAGATCGATCCAGAGCTGCGCATGGAAGCGGTGGTGAAAACCCTCGCGCATTTCCGTCCGCAGTCCTGCGTGGCGTTCTGCTTCACCAAGCAGCAATGCCAGGAAGTGGTCGATCATCTGGTCGCCAAAGGCATTTCGGCAGTGGCCCTGCATGGCGACCTGGAACAACGCGACCGCGACCAGGTCCTGGCCATGTTTGCCAACCGCAGCACCTCGGTACTGGTTGCCACCGACGTAGCGGCGCGCGGTCTGGATATCGACGCGCTGGACATGGTTATCAACGTGGAACTGGCCCGCGACTCGGAAATCCACGTGCACCGCGTTGGCCGTACCGGCCGCGCCGGCGAGAAAGGCTTGGCCGTCAGCCTGGTCGCGCCGTCCGAAGGCCACCGCGCCCAGGCCATCGAAGACTTGCAGAAATCACCGCTCAAGTGGGAGCAGATGGATTCGTTGAGCGCCCAGGGCGGTGCCCCCCTGCTGCCACCAATGAGCACCCTGTGCATTGGCGCCGGGCGCAAGGACAAGGTCCGCCCGGGTGACATCCTCGGCGCACTGACCGGTGAAGCCGGCATTCCTGGCGCGCAGGTCGGCAAGATCGCGATTTTCGACTTCCAGGCCTATGTTGCAGTCGAGCGCGGGATCGCCAAGCAGGCGCTGCAGCGCTTGAACAGCGGCAAGATCAAGGGGCGTTCGTTGCGGGTGCGGATTCTCTAATCTGGATCACCACCGCTCACCTATAGCCGCTGGCGTAGCCTGCGCCCGCCCGTGAAACGGGCGCATGATCCCAAGATCGCCGGGAGGTCCTGACGGACCTCAGCGCAGGCTTCGCCAGCGGCTACAGGGTTACAGGCTGCTCACCCTATTCCGAGGAAATTGTTTTGCGCTCTACCGACGTAATCATCATTGGCGCTGGCGCCGCTGGCTTGATGTGCGCCCTCACCGCCGCCGGTCGCGGCCGCAAGGTGATGCTGATCGACCATGCGAACAAGCCCGGCAAAAAAATCCTGATGTCCGGCGGTGGCCGCTGCAATTTCACCAATATGTACGCAGAACCGAGCAATTTTCTCTCGCAGAACCCGCATTTCTGCAAATCGGCCCTGGCGCGTTACACCCAGTGGGATTTTATCGAGCTGGTGAGCAAGCACGGCGTGCCCTACCACGAGAAAAAACTCGGCCAGTTGTTCTGCGATAACAAATCCAGCGACATCCTCGGCCTGCTGCTGGCCGAATGCGAACAGGTCCAGGTCGACCTGCGCATGGAAACCTCGATGACCCATATCGAAAAGCTGGAAGCCGGCTACCTGCTGCAGACCAGCCTTGGCCAGGTGCAATGCGAGTCGCTGGTGATCGCTACCGGCGGCCTGTCGATTCCGACCCTTGGCGCGACCGGTTTCGGCTATCAGATCGCCCGGCAGTTCGGCCACAGTGTCCTGCCGACCCGCGCAGGGCTGGTGCCGTTCACCATTACCGACCAGCTCAAGGAACTGTGCACCGAGCTGTCCGGCACCTCGGTCGATAGCCTGGTCAGCTGCAACGGGCAAAGCTTTCGCGAGAACATCCTGTTCACCCATCGCGGCCTCAGCGGCCCGGCGATCCTGCAGATTTCCTCGTTCTGGGAACCGGGTGACAGCGTCGAAATCAACCTGCTGCCCGACCATGACGCCCTGAGCTGGCTGCAACAGCAGCAGGCTGAAAGGCCGAACAGCGAGTTGAAGACCCTGCTTGGAGAAATCTTTACCAGGAAGATGGCCAACCTGCTGGCCGAACAGTGGTTCGTATCCAAGCCAATGAAGCAATACACCCCGGCCGAACTCGACGACGTCGCGGGCAAGCTCGCCAGCTGGCAAGTGGTACCGGCCGGCACCGAAGGCTATCGCACGGCAGAAGTCACCCTGGGCGGGGTCGATACCCGAGAAGTCTCGTCCAAGACCATGGAATCGCTGAAGAGCCCAGGCTTGTACTTCATCGGCGAAGTGCTGGACGTCAGCGGTCATCTGGGCGGTTTCAACTTCCAGTGGGCCTGGGCCAGCGCATACGCAGCAGCGCAATTCGCATAATTGGCAGGTACTATCGGCGCATCACGGAACAGATTTTGCTTTGTATTGATAAAGAGCGATAAAGAGCGATGAGGAGCGGTGAACAGCCGCCTTGCACCGCCGTCAATACTGGCTCAATTTAGATAATCGCCCAGCAGGCCTGCCCTTACATGTCATCGACTTCGTTTCGTCACTCCCTGCGGCGCTTATGGGCGCTGGACAAGTTCAGCTACAGCTTGCGGGTGTTCATCGCCCTGACCGGCAGCATGGCGTTGTGTTGGTTCCAGGATGAAATGGCCCTGTTGATCCCGCTGTTTCTGGGGATCATCGCCTGCGCCTTGGCCGAGACCGACGACAGTTGGCAAGGCCGGATCAACGCGCTGGCGGTGACGCTGGTGTGTTTCACCGTCGCCGCGCTTTCGGTGGAGCTGCTGTTCCCCTATCCCCTTGTGTTCGTCTGCGCCCTGGCGCTGGCCAGCTTCGGCCTGACCATGCTCGGCGCCCTGGGAGAGCGCTACGGTGCGATTGCTTCGGCCACGTTGATTCTCTCGGTCTACACCATGATCGGCGTAGACCAGCGCGGCGGCGAAGTCACCGATTTCTGGCACGAACCGATCCTGCTGGTGGCCGGTGCGGCCTGGTACGGCTTGCTGTCGGTGCTGTGGCAAGTAATGTTTTCCAACCAGCCGGTGCAACAGAGCCTGGCGAGTCTTTATCGCGAGCTGGGCTACTACCTCAAGCTCAAGGCCACCCTGTTCGAACCCATCCGCCAGCTTGACGTCGAAGCCCGGCGCCTGGAGCTGGCGCAGCAAAACGGTCGCGTGGTGGCCGCGCTCAATGCCGCCAAGGAAATCATCCTGCACCGGGTCGGCAACGGTCGTCCTGGCTCCAAGGTCAGTCGCTACCTGAAGCTGTATTTTCTTGCCCAGGATATTCACGAACGCGCCAGCTCGTCTCACTACCCCTACAACGCGCTGACCGAAGCCTTCTTTCACAGTGACGTGCTGTTCCGCTGCCAACGCCTGCTGCGCCAGCAAGGAGCGGCCTGTCGGCGTCTGTCAGAGTCAATCCAGTTACGCCAGCCCTTTACCTATGACGCCAGTTCTGCCCAGGCGATGAGCGATCTGGATGCCTCCCTGGAACATCTGCGCATCCAGAGCAACCCGGCCTGGCGCGGCCTGCTGCGTTCATTACGGGCACTGGCCGCCAACCTTGCCACCCTCGACCGCCTGCTCAACGACGCCAGCAACCCGGACACCCTCGCCGATGCCACCGACAGCAGCCTGCTCGACCGCTCCCCACGCACTCTGGCGGATGTCTGGAATCGCCTGCGGCAACACTTGACCCCGACTTCACTGCTGTTTCGCCACGCCCTGCGCCTGCCGCTGGCACTGTCGATCGGCTATGGCATGGTGCACCTGATCCACCCGACCCAGGGCTACTGGATCATGCTCACCACCCTGTTCGTCTGCCAGCCCAACTATGGCGCGACGCGGCGCAAACTGGTGCAGCGGATCATCGGCACGGCCATTGGCCTGACCGTGGGCTGGGCCTTGTTCGACCTGTTCCCCAGCGCAATCATCCAATCGATGTTCGCTGTGGCTGCAGGAGTGGTGTTCTTCGTCTACCGCACTAGCCGCTATACCCTGGCCACCGCTGCAATCACCCTGATGGTGCTGTTCTGCTTCAACCAGGTCGGCGACGGCTATGGGCTGTTCCTGCCACGCCTGTTCGATACCCTGATCGGCAGCCTGATCGCGGGCCTGGCGGTATTCCTGTTCCTGCCCGACTGGCAGGGCCGGCGCTTGAACAAGGTGCTGGCCACGACCCTGAGCTGCAACAGCATCTACCTGCGCCAGATCATGCAACAGTACGCCCATGGCAAACGCGACGACCTGGCCTACCGGTTGGCCAGGCGCAACGCCCACAACGCCGATGCGGCGCTCTCGACCACATTGGCCAATATGCTGATGGAGCCCGGCCACTTTCGAAAGGAAGCGGACGTGGGCTTTCGCTTCCTGGTGCTGTCGCACACCTTGCTCAGTTACCTGTCAGGCCTGGGTGCCCACCGGGAAACGCCCCTGCCCGCCCCCGTGCGCGAGCAACTGATCGACGGCGCTGGAGAAAGCCTGGCCTGCAGTATCGACGAGATCGCTGCCGGCCTGTCGAGCAAACTGCCGGTGGCCATTCACAGCGATGACGAAGAGGCACTGGCCAGCGCCCTCGAGCAGATGCCTGAAGAGGTCGATGAGGATCAGCGCCTTGTGCAGACCCAACTGGCATTGATCTGCCGGCAGTTGGGGCCATTGCGGACCCTGGCGGCGCATTTGATCAAGGACGCGCCGGCCTGATCACATGCCATGCTGCTTGAGCAGGTGTTCATAAGTACCGTCCGCCTTCATCAAACGTTTTCTAGAATTGGAGAGAGAAAAGGGATTCAATTGATTTCAACGGCGCGACAACCTCCGATCTCGCTTTATGATCGATGCATCCTTCAGTTCCGTCATTTACTCAGGAAACCATCATGTCCATCGACTGGGTCTGCAAACATCACGAGGATCTTGGCAAGGAGCAGCTCTACGCCATTCTGAAACTGCGCACGGAAGTGTTCGTGGTCGAACAGAATTGCCCTTATCAGGATGTCGACGGCCAGGATCTGGGGGGCGATACCTGCCATTTGATGGGCTGGGAAGGGGACGAGCTGGTGGCCTACCTGCGCTTGCTGGATCCCGAAACCCAGGGCGGTGACGTGGTGATCGGCCGTGTCGTGGTCGCACCTGCCGCGCGCGGCCGCAAGCTGGGTCATGCACTGATGGAACAGGGCTTGAAACAGGCTGAGAAACGCTGGCCCGGGCTACCCGTCTACCTGTCGGCCCAGGCTCACTTGCAGGGTTACTATGCCGGTTACGGCTTTGAAGTGGCTGGCGAACAGTACCTGGAGGATAACATCCCGCATATCGGCATGCGCCGCAGCAGCGGCCGTCAAGGGTAACCCAGTACCTCTTTGATCCGCTCCAGGTGCTGGGCGATCCAGCGCTTGTCGATTGCCCCCCAGTCGCGAATTCGATAGTGCCCGGCGTGGTTGCGAGCCCCATCCTGCTGTTCGAATTCGCAGACGATATCCAGATCGGCCAGTGCGGCGATGGTGTCCTGGGCCGTACGTCGCGGCATGCCAGTGACGTCCATCAAGGCCGGGACGCTGGCAGCGACCTGGCTGTCGATCAGCCAGGCTACGTACAAGCGACGGTAGAAGCTGCTCTTGGTCTTGCTGACATCCATCGGAAAATCCTTGTCGGTCACGGCGCGCAATGTGCGACGCCGGGCAGGTCACGGTAAGTCAGGTAGACGCGCAAGTCGAACTCCAACTGGTGATAACCAGGCTGCATGTATTCACAGAGCTGGTAGAACGCCTTGTTGTGGTCCGACTCCTTCAAGTGCGCCAACTCGTGCACCACGATCATTCTCAAGAACTGCGGCGCCGCCTCCTTGAACAGAGAGGCGATGCGAATTTCCTTCTTGGCCTTGAGCTTGCCACCCTGCACCCGGGAAATGGCGGTGTGCAGGCCCAGCGCTCGATGCGTCAGGTCGAGGCGGTTGTCGAACAGCACCTTGTCCAGGTTCGGCGCATTGCGCAGATGCTCCTGCTTCAACACCAGCGCATAGGCATAGAGCGCCTTGTCGCTCTGGACGGCATGGCGATCGGGATAGCGCTGTTGCAGGTACTCGCCCAGGCGCTCCTGCATGATCATCTGGCGCACCTGATCTTGCAGGTACTGGGGGTAGGCTTGCAGGTACTTGAGCGCGGTCATGGCCGGTGAACGAAATGATGGAACCGGCAGTGTAACGAACTAGCCCCAGTCAAATCGAGCTGGAAAACGACTGGCATCTTCAGCGGTCATTGGCTTGGCAACCAGGAAACCTTGCACGAACTCGCAGCCATTGGCCATCAACCATCGGGATTGCTTCGCGGTTTCGACTCCTTGGGCAATTACGCTCACCTCATAGCACCGACACAGTTCCAGGATACTGCGCACCAGCGCCTGGTCACGTTGCGAGTGGGTTATCCGGGCGACCAGGTGCCGGTCGAGCTTGAGCGTGTCGATCGACAGGTCACGCAGCATTTTCAGGGAGCAATCGCCAGCGCCAAAGTCATCAAGGGCGATGCGCACGCCCAACTCACGCAGGCGCAACAATTGTTTACCCGCCTCTTCGAGGTTATGCATCAAGGACGTTTCGGCGACTTCGATTTCCAGCTGCCGGGGTTGGAGGTCATTGGCATCAATGGCGTGCTGCAATTGGGCGACCAGATCGGGCATGGCGAATTGGGCATTGCTCAGACTCACGCTCAACACCAGGTCTGGCGAGAAGCTCTCCTTCCAGGCCCTGCGCTGGCATGCGCCTTGTTGATAGATCCAGCAGGTCAACCGATGGATCAGGCGAGCTTCTTCGAGCAAGGGAATGAACAGGCCGGGCGAGACATCACCGACGCTGGGATGCCGCCAGCGCAGCAATGCCTCGAAACCTCGCAGGCGGCCGCCGTCGAACGCCACCTGAGGCTGGTACACCATCGTGAAGTCCTTGTCCTCGATTGCGGCGCGCACGCTGCTTTCGAGCATGAGGCGTGAACGCGCCCGCCCATTGAGGTCCTGATCATAGAAGCGATACTGCTGCCGACCGGCCTGTTTGGCGGCATACATGGCGACGTCGGCGGCGCGTAGCAAGCCATCGAGCGTAACGCTGCACTCGGGGTAGATGGCGATACCGATACTGACGCCAAGGGTGACATCCAGCCCGTCGATCTGCTGGCAGATCGACATGCGCTCAATGACCTTTTCCGCGACCTTGGCCGCTTGCTCGGGGTACTCCAGCGAGTCGAGCAAGACGGTGAACTCATCCCCGCCCATACGCGCCACGACATCATAGGGACGCAGACAATCCTTGAGTTGCTCGGCCACCCAGCGCAGCACCCGATCGCCCGCATCGTGCCCATGGGTGTCGTTGATACGCTTGAAACCGTCGAGGTCCAGATACAGCAGGGCCTGCACATTGTCCGAACGCTCGTTGCGCACCAGTGTGCTTTCCACGGTCTGATAGAAGCCTCGGCGGTTGAGCAGCCCGGTCAAGGGATCGGTCACTGCCTGGTGCTCGAGCTGCTGATGCAGATTGCGCACCACCGACATATCCAGGACAGTCACCACCATGGCGCGCTGCTCACAAGGCAGCGGCGCGCAGGACAAGGCCACCGGCAAAGACTGGCCGGGCGCGGTACGCAGCACCGCGTCATGAATCCGGTAGGTGTCGCGGTGGACATAGGCCCGGTAGAACACCGACTCGCGCCAGTTGGTAACGGGCGGCGACTGGATGAACCGCAACAGGTCCACCCCTTGCAACTCTTGCAAGGTAGCACTGAGCAATCGTGAAACAGCCGGGTTGGCGAAACTGATCTGACCGGCTTCATCGACCACCAGAATACCTTCAGCGGCATTCTCCAGCACCGAAGCGTTGAAAGCCCTGGCCGTCTCCAGGTCCCGGGTCAGGCGTTGCAGGGCTCGGCGGTCGCGCTGATGTTCGAGCAGGGCCTGGACTTTGGGTTTGAGAATCTGGGGGTCGAATGGCTTGAACAGGTAGTCCACTGCACCGCAGGCATAGCCCTTGAGTACGGCGGCCTGGGACTGTTCGTTGGCCGTCAGGAAGATGATAGGGGTCATGCTGGTGCGCTGGCTGCCGCGCATCAGTCGTGCCACCTCGAACCCGTCCATGCCGGGCATCTGGACGTCGAGCAATACCAGATCGACTTCATGCTCCAGCAACTTTCCCAGTGCCTCGACCCCCGAGCCAGCCGTCAGCACCTTCCAGTCATGGCGCTCGAGCAGGGCCCGCATGCTGATCAGGTTTTCCACGTAATCATCAACGACCAGCAAGACTGAGCTGCCGTCATCAGACTGGGGTGGCAGGCATTCCATGGCGCCTCTCTTATAGCATCGACATGCCGGAGTTCGACTGAAACTAACTCTAGACGTGGATCCAACAAACCTGAAGGAAGCCTATTGCCATCATCCCTTGAAATCAGCCGCAAGCCGACTAACGGTCACTTCGCGCAAGGCACCGCCCGCCTGGTCCTCTGCGCGCGACCCTGGCCGTGAACCAGGTACCGTCCTCCGGCAAGATCGTCATCGGCCAGATCCACGCCTATGAAAGTACCAAGCCACTGCTGAAGCTGGAGTACCAGTACAAAAGCAGCAAGAAGACCGGCAACATCGTCGCCAAGGTCCGGATCAGGCCCGACGACGATGAGGGGCGGGTCATCATCATTGCCGAGAACGTGGCGCTCAATAAGCAGTTTTCCTACTTGATTCACCTGAGCCCGGGCGGAGCATTGGGCGTCGGTGCGGCCGGCTCTCACTGGGACAGTCCGATCAGTAAAACCTGGAGCAAAAAGCCGTTGTATTTCAAGGCCGGGGTTTATACCCAGGACAATACCGGCTACACCACCGAGGGTGGAAAAGCGGCCTTCTACAAGCTGGACATCGATCACGACAAGACTTGAAGCCGACTTCCAGGGCAAAAAAAACCCGCATCGCTGCGGGTTTTTTCATTTCAGGTCGAACTCAGTTGACCTTGGCGTTCAGCTCACCCTTGAGGTAACGCTGGAACATGCCTTCCAGGGAGATCGCCTTGATCTTCGAGGCGTTGCCGGCAGTGCCGAAGGCTTCGTAGCGAGCGATGCACACGTCGCGCATGGCGGTGACGGTGGCGCCGAAGAATTTACGTGGGTCGAACTCGCTCGGGTTGGTGGCCATCAGACGACGCATGGCACCGGTGGAAGCCAGGCGCAGGTCGGTGTCGATGTTGACCTTGCGCACGCCGTGCTTGATGCCTTCGACGATTTCTTCAACCGGTACGCCGTAGGTCTCCTTGATGTCGCCGCCGTACTGGTTGATGATTGCCAGCCACTCTTGCGGGACCGAAGAAGAACCGTGCATCACCAGGTGAGTATTGGGGATGCGCTTGTGGATTTCCTTGATACGGTCGATGGCCAGCACGTCGCCGGTAGGCGGCTTGGTGAACTTGTAGGCGCCGTGGCTGGTGCCGATGGCGATGGCCAGGGCGTCGACCTGGGTGCGTTTGACGAAGTCAGCGGCTTCTTCCGGGTCAGTCAGCATTTGGCTGTGATCGAGCACGCCTTCGGCGCCGATGCCGTCTTCTTCACCGGCCATGCCGGTTTCCAGCGAGCCCAGGCAGCCCAGCTCGCCTTCTACCGAAACGCCACAGGCGTGAGCCATGGCGACGGTTTGCTGGGTAACACGGACGTTGTAGTCGTAGTCGGTCGGGGTCTTGCCGTCTTCGCCGAGCGAGCCGTCCATCATCACCGAGCTGAAGCCCAGCTGGATCGAACGCTGGCAGACGTCAGGGCTGGTGCCGTGGTCCTGGTGCATGCACACCGGGATATGCGGGAACTCTTCGATCGCTGCCAGGATCAGGTGACGCAGGAAAGGTGCACCGGCGTATTTGCGCGCGCCGGCCGAAGCCTGGACGATCACCGGGGAGTCAGTCTTGTCAGCGGCTTCCATAATGGCGCGCATCTGCTCAAGGTTGTTGACGTTGAAAGCTGGAACGCCGTAGCCGAATTCAGCGGCGTGGTCCAACATCTGGCGCATGCTAATGAGTGCCATTGTGTGTATCTCTCCCGGACGAGGGTCGTTAATCGTGCAAGCCTGCCGTAGCGGCGGCTGCTATTCAAGTAGTGTGGACCGGCGCAGGCCGATCCGGCCAGTCACGGTGCCTTGCAGCCCCGGCCTATCAAATCGTTGGTGGCGACCCAGTACACCAGGCCTTCATCACCTTTGGTGTGGAACGCCAGGACGCCATCGCTGTACAGCGCTCCCGATGCACCCGGCTCAGACTTCAGACGATACACCTGATCACCGCCACCCAGGCGTACATCGACTGCCTGACGGTCAGTATCGGCGAAACGCCAGAGCACTTCGGTCTGGGTATCGCAGACCCAGCGCGTCCAGTTATCCGGTGCCGGAGCCTGGACGCTTGCGCATCCGCCAAGCACTGCAAATACCAGCGGGGCAAGAGCTCCCTTCATTGCACTTCCTCAATCTGCAGTGCCAGGCTGCCAACCGCAAGGCCAGCCGACCATGACACTTATGCGACTCACAATCCTGTGAGTGGTTGCGACCTCTGGTCGAGTAACAGGCCAAAGATCGCGATCAGAGCAGCCGCCTTGATCGCTCAAGGACAGCCATGGGCTTGTTGCTGTTGCTCGGGCTCGTATTTTTCCAAGCCCTCCGAGCCCGACCGTTTGTTGATCACCGGTACCGTTTCCGCCTGCCACTCGGACTGATAGCAACCACCTTGCGGCTGGCCCGGTGCCTTTTCGGACGCCGGCTCAGGCGAACTGGCGCAGCCGGCAATCAGGCCCACGATTAACAGCGGCAATGCCTTGAACATCAGGACTCTCCCTTTGCCGAGCTCGCGACGAATCAGGCTTTGGCCCGCTGCTCCAACACTTCGACAGCAGGCAGTACCTTGCCTTCGACGAACTCGAGGAAAGCGCCACCACCGGTAGAAATGTAGGAGATATCGGAGGCAACGCCATACTTGTCGATGGCTGCCAGGGTGTCACCACCACCGGCGATGGAGAATGCCGGGCTTTCGGCGATGGCCTTGGCCAGCACCTTGGTACCGTTGCCGAACTGGTCGAACTCGAAGACGCCGACCGGGCCGTTCCACAGGATCGTTTTCGACGACTTCAGCAGTTCGGCGAAGTGCGCGGCGGTCTGTGGACCGATGTCCAGGATCATGTCGTCATCGGCTACGTCAGCGATCAGCTTGACGGTAGCAGCGGCGCTTTCGGCAAATTCCTTGGCAACCACAACGTCGACCGGCAACGGCACGCTGACCTTGGCCGCAATGGCGCGGGCGGTATCGAGCAGATCAGGTTCGTACAAGGACTTGCCAACCTTGTGCCCGGCTGCCGCCAGGAAGGTGTTGGCAATGCCGCCGCCAACGATCAGCTGGTCGCAGATCTGGCTCAGGCTGTTGAGCACGTCAAGCTTGGTCGACACCTTGGAGCCAGCAACGATGGCAGCCATAGGCTTGGCCGGTGCGCCCAGGGCCTTGCCCAGTGCATCCAGTTCAGCGGCCAACAAAGGGCCGGCTGCGGCGATTTTGGCGAACTTGGCCACGCCGTGGGTCGAACCCTCGGCACGGTGAGCGGTGCCGAAGGCATCCATGACGAACACGTCGCACAGCGCTGCGTATTTGTGCGCCAGGTCGTCGGCGTTCTTCTTCTCGCCTTTGTTGAAACGCACGTTTTCGAACAGGACGATGTCACCGGCCTTCACGTCGACGCCGTCGAGATAATCGGTAACCAGCGGGACTTCGCGACCCAATGCCTTGCTCAAGTAGTCGGCAACAGGCACCAGGCTGTTCTCGGCAGAGAATTCACCCTCGGTCGGACGCCCCAGGTGCGAGCACACCATCACGGCCGCGCCCTTCTCCAGCGCCAGCTTGATGGTCGGCAGCGAGGCAAGGATACGCGCGTCGCTGGTGACCACACCGTCCTTCACAGGGACGTTGAGGTCTTCGCGGATCAGTACGCGTTTACCTTGCAGATCGAGGTCGGTCATCTTCAACACGGTCATGAATGCAGTCCTTCAGGGCTGTTTACTGTTTTTTGCAAGCTGGATTGGTGTAAGACGTGCAGATAGTGCTCTGCAACATCGAGCATGCGATTGGCAAAACCCCATTCGTTGTCGAACCAGGCCAGCAGGTTCACCAGCCGAGGGCCGGAAACACGGGTCTGACTCGCATCGACAATCGCCGAATGAGGATCATGGTTGAAATCACAACTGGCGTGCGGCAACTCAGTGTAAGCCAGCAAGCCTTGCAACGGGCCGCTCAACGCAGCGTCGCGCAGGACCCGGTTGACTTCCGCCGCGTCGGTATCGCGAGCGGTCTGCAAGGTTATGTCCAGGCATGACACATTGACCGTCGGCACGCGCACTGCTTTGGCCTGAATTCGCCCCGCAAGTTCCGGCAGCAAGCGTTCGATACCCCGGGCAAGGCCCGTGGACACCGGAATCACTGATTGAAACGCCGAACGGGTACGGCGCAGGTCTTCATGGTGATAGGCATCGATTACCGGCTGATCGTTCATCGCCGAGTGAATCGTGGTGATCGACACGTACTCGAGACCGAACGCCTGATCGAGCAGGCGCAACAGCGGAACTCCGCAGTTGGTGGTGCAGGAGGCGTTGGAGACCAGGCGCTCGCTGCCGGTCAGGCAGTGCTGGTTGATGCCGTAGACAATCGTGGCATCGACATCCGCTTCACTGGCCATCGGCTGCGAGAACAACACCCGAGGCGCACCGGCGTCGAGAAAACGCTGCCCATCTTCGCGGGTGTTGTAGGCACCCGAGCATTCCAGCACCAGATCGACGCCCAACGCGGACCAATCGATGCCTTCAGGCGTAGCGCTGCGCAGAACCTTCACGCAGTCGCCATTGATATTCAGACAATCGCCGTCGACTTTCACTTCACCGGGAAAGCGCCCGTGGGTGGAGTCGAAGCGCGTCAGGTATTCGATGCTGGCCATATCGGCCAGATCGTTGATCGCGACAACTTCAAAACCGGCCTTCGCCCCTCGCTCGAACAACGCTCGCAAGACGCAACGACCAATGCGGCCGTAGCCGTTGAGTGCAACTTTGTAGGGACGCGGTTGGGGCATGGAGTTCTCGAATTGTTATAAGCGCGAACAACACAAAACCCTGTAGCCGCTGCCGCAGGCTGCGCTCGACCGCATCGCGGTCGCTATCCAGGCACCTCGGTCCCAGCTGAGACTTGAGGGGTGGCATTTACGACCGCTTCGCGGCCGAGCGCAGCCTAGCGGCAGCGGCTACAGGCGGTGGCCTGTTGCCACCGCTTTGCATCAGTCTTCCAGCAGCTCTTCGGCAGTACCCAGGACATTGTCCAGGGTGAAGCCGAACTCTTCGAACAACGCCGCCGCAGGCGCCGACTCGCCGAAGGTGGTCATGCCGATGACGCGGCCTTCCAGGCCCACGTACTTGTACCAGTAGTCGGCATGAGCGGCTTCGATGGCAATACGCGCGCTGACCTGCAGCGGCAGGACCGACTGCTTGTAACCGGCATCCTGGGCATCGAACACCGAGGTGCATGGCATGGAAACCACGCGCACCTTGCGACCTTGCTCGGTCAGTTTGTCGTAGGCCTGAACGGCCAGGCCGACTTCCGAACCGGTTGCGATCAGGATCAGCTCCGGCTCGCCAGCGCAGTCCTTGAGTACATAGCCACCGCGGGCAATGTCGCCCAACTGCAGTGCGTTACGGGTCTGGTGCTGCAGGTTCTGGCGGGAGAACACCAGCGCCGACGGGCCGTCGTCACGCTCGATGGCATATTTCCAGGCCACGGCAGATTCAACCGCATCGGCTGGACGCCAGGTGTCGAGGTTCGGTGTGCAGCGCAGGCTGGCCAGCTGTTCGATCGGCTGGTGCGTCGGGCCGTCTTCGCCCAGACCGATGGAGTCGTGGGTGAACACATACAGCACCCGCGCTTTGATCAGTGCAGACATGCGCACGGCGTTACTGGCGTATTCCATGAAGATCAGGAAGGTTGCGCCGTACGGTACGAAACCACCGTGCAGGGCCACACCGTTCATGATCGCGCTCATGCCGAACTCGCGCACGCCGTAGTACATGTAGTTGCCGCTGGCATCTGCAGCGCTGACGCCCTTGCAGCCTTTCCACAGGGTCAGGTTGGAGCCGGCCAGGTCAGCCGAACCACCGAGGAATTCCGGCAGCAGCGGGCCGAATGCGTTCAGGGCATTCTGGCTGGCTTTGCGGCTGGCGATGGATTCGCCCTTGGCAGCGACTTCAGCGATATACGCGGTGGCTTTCTCGGAGAAGTCAGCCGGCAGCTCACCGCTCAGACGACGGATCAGCTCATTGGCCAGTTCCGGGTATGCAGCGGAGTAGGCAGCGAAACGCTGATCCCAGTCGGCTTCGGCAGCGGCGCCGGCTTCCTTGGCGCTCCACTCGGCGTAGATATCGGCAGGGATTTCGAACGGCCCGTGGTTCCACTTCAACGCAGCGCGGGTCAGGGCGATTTCCTCGGCACCCAGTGGCGCGCCGTGGCAGTCTTCCTTGCCTTGCTTGTTGGGCGAGCCGAAACCGATGGTGGTCTTGCAGCAGATCAGCGTCGGTTGCTCGCTTTTGCGTGCGGTTTCGATCGCCGTCTTGATTTCATCGGGGTCGTGGCCGTCGACATTGCGGATCACCTGCCAGTTGTAGGCTTCGAAACGCTTGGGGGTGTCGTCGGTGAACCAGCCTTCGACTTCGCCGTCGATGGAGATGCCGTTGTCATCGTAGAAGGCGATCAGTTTGCCCAGGCCCAGGGTACCGGCCAGGGAGCAGACTTCGTGGGAAATACCTTCCATCATGCAACCATCACCCAGGAACACATAGGTGTGGTGATCGACGATGTTGTGGCCTTCGCGGTTGAACTGGGCCGCCAGCACTTTTTCCGCCAGGGCGAAGCCCACGGCGTTGGCCAGGCCCTGGCCCAGCGGGCCGGTGGTGGTCTCGACACCTGGGGTGTAGCCGTATTCCGGGTGACCCGGGGTGCGGCTGTGCAGCTGACGGAAGTTCTTCAGGTCGTCGATCGACAGGTCGTAACCGGTCAGGTGCAACAACGAATAGATCAACATCGAGCCGTGACCGTTGGACATGATGAAGCGGTCACGGTCGGCGAACGCCGGGTTGCTCGGGTTGTGCTTCAAGAAATCACGCCAAAGTACTTCGGCGATATCCGCCATACCCATTGGGGCACCGGGATGGCCGCTGTTGGCTTTTTGCACGGCATCCATGCTGAGGGCACGAATGGCGTTGGCACGCTCACGACGGCTGGGCATCGCTTATCTCCTGGGGCTTAATTAGAACGAACGGAAAAAAGATGGGCATTTTCCCCTAGGCGCATGCCTCTGGGCAATGACAGATGGTCGTTGATCGCATTTTTCCTGTCATTGCGCGGGCAAACCCAAGGCAACGCCTGATTATTGAGCGCTTAACAGGCATTTCGACTCCGCTCATCGAGCAATATCAAAACTTTTTGATATTGCCCTTGCAGGCACCGCCATCGCTCACTAGACTGCCGCCCATGAACTTGCGCGTGCCAACCATCGGCCATGAACACTGCGACGAACTGGCTGCCCTGTGCAAAGCCGGCGGCGACCCGTTGCGGTTGAATGTATTGCGCGTCCTGACCAATGATTCGTTCGGCGTGCTGGAGCTGGCGCAGATCTTTGCCATCGGCCAGTCCGGCATGAGCCACCACTTGAAGGTCCTGGCCCAGGCCGACCTGGTGGCGACCCGGCGCGAAGGCAATGCGATCTTCTACCGGCGCGCCCTGCCCAATGCCACCCATGTGGGTGGTCGGTTGCATGCGGCGCTGCTCGAAGAAGTCGATGGCCTGGAGTTACCTGTCGAGGTGCAAGTGCGCATCGGCCAGGTCCAGCAACAACGCGCCGCCGCCAGCCAGGACTTCTTTTCCCGGGTCGAGGAGAAATTCCGCGCCCAACAGGATTTGATTGCCGGCCTTGCGCAATACCGCGAAAGCCTGCTGACCCTGCTCGACAAGCTCAGTTTCGGCAGTCAGGCCAGCGCTCTGGAAGTCGGCCCGGGTGATGGTGAATTCCTCCCCGATCTGGCCCGACGCTTCGCGCAGGTAACGGCGCTGGACAACAGCCCGGCGATGCTCGAGTTGGCGCGCAAGGTTTGCCTGCGTGAAGGCCTGGCTAACGTAACCTTGCAATTGGCCGATGCATTGAGCGAACTCGGCAGCCAGGCCGATTGTGTCGTGTTGAATATGGTACTGCACCATTTCACCGCACCGGCCGACGCCCTCAAGCAATTGTCCGCACGGGTGAAACCGGGTGGTAGCTTGTTGGTGACAGAGTTGTGTAGCCACGACCAGAGTTGGGCCAAGGAGGCCTGCGGTGATCTCTGGCTGGGTTTTGAACAGGATGATTTGGCCCGTTGGGCCACCGCTGCGGGACTCGCTCCCGGGGACAGCCTCTATGTAGGCTTACGTAATGGTTTCCAGATTCAGGTCCGCCATTTTCAGCGACCGGCTGGCGACACTCACCATCGGTAAATTTAGGAAACCGTCGAGATGAGCGAATACTCCATTTTCACCTCCGAGTCCGTGTCTGAAGGGCATCCGGACAAAATCGCCGACCAGATTTCCGACGCGGTGCTGGACGCCATCATTGCTGAAGACAAGTTCGCCCGTGTGGCGTGCGAAACGCTGGTGAAAACGGGCGTTGCGATCATCGCCGGCGAAGTCACCACCTCGGCCTGGGTCGACCTGGAAGACATCGTCCGCAAGGTCATCGTCGATATCGGCTACAACAGCTCCAACGTCGGCTTCGACGGCGCCACCTGCGCCGTCATGAACATCATCGGCAAGCAGTCGGTAGACATCGCCCAGGGCGTTGACCGCAGCAAGCCGGAAGATCAGGGCGCTGGCGACCAGGGCCTGATGTTCGGCTACGCCAGCAACGAAACCGACGTGCTGATGCCTGCGCCGATCTGCTTCTCCCACCGTCTGGTGGAGCGTCAGGCCGAAGCACGCAAATCCGGCCTGCTGCCGTGGCTGCGCCCGGACGCCAAGTCTCAGGTAACCTGCCGTTACGAGAATGGTCGCGTTGTGGGCATCGACGCCGTTGTTCTGTCGACCCAGCACAACCCCGAAGTCTCCTACAAAGACCTGCGCGAAGGCGTGATGGAGCTGATCGTCAAGCACGTGCTGCCAGCCGAGCTGCTGCACAAGGACACCCAGTTCCACATCAACCCGACCGGCAACTTCATCATCGGTGGTCCGGTAGGCGACTGCGGCCTGACCGGCCGCAAGATCATCGTCGACACCTACGGCGGCATGGCCCGTCACGGTGGTGGCGCATTCTCCGGCAAGGATCCATCGAAGGTTGACCGTTCCGCCGCCTACGCCGGCCGTTACGTTGCCAAGAACATCGTTGCCTCGGGACTCGCCGACCGCTGCGAGATTCAGGTTTCCTACGCTATCGGCGTCGCTCAACCGACTTCGATCTCGCTGAACACCTTCGGCACCGGCAAGCTGGCAGATGAGAAGATCATCCAGCTGGTTCGCGAGCACTTCGATCTGCGTCCGTACGCGATCACCAAAATGCTCGACCTGCTGCACCCGATGTACCAGGAAACCGCAGCCTACGGCCACTTCGGCCGTACGCCAGCCCTGAAGACCGTCGGCGACGACACCTTCACCACGTTTACCTGGGAACTTACCGACCGCGCCGACGCACTACGCGCAGCTGCCGGCCTGTAATCGACCTGCAGTGAAAAGCCCCAGCCGGGTAACCGGCTGGGGCTTTTTTGTTTGAACCCCACAGGACATATCCCCTTAAAGAACTCACCCTCGTCGGCACTCATTTATTCCTAGGCTCTGGACTCCTCTCATTGAGCAAGGATGCTCCAGATGCCAACGCCACTTAAAATCCTGCCCCTATTGCTGGCCCTGTCGAGCGCCGCGCAAGCCCACGCCACCCCTTGCCCCGACTGGTCGGCGGCCCACGCCCAAAGCGAAATCGACAATTTGGCGCAACATCTTGCTACCTGGGACGACCACTACCATCGCCAAGGCATTTCCCTGGTCGCCGACGAGCTCTACGAACAGAGCCGCGCCCGGCTCCAGGAATTGCGCCGGTGCTTCGCACAGCCCGCCAATACCGTCGACAATCCGCTGAAAAGCGCCGGTGGTCCACTCCTGCATCCCATACCGCACACCGGCCTGGACAAGCTGGCCGACGGCAAGGCGGTCGAGTCCTGGATGAGCGGGCGCAGCGACCTGTGGATTCAGCCCAAGGTCGATGGCGTAGCGGTGAGCCTGGTTTATCGCAAGGGGCGTCTGACCCAACTGATCAGTCGTGGTGACGGCATACGAGGGCATGACTGGAGTCGCCATATTCCCGCGCTCGGCAGGCTTGTCCGGCAACTGCCCGAGCCCATCGACCTGCTGCTGCAAGGCGAACTCTACTGGCATCTGGGCAACCATGTGCAGGCTGAAGCCGGCAGCCTCAATGCCCGCAGCAAAGTGGCCGGGTTAATGGCCCGCCGCCAACTCGGCGCTGCCGACGGCGCCGGTATCGGCCTGTTCGCCTGGGATTGGCCACACGGCCCGGCCACCCAGGTCGCACGCTTGGCCGGGCTCGCAGCGCTGGGTTTCCCTGAACCCGCCCGATACAGCGCTCAAGTGCACAATTTTGCCGAGGCCGCGCACTGGAGAGAGCAGTGGTATCGCTCCCCACTGCCGTTTGCCAGTGATGGCATCGTGCTCCGCCAGAGCCAGCGGCCCAAGGCCGAACGCTGGCAAGCCAGGACACCCTACTGGATCGTTGCCTGGAAATACCCGTTGGCCCAGGCATTGGCCACGGTGCGCCAGGTCGCCTTCAACATTGGCCGTAGCGGTCGAGTCACGCCGGTGCTGACGCTCGACCCTGTGCAGCTGGATGATCGCCTGATCAAACAGGTCAGTGTCGGCTCGTTTCAACGCTGGAAAAATCTCGATATCAGGCCTGGCGACCAGGTCGCCATCAGCCTTGCAGGCCTGACCATTGCCCGACTGGATGAGGTGGTCATGCGAAGCATAGGAAGAGCCGAGGTCAATCCGCCTGCCATGGGTGCCTATCACGCGCTCAGTTGCTGGCAACCCACGCCCGGCTGCGAGGGCCAGTTCCTGGCCCGCCTGAACTGGCTTGGCGGCAAGCAGGGTCTGGCGTTGCCACACGTGGGCCCGGGCACCTGGCAAAAGTTGATCGACAACCGGCGGATCAACGGGCTGGTCGATTGGCTGGATCTGCAAAGCGAAGACCTGGCAAACATTCCCGGGCTTGGCGAACGCAGCAGCGCTAAACTGCTCGACAGTTTTCGCACGGCTCCAAGCCTGCCCTTTCGGGTCTGGCTGACAGCGCTCGGCCTGCCTGCCCCCAAAGACCTTGATCTTGATGGTTCATGGCAAACACTGGCCGCACGCAGCGAAGCGCAATGGCAAGCTGAGCCCGGTATAGGGCCTGGGCGCGCCGCGCAGTTAAGCGCGTTTTTTCGCCACCCACAGGTGACGGCATTGAGCGATAAACTGCGCGCGGCCGAAATCGAGGGTTTCTAATTTCTCCGGATCACGGCAGGATTCGGGCATGGAAAACCGGTCAACGGCGATCGGTCTGACTGAACAACCACAAGAGGCGAGCATCCAGCGCTGTCTTGTGCATACGGAGCTCTTATGAATCTGCTTTCTCGTCTGGCCTTGATCACTGTTTGTGGGTTACTGGCATCGCCGCTCATGGCGGCAGAAGAGCAGCCCAGCCTCACTGGCTGCGCCGCCAAGCGTCAGGCCATCAGCGAACAGATCGAGCAGGCGCGTGCCAACGGCAACAGCGACCAGCAAGCGGGCCTGGAAAAAGCCCTGAGTGAAGTCACGGCCAACTGCACCGAAGCGTCCTTGAAAAAGGAGCGCGAAAACAAGGTGCTCGAGGCCAAGCATGAAGTACGCGAACGCCAGTCCGACCTGGACAAGGCCATGAAAAAAGGCGATCCGGAGAAGATCAACAAGCGCAAGGACAAACTGGCCGAGTCACGCAAAGAGCTGCAAGAGGCACTGGACGAATTGGATAAATGATCCTGTAGCCGCTGGTTCGGCGTACCACGGTCGGCGTAGCCGCTGCCGCAGGCTGCGCTGGAGCCCCGCAGGGGCTCCCCGGCGATCTTGAGATCTTGCGCGTACTTCGTAAGCGAGCGTCGCAGCAGCTACAAAATCAGTGATCACGAAACTCGGTATGACAGGCTTTGCAGCTGTCCTCGACCTTCTGCATCGGCGCACTCAAGGCAGGTGCCTGCAGCGGCTGTGCACGCGTGGCGACGACCAGCTCCCCGGTCGCCGACTCCAGTGCGCGGGCCAGCTCCTGGAAACGTGCCTGCTTCTGCCAGACATCCGCCCTGGCGCTGGTATCGTCTTCTTCCTTGACCTGTGGAAAATGCTTCCATGGCTCGCGGGAAAGACTGTCGAGCTTGACGGCGCCATCAGCAAACTTCTGCCCGTCGAACGGCAGGCGCCCGCGCAGCATGCCGCCCAGGTCTTCGCTGGTCTTGAGCATTTGTTTGAAAATGGCCTTGCGCTGACCCAGCGGCGAATTCGGATCGACCCCGCCACAGGCGGACAGGGACAGACAGGCCAGCAATACAACGGAAAATCTTTTAAGAGTCATGATGGCTTCAGGTCACGGGAAAACGGCGGCCAGTATCCTCGCGTCATCGGCAAAGACCAATAGCCCCATTAATAATGCGGGTTGCACGGCCCCTGAAAGCCTGGCAACCCACTAAGGAACGATCGCTTGAACACCCTTATCAAACAGTGGCGCTGGGCCCTTCCCCTGGTAGCCCTGCTCGCCGGCTGCAACGGCAGCAAAGACGACAAGCCCCAGACTCACGCAGTGGCCACCTATGCCGTCGCCAGCTGGGACGCCCTGCCCGCGGTCTCCGACAGCGACCTGCTGGCCGGCTTCGCCTCCTGGCGCGGCGCCTGCGATCGACTCAAGAGCGATGCCAACTGGGCGCCGACCTGCAGCGCAGCGGCCAACGTGGCGCAGACGTCCCCTGCCATCCGCGGTTTTCTCCAGGAACACCTGGATGTCTATGGCCTGCGTTCGGCCAATGGCACGCCAAACGGCCTGATAACCGGCTATTACGAACCGGTCTATCCCGGCAGCCTTGCGCAAACCGGCGATAACACCATTCCGGTTTATGGCGTACCCGAGGACCTGATCGTGGTGTCGCTCGACAGCGTCTACCCGGAGCTCAAGGGCAAGCGCCTGCGCGGCCGGCTCGAAGGCCGCACCCTGAAACCCTACGATGTCGCCGGCGTGATCAACAGCCAGGGCGTCAAGGCACCGGTGCTCGCCTGGCTGACGGACCCGATGGACCTGCAATTTCTGCAAATCCAGGGTTCGGGCCGCATTCAGCTCGACGACGGGCGCCAACTGCGAATCGGCTATGCCGATCAGAATGGCCATCCGTATCGGCCCATTGGCCGCTGGCTGGTCGAGCAAGGCGAGTTAAAAAAGGAAGACGTCACCATGGGCAGCATCGACGCCTGGGCCAAGGCAAACCCGACGCGGATTCCCGAACTGTTGGCGAGCAATCCCAGCTACGTGTTCTTCAGCACGCGCCCGGACAGCAACGAAGGCCCGCGGGGCTCGCTCAACGTCCCCCTGACCGCAGGTTACAGCGTCGCGGTGGACCGCAAAGTGGTGCCTCTCGGCAGCCTGCTGTGGCTCTCGACCACCCGGCCCGATGGCAGTGCCCTGGCGCGCCCGGTGGCCGCCCAGGATACCGGTGGTGCAATCACCGGCGAAGTGCGCGCCGATCTGTTCTGGGGGACCGGCGACGAGGCCGGAAAACTGGCCGGGGACATGAAGCAGCAAGGCCAGATCTGGATGCTGTGGCCCAAGAACGTCGCGCTGCCCCAGGTTCCCCAGGTCGCCAACGCCCCCTGATGCTCAAATAGAAACGAAGAAGAAGCTGGCGACAATGCCCATGCTGACAAACCATACCAGTGAGCGCAATGTCGCCCAGTCCGCCAGGTAGCAAATGATGTAGAGCAGCCGACTGGTGATGAACAGTACCGCCAGTACATTGATCGTCACCAGGTCCGCGCCTTCGCTGATGTAGGCAATGATCACCGCCGCGGCAAACGCGGGGGTGATTTCGAAGCTGTTCAACTGCGCCGAATGGGCACGCCGGGCAAAACCTTCGAGGGTCTCGAGGAACGCGCGCGGGTCATGGTTATCGCGCAGCCCAAACCCACCGCCGAACTTGGCAACGTAGGTACACAGGTAGGGCAGAAAGATGGCGATCAATACACACCAGAAGGCGACGATCATTGGCAATTCCCTATTAGAGTTTCATCACAAGCATGCCGACCAGGACCAGCCCGCACGCTAAAAGTCGAGGCCGACCAAAAGGTTCCTTGAGGTAGCGCATGCCCAGCAGCACCACCAGAATCACGCTGATTTCGCGCAATGCCGCCGCTTCGGCGATCGAGCCCAACTGCATCGCCCAGAGCACCAGAGCGTAGCTGAACAATACACAGAAACCGACGCTCAGGCCCAGTCGCCATTGCGTGCGCCAGAACAAGGTGAACGCCGGCCGCTTGCGGGTCAGCGCCAGCAAAGGGAACGGCCAGGCGCTGATCAGCGTCAGCCACACCAGGTAATCCAGAGGATGTGCCCAGCGCCGCAGGGCCTGCCCGTCCAGGAAGGTGTAACAGCCAATGCACAAGCCGATCAGCACCACCACCGGCAGCATCGACCAGGGCAAGCGATCGCCGCCGCCACCGTGCCAAAGCAGGCAGAGCATGCCGCAGGGAATCAACAGGATGCCAATGATCTGCTGCGTGCTGAGCACCTCACCGGCAAAGATCAGGGTCAAAGCCAGCACCACCAGGGGTGAAAGCCCACGCATCAGGGGGTAGACCAGCCCCAGGTCACCGACCCGATAGGCTTTGATCAGCAAGTAGCGATAAAGCAATTCGAATACCGCCGAGGCAATGATCCACGGCCAGATTTCGCTCGGCGGGAACGAGACGAACCCCAGCATCGGCACCACGAGGAGCAATGCAACCGCATCCATGCAGGCCACGACCAGCAGGCGTTCCGCGCTGAACTTGATCAAGGTATTCCAGGCGGCGTGCAGCAGCGCCGCCACTAACACCAGAGCTGTCGCCAGCACGGTCCACTCCTTGTCCGGGTTGACTGAATTGATACGCCTTGTGTCCGTAGTCGTATGGGCTTACTGGCCAACCCCTCGAACGGGCTCATAGTACTCCAGAGCGACTCATCTTATGGGAGCACCCTCAAAACTGTACTCATAAAAAACATTGGTCACCGCAAAACCAAACCGATCATACAAAGGCTCGCCCATATCGGTTGCGTAAAGCACCGCACAGGGGGTGCCTTTTGCTTTGGCGACATCCAGGACGGTTCCCAGCACAGCACTCGCAAGCCCTTTACGACGAAACTCGGATCGGGTTGACATCGTATAGATGCCGACTTCGAACTTCCCGATGCACATCAGTGCCGTGGCTGCCGGCACCCCCTCATAACAGGCCAGGAAAGGCTGGCAGCCTGCATGCCTGATGACTGGATAGAAAAAATCCCGAAAGCGGGTGAGATCGAACCCAAAGGTATCTGCGGCGATTATCGACCAGACATCCAGCTGCGCATCGGAAATGACTTCTTCTACCGTTATTTTTGAGGGGTAGCTGCGTGAGTGATAAGTATCCAAAGACAGCAACATCTCGGGAAACTCCGAGGCTTCCTTGAAGCCATAGCCTTCAAGGCCAGATGGGCGGCCTTCAGCAAGCCAGCAGTAGGGTTTTCCCGCGTAAAAACGTCGTACGGCTTTGACAGCCTCAACGCTCGGGATGCCCCAGACCATATTTACGAAGGGGATATCTCCAGGCGCCTTGAGCGCCATCACCCTTTCTAATTCCAGGATTTCCCAGCCGGCAACCGATGACATTCGCTGGAGAACTTCCAGAAAATTGCCTTGCTGGGTGCGTGCCAGGCTCATTCGCTGGACTCCCTTGCTTCACGAGGCGCTGCATAGCAGCGCGCCTCACTCCACTTTGTCAGCGTCGTACTGATCCTTGATGTATTTGATCTCGGTCCTGCCATGGGGCGCGGGCAAACCGTCTTCGCCCAGATTGACGAACACCAGCTTGTCGATCGTAAGGATGCTCTTGCGTGTAATTTTATTGCGCACTTCGCACTGCAGCGTAATGGAGGTACGACCAAACTCGGTGGCGGTGATCCCCAGTTCGATGATGTCGCCCTGACGCGAAGCACTGACGAAATTGATTTCGGAAATGTACTTGGTCACCACGCGCTGGTTGCCCAGCTGGACGATGGCGTAGATTGCCGCTTCTTCGTCGATCCAGCGCAGCAGGCTGCCGCCGAACAGGGTGCCATTGGGGTTGAGGTCTTCGGGTTTTACCCATTTGCGGGTGTGAAAATTCATGCTCGCTCCTGAACGCCCTGCCGATTGGTACAACCATAATGGCAGACCCACAGGCCGAGCTGTATCGGACAATGGCTATGGCCTCGATTAACCGTTCGAACATCGGCCGACGGAAACCCTTGGGCGAACGCGCCAGCACGGCTATAATCGCCACCGCTTCAAAACGGTCATCTTCACCAGCTACCGTTTTCCCGCCACCTGTCCGAGGGGCGCTGCAGCAGGATTGTCCTGTCAGGCTCGGATGGGGCGTTGTTTGTACAGGGTTCCCTGCACAGGCACTAAACGCACAACGGCGCCCATTCGCACACTACGAATGGAGGCTCTTTCATGAGCGCAGTAATCACGCCTGCAGATTTTACCGACTACAAAGTCGCCGACATGTCCCTGGCTGCCTGGGGCCGTCGCGAAACCATCATCGCCGAATCGGAAATGCCGGCCCTGATGGGTCTGCGCCGCAAGTACGCTGGTGAGCAGCCGCTCAAGGGCGCAAAAATCCTCGGCTGCATCCACATGACCATCCAGACTGCCGTGCTGATCGAAACCCTGGTTGCCCTGGGCGCCGAAGTACGCTGGTCGTCCTGCAACATTTTCTCGACCCAGGACCAGGCTGCTGCCGCTATCGCCGCTGCCGGCATCCCGGTATTCGCCTGGAAAGGCGAGACGGAAGAAGAGTACGAGTGGTGCATCGAGCAGACCATCCTCAAGGATGGCCAGCCTTGGGATGCCAACATGATCCTCGACGATGGCGGCGATCTGACCGAAATTCTTCACAAGAAATACCCGGGCATGCTGGACAGGATCCACGGCGTGACCGAAGAGACCACCACCGGCGTACACCGCCTGCTGGATATGCTCGCCAAGGGCGAACTCAAAATCCCGGCCATCAACGTCAACGACTCGGTCACCAAGAGCAAGAACGACAACAAGTACGGCTGCCGTCATAGCCTGAACGATGCGATCAAGCGCGGTACCGACCATCTGCTGTCCGGCAAGCAAGCGCTGGTGATCGGCTACGGTGACGTGGGCAAGGGCTCGGCCCAGTCCCTGCGCCAGGAAGGCATGATCGTCAAGGTCTCCGAAGTCGACCCGATCTGCGCCATGCAAGCCTGCATGGACGGTTTCGAACTGGTTTCGCCGTTCATCGATGGCAATAACGACGGCACCGAAGCCAGCATCGACAAGGCACTGCTGGGCAAGATCGACCTGATCGTGACCACCACCGGCAACGTCAATGTTTGCGACGCGAACATGCTCAAGGCCCTGAAAAAGCGTGCTGTTGTCTGCAACATCGGTCACTTCGACAACGAAATCGACACGGTTTTCATGCGCAAGAACTGGGCATGGGAAGAAGTGAAGCCACAAGTACACAAGATCCACCGTACCGGCCCAGGCGATTTCGACGCACAGAACGACGACTACCTGATCCTGCTGGCCGAAGGCCGTCTGGTTAACCTGGGCAACGCCACGGGTCACCCAAGCCGGATCATGGACGGCTCGTTCGCCAACCAGGTACTGGCACAGATCTTCCTGTTCGCCCAGAAGTACGCCGACCTGTCGCCAGCCCAGAAAGCCGAGCGCCTGACCGTTGAAGTACTGCCCAAGAAGCTCGACGAAGAAGTGGCCCTGGAAATGGTCCGCGGCTTCGGTGGCGTGGTCACCAAACTGACCAAGCAACAGGCTGAATACATCGGCGTTACCGTCGAAGGCCCGTTCAAGCCCCACGCCTACCGCTACTGATCGGCCGGGGCGCCCGCTCCCCCTGTGGGATTGGCGTTGCCCCATAAACGATTGGCGATAGGGCCGGCCTGCACCGGCCCTTTGAGCTCCCAAGGATACGACCATGTCCCAAGAACGCCGCTACAGCTTCGAGTTCTTCCCGACCAAGACCGATGCTGGGCATGAAAAACTGCTCGCCACTGCCCGTCAGCTGGCCAGCTACAACCCGGACTTCTTCTCCTGCACTTACGGTGCGGGCGGATCGACCCGCGATCGCACCCTCAACACCGTGCTGCAGTTGGAAAGCGAAGTGAAAATCCCTGCCGCACCGCACCTCTCGTGCGTGGGCGACAGCAAGGCCGATCTGCGCTCCCTGCTGGCCCAATACAAGGCTGCCGGCATCAAACGCATCGTCGCCCTGCGTGGCGACCTGCCCTCGGGCATGGGGATAGCCAGTGGCGAGTTGCGTCATGCCAACGACCTGGTTGACTTCATTCGTGAAGAAACGGGTAATCATTTCCACATCGAAGTCGCCGCTTACCCGGAAATGCACCCGCAAGCGCGAAATTTCGAAGACGATCTGACCAACTTCGTGCGCAAGGCCAATGCCGGTGCCGACAGTGCGATCACCCAGTACTTCTTCAACGCCGACAGCTACTTCTACTTTGTCGAGCGCGTGCAGAAACTGGGTGTGAACATCCCGATCGTGCCCGGCATCATGCCAATCACCAACTACAGCAAGCTGGCACGTTTCTCCGACGCCTGCGGCGCAGAGATCCCACGCTGGATTCGCAAGCAACTGGAAGCCTACGGCGATGACGTGCAAAGCATCCAGGCGTTTGGCGAGCAGATCATCAGTGAAATGTGTGAGCGGTTGTTACAAGGCGGCGCGCCAGGGCTGCACTTCTATACCCTGAATCAGGCGGATCCAAGCCTGGCGATCTGGAACAACCTCCAGCTGCCACGCTGATCCCTAACACTTGACTACACTTGTGTAGCACCCTGGAAACAGGCCTTGGTGTAAGCTCAAGGCCTTTTTCTTGGTCCCACTCAGGATACTCGCCGCTACATGCTTTCGACTCCCGCCTGCACTGCCCCTCAACTGGTCTACCTGGTTTTCGGAAAGGGACACCTACCATCAGGAGGCGGTATTCAGTATCGCCAGCGCCCTTGCCGGCATGCGCGAAACACCGGACGAGCCTCTGGAGATTCAGGTCTTCAGCGACAATCCCGAGCCTTACCGCCAGTTGCCGGTGCGCGTTCGCCCTCTGGATACGGCAACGCGCCAATCCTGGAGCGCCCCCCACGGTTATCACTTTCGAGCCAAGCCCGTCGCCCTGCGCAAAGTGCTGGAGGAGTCGTCGCTGGCCCTGCTGATCGACACCGATACCTTTTTCAATGCATCGCCCCTGGAACTATTTCGCCGCATAGAGCCCGGCACCCTGCTCTGCAATGCCTTCGGCTCGCATTTTGGCGCCGACAAGCAAGCCCCCCTCTACCGTAACCTGGCAGCCATGCTCAACGCCCGAGGCCTGGCCGATGAGCAGATGCCCTTGCTCAACTCAGGGGTCATCGGCCTTCACCAGAGTGATGGCCACGTGCTTGACCACACCATCGACCTGATCGACGAATGCTTTGCGATGGCCGAAGGGGCGTACACGCTCGAAGAATTCTGCCTGTCCGTCGCCGCCTACCGGTCCTTTCAGGTGCGCGAATGTCCGGATCTGATCCACCATTACTGGAGCCGAAAACAGCTGTTCCGGGCAAAAGTACAGGCCTGGCTGCGCAAACATGCACATGCCCCGATCACGGAGCAGGCCCTGAACGATACCCGTCTGGTCACCGCGCACTTGCCTCGGCCCCCGGCACTCCAGCGCCTGGCCTACAAATGCCTGACCCTGGCAATGCCGGCACCACAACGCCAATTCTCCCTTGAGATCCTCTACGGCTGCTACCGCCACGACAACGAGTTCGATCAGGCCTGTGCCCCGGTCTGGTGGGAAAAGGCCCGGGCAAACACGGAGAAGCGCCTTCGCAGGCCGCTGGCCCCCCCTGCAGCTCAAGCGCTGGCTTGATCAACCCGGCCTGCGCCTGATGCTCGGTTCAAAACGCAAAGCGATCTATCGGCACCTGATACACAAGCAAGTCGGTTGAAGGCCAGGACCAGAGCATTGCACCTCCAGCCCGGGCATCGTACTCTCCAACCATGCCTTCATTCGTCCAGCTTCTGACAGCCTTGCTTATCACTTGCTTGAGCTTCTCCGCTCATAGCGAGAAGCTGCGCATTGTCACCGAACCCTGGGCGCCCTATGTGTATCTGGAAAACGGCAAGCCCATGGGCCTCGACTACGAGGCCACAGCGCTGGTGTTCCAGCGCCTGGGCATCGAAGTCGAGTGGCAGTTTCTGCCATGGAAGCGCTGCCTGGCGATGGTCGAACAAGGTCAGGCCGATGGCATCCTGGATATTTTCCAGACCGCGGAGCGTGACAGCCAACTTTACTATCCCAGCGAGCCGCTTTCGGAAGTGGAGTTCGTGCTGTTCTACGCCAATGCCCGCCCGCGCCCGTTCCAGAGCCTCGACGATCTGCGCGGCCTGACCATCGGCGTCTCGCCCGGCTATACCTACAGCGAGGCATTCAGGAACTCCAGCGCATTCAAACGCGAGCCTGCTCCTACCCATGAAGCCAATTTCGGCAAACTGTCCAAAGGCAGGATCGACCTGGTAATTACCGACCGCAGAGTCGGCCAACATGTCATCAAGTCCCTGGGGCTGGAAAACCAGATCAGCGAACTGCCTATGGTGATCAGTCGCCAAAAGCAGTATCTGGCCGTGCGCCGCAACGTTGGCATGGACCTGCTGGCACAGCGTTTTGCCGCCGAGCTCAAACGCTTCAAGCGTGAGCCCGCCTACGCACAGCTCAGTGCCCGGTATGCCAATCAGGACATCACCAACCTGCTGCCTCATACGAACCTCCCCGCAGCCGGCGACCTTGACGCTCGGCAAACCGTTGAGCAGCAGGAAAGCAGCACGCCGTGATTGCTCTGTTATACTCGGGCATTCCCGCCAGGCTTACGCCCGGACGCTCGGCCTCGCAAAAGGCATTCCGACCAGCAGGACAGTGCGGCTAACGCCTCTCTGAATGCCTTCGAATGCGCATTGGGGACCCAGCAGGACCGGACGCGATAGCATCACAAGATGCCAGTCGCGCCAGGCAAGATCATCCCATTGGGCCAGGCCCTCACTAGAACAGGATTACTCATGTCCTTTGCTTCCCTCGGTCTCTCCGAGGCTCTAGTCCGCGCCATCGAGGCAGCGGGCTACACCCAGCCTACTCCGGTGCAACAGCGGGCTATTCCCGCCGTGTTGCAAGGTCGCGACCTGATGGTTGCGGCACAGACAGGTACAGGTAAAACCGGCGGCTTCGCCCTTCCGATCCTGGAACGGTTGTTCCCCAACGGTCATCCGGACAAATCCCAACGTCATGGCCCGCGCCAACCGCGCGTACTGGTCCTGACCCCAACCCGCGAACTGGCGGCCCAGGTCCACGACAGCTTCAAGGTCTATGCCCGTGACCTGAAGTTCGTCAGTGCCTGTATCTTCGGTGGCGTGGGCATGAACCCCCAGGTTCAGGCCATGGCCCGGGGCGTCGATGTACTGGTGGCCTGCCCTGGTCGCCTGCTCGACCTGGCCGGCCAAGGCAGCGTCGACCTCTCTCACGTCGAGATCCTGGTACTGGACGAAGCAGACCGCATGCTCGACATGGGCTTTGTCCATGACGTGAAGAAGGTCCTGGCACGCTTGCCAGCCAAGCGTCAGAACCTTCTGTTCTCGGCCACCTTCTCCAAGGACATCACGGACCTTGCCGGCAAGCTGCTGCACAATCCCGAGCGCATCGAAGTCACGCCGCCGAACACCACCGTCGAGCGGATCGAGCAGCGGGTGTTTCGCCTGGCTGCCAGCCACAAGCGCGCATTGCTGGCACACCTGATCACCGCCGGTGCCTGGGAACAGGTTCTGGTTTTCACTCGTACCAAGCACGGCGCCAACCGCCTGGCTGAATACCTGGAAAAGCATGGCCTCAGCGCTGTGGCAATCCACGGTAACAAGAGCCAGAACGCACGGACCAAAGCCCTGGCCGACTTCAAGGCAGGTTCCGTGCGGATCATGGTCGCCACCGACATCGCCGCGCGCGGCCTGGATATCGACCAGCTGCCGCATGTGGTCAACTTCGAACTGCCTAACGTCGAAGAAGACTACGTGCACCGTATCGGTCGCACCGGTCGTGCCGGACGCAGCGGCGAGGCGATCTCGCTGGTTGCGCCCGACGAAGAAAAACTGCTCAAGGGCATTGAGCGCATGACTCGCCAGAAGATCCCGGACGGTGATCTGCTCGGTTTTGATGCCAGTGCCGTTGAAGCCGAGAAGCCCGACGTCCGTGAGCGTCCTCAAGCCAATGCTCCACGCAACGCCCGTGGCCCTCGCGCTGACGGCGCGAACGCCCATGGCGGTGGCCGTAAGGACAAAGGCAAGGATAAAGGCAAGGAAAAGCCCGCCGGGGCGCGTCAAGAACGCCAACCCCGTGACCAGAAGCCACGTCAGGCCCAGGATGCTCAGCCGGCCGCGCCAGCGGTTCGCGCCAATCGTGCACCCGATGAGTTTCTGGATGATGAGGTCGACAATTTTGGTAACCGCGCCGACTACGTCAGCCCGTACCAGAACAAGAATCAGGGTCGCAACCGTCGTCCGGGCGCTCCGGCCCAGGCCGGCGCTGGTGGTGCAGGGCAAGCCCCGCGCAACCAGGGCCGCAGCAATCCGCGCAGCGGCGGCGCCAGCACTGGCGACTCGGCCGGCAAGCGCAGCGGGCCACGCAATGGAGCTCCGCGTGATGGGGCTGCACGTGACGGCCAGCCACGTCGTGAAGGCGGCGCGCGCAATCGTCGCCCGGCGCGTGAAGAGTCGGCACGGCAGGAACCGGCGGTGAAAAATCCTCGTGAAAGCCAGAACCAGCCGAAAATCATGCACAAGGAATCGAAAGTCGATCGCTTCCCGACGCCTGAGCAACTGGATCAACTGCCAAGCCGCCCACGCGGTGAGAAACCAGCGCTGCTGACCCGCAACCGTTGATTTCGGCAGTTTTCTGGCCATAAAAAAACGCCGCCCATCAGGGCGGCGTTTTTGTTCACGCGTTACAGCGAATTTACTTCTGCTGAACACCTTCGAAGGAGATGTTCAGAACCAGAGTCTGCGAAGCAGGACCTGGCCCCTTGATATCGAAGTCGCTCAGCTGCAGGGTCGTAGTGCCCTCGAAACCGGCACGGTAGCCGCCCCATGGATCCTTGCCTTCACCGACGAAGGTCGTCTTGAAGACGACTGGCTTGGTGACGCCGCGAAGGGTCAAGTCACCGGTAACGTCTGCAGTTTTGTCACCAGTGGGCTTGACGCTGGTGGAGACGAATTTTGCTTCCGGGTACTTTTTCACATCCAGGAAATCAGCGCTGGCGATGTGCTTGTCACGCTCGGCATGGTTCGAGAACAGGCTGGCAGTTTTCAGCTCGATATTGATTTTGCTGGCTTCAGGCTTGGCAGCATCGAAGCTGAACGTCCCGTCCCATTCCTTGAAAGTGCCGTAGATGAAGCTGTAACCCAGGTGGCTGATTTTCCAGTCGACGAAGGCATGCTGGCCTTCCTTGTCGATCTTGTAGTCAGCGGCCATCGCCTGGCCAGCAGACAGCACTGCAGTACCGAGAGCCAGAGCGGCGAGAGTCTTTTTCAACATGCGTGTTGTTCCTTTGGAGTTGAGGTTGAGAATCAGGCTTTGCGCCCCAGCATTCGCGCAAGGGTCGCGTCACGGTCAATGAAGTGATGTTTCAAGGCAGCCAATGCATGGATACCGGCAAAAATCACCAGTGCCCAGGCCACGTAGAAATGGATGACACCCGCCACATCGGCCTGATCAGGAATGCTGCTGATCAACGCCGGCACTTCGAACAGTCCGAATACCGGAATACCAACGCCATCGGCGGTCGAAATCAGGTAACCGGAAATCATCACGGCGAAAAGGCCGAGATACAGCAGCCCATGACCGAACCTGGCCCCCAGACGCGTCACGGGGCCATGGTTGGCCGGGGAAGGCGGCGGGGGACTGACGCAACGCCACAACAGGCGTAGCAACATCAGTGCAAAAAGCGTCAGGCCGATGCTTTTGTGCAGGTCCGGAGCGTCCTTGCGCCACGGGCTGTAGTAGTCGAGACCGACCATCCACAGGCCCAGAGCGAACAGGCCGAACACTACAAGGGCGATGCCCCAGTGCAGCGCAATGCTGACCAGGCCATATCGAGAGGTAGAGTTATGCAGTTGCATTGCGGCTTTCCTGTAAGAACTGTGCTCATGACTATCTATTTGTCTATCGAGTTAAAGCGGAAAATTTCGCTTTGAAATATCGAGAAATATGATCAGTAGTCTCGGACGAGTGCGTTAAGGAAACATTAACAGCCGCTTCAGTACAACAGTTTGATGGCAGAACCGGCCCTTGTTCAGTGGCCGGTTCAGGCATGGCGCGATTGGACAATCGCGCCTGAGGAGGTGACGAAGGGCGTTATCAAGTCTTGGCGTCAGCTACTGACGCAGGCTTGGTTGCCGTCTTTTTGGCTGTTTCAGCCTTGGCCGGTGCTTTCTTCACTGGCACGGTGGTTTTCTTCGCCGCTGCGGTTTTTGCGTCCGGCTTTTTAACGGGCTGGGCTTTTACCGGCGCCTTTTTGATCGGCGCCGCCTTTACCGGCTCAATTCTGGCCTGCGGTGCAACGGGTGCAGCCACCGGTGTCGGTGCCACGGCCGCTGGTGGCACAGTCGGTTGTGGCGTTGCTTCTACGGCTTTCTCGACCGGTTTGCTGGCAGGTTTGTCCGAGCCGCCGAACAGGCTGGAGAAGAACCCCCCCTTGCTTTCCTTGGCCCCGACCGCAGCTGCGGCAGCAGCAGCTGGCGCAACCTTGGCCAGATCAGAGGATTTGCCTGCGGCCAGGTCCTGGACCTGACCAGCCGCCCGTTGACCACTGCGCAGCGCGCCTTCCAGCGTACCCGGGTACAGCGCGTCGGTATGCTCACCGGCGAAGACTACCCGTTGCACCGGGCGCTCCCACAGACGCCAGTATTTGCTGATCTGGCCAGGACCGAAGGCCAGATAGGCGCCACCGGTAGTCGGGTCGGTGCTGTACCGGCGGATCTCATAGCCGGTGAAGGCACCCCGCGCCTGCGGGTAAAAGGCGTGCAGGCGGATCAGCACCTGGTCAACCATCTGCTTGTCGCCAAAGGCCTGCAACAGACGGGCGTTATCGCCGGACAGGTTGATCACCACATTGGCCCCGCCCTTGAGGGCCGGCTCGATCCAGAGCATGCCCAGACCGGTGTTGCTGTAGATCTCGCCGGACAGGCGCGCCTTGCTTTCCCAGACCGGCGTCTTGAACTTGAGCATCACTTGATCGCGCCAGCCGTAGTTGGTGCCTTTGATTGCATTGAGGTGCAGCGTGTCCAGAGCCGGTGTCAGTTGAATCTTGTTCAAGGCACGCAGCGGCACCGCCAGCACGACGTAGTCGGCCTGATAGGCGACCGCGCCGACCTTCACGGTTACACCGTCCTTGTCCTGGGTAATCGCCGAGACCGGCGAGCTGGTCTTGATGGTTTTCAACTGCTTGACGAAGGCCTGGGCCAGCACCGGACTACCGCCAGGCAATCGCGCCGCACGCAGGTCTCGGTCGCTGATACCACGGTAGACTCGGGTCTGCTGTGCAAAGTACAGCAGCGACAGGCGCGAAGGTTCATCATAGCGAGTACGAATCTGCTGGTTGATCAGCTGGCGTGCCGTTTTCGGCAACTGCAGCTTCTCCAGCCAGGTCGACACGTTGATCTGGTCAAGGGCGAACAGGGTGCTGTTGGCTGCCGGATTCTCCGGGTCGCTGATGGAGCGGGCCAGGTCGTCCAGCGTCTGTTCGTAGCGTTTGAGTGCTTCGGCGGTAGCCGGCTGCCTGGTTGCCAGATCTGCGGCAGTGAAATGTTCACCATCGATCAGATAACTGTGAACCCGGACAAATTCCGGCGCCGGCAGGGTCGTCAGCTTGAACGTGTCCAGGTACTTGTTGAGGATCGGTTGGGCCTTGCTGTTGCCGATCCATTCGCTGGTGGCCAGCCCCGAGCGCCCACCCAGGCTCGTCCTGGCTTCAAGCAGCGTCACTTGCCAGCCTTTGTTCTGCAGCTCGTAGGCCGCCGTCAGTCCCGACAAACCACCACCGACAACGATTGCCGTCGGTTGTTGGTCCTTGCCCAGCGCCGCAACGCTGAACAGCCCTATCATCACCAGCGCACAGGCGCGCAGCCAACCAGCAGACATTTGGCGAACTCCGGATCAAGGGGAAAATTCCCCCGAAAGGTCAAATAATCGCGCAGGATACGCCACGCTCCGAGGCCCTGCCAGCAGTGAACTCAGGGCGTTCGCAAAGCATAGTTTGGTATTGGTGGGTTGTCCCGTGGCCGGGCATTGCATAGGCTTGCGCCATCGTTTGCCGAGCACGTCCAACCGTTGCTGCCAGGAGAGAAAAAATGGGCCTCAATAACCAGTGGATGCAACGCGACCTCGCGGTCCTGTGGCACCCCTGCACCCAGATGAAAGACCACGAACAACTGCCGCTGATCCCCATCAAGCGCGGCGAAGGCGTCTGGCTCGAAGACTTCGAGGGCAAGCGCTACCTCGATGCCGTCAGCTCCTGGTGGGTCAATGTGTTCGGCCATGCCAACCCGCGCATCAACCAGCGGATCAAGGATCAGGTCGATCAACTCGAGCATGTCATCCTGGCCGGTTTCAGCCATCAACCGGTGATCGAACTGTCCGAACGCCTGGTGAAGTTGACGCCCGAAGGGCTGACCCGGTGCTTCTACGCCGATAACGGCTCATCGTGCATTGAAGTCGCGCTGAAAATGAGCTTTCACTATTGGGTCAACCGCGGCCAGCCGGACAAGAAGCGCTTCGTCACCCTGACCAACAGCTACCACGGCGAAACCATCGCCGCGATGTCGGTGGGTGACGTGCCCTTGTTCACCGAAACCTACAAGGCGCTGCTGCTCGATACCATCAAGGTACCCAGCCCCGATTGTTACCTGCGCCCCGAGGGCATGGGCTGGGAAGAGCACTCGCGGAACATGTTCGTGGCCATGGAGCAGACCCTGGCCGACCATCACGCCAGTATCGCCGCGGTGATCGTCGAACCCCTTATCCAGGGTGCCGGTGGCATGCGCATGTACCACCCGGTTTACCTCAAGCTGCTGCGCGAGGCCTGCGACCGGTATGGCGTGCACCTGATCCACGACGAAATCGCGGTAGGCTTTGGCCGTACCGGCACGATGTTCGCCTGCGAACAGGCCGGTATCCGCCCTGACTTCCTTTGCCTGTCCAAGGCACTCACCGGCGGTTACTTGCCACTGGCGGCCTGCCTGACCACTGACGAGGTTTATAGCGCCTTCTACGACGATTATCCGACCCTGCGCGCCTTCCTGCATTCGCACAGCTATACCGGCAACCCGCTGGCCTGCGCGGCGGCCCTGGCGACCCTGGATATCTTTGAACAAGACAACGTCATCGAAAACAACAAGGCCCTGGCCCAGCGCATGGCCAGCGCCACCGCGCACCTGGCCGACCATCCGAACGTTGCCGAAATTCGTCAGACCGGTATGGTCCTGGCCATCGAGATGGTCCAGGACAAGGCCAGCAAGACCGCCTATCCGTGGCAAGAGCGACGCGGCCTGAAAGTCTTCCAGCACGCGCTGGAGCGCGGCGCCCTGCTTCGCCCCCTGGGCAGCGTGGTGTACTTCCTGCCGCCTTACGTGATTACCCCTGAGCAGATTGATTTCCTCGCCGAAGTCGCCAGCGAAGGCATCGACATCGCCACCCGCTCGGACCTCAGCGTGGCGGTCAATGCCCAGTTCCATCCGGGCTTCCGCGATCCAGGCTAACCCCATTTCAGGGCGCAGCGATGCGCCCACCTTTTTTTACAGAGTCAGACCATGAGATTGTCCCGCTTTTTCATCGATGCCCACCTGAGCCTGGGTGAACAGGAACTGCCCGAAGCCCAGGCCCACTATATCGGCCGGGTGTTGCGCATGGCCGAAGGCGATGCCGTGCAATTGTTCGACGGCAGCGGCCAGGAATACCGAGGCCAATTGCTGGAGGTCGGCAAGAAACGTGTGCGGGTTCAGCTCAGTGAGCAATTCGCGGGTCAGGTTGAATCGCCCTTGCACATTCATCTCGGCCAGGGCCTGTCCCGTGGCGAGCGGATGGACTGGGCGATTCAGAAGGCCACGGAGCTGGGTGTCAATGAAATCACCCCGATCGTCAGCGAACGCTGCGAGGTTCGCCTCAAGGACGAGCGCGCAGACAAACGCCTGGCCCACTGGCGGCAGATTGCGATCAGCGCCTGCGAACAGTGTGGTCGCTCAAAAGTACCGGTGATCCATGCCCCCTTGATCCTGAGCGACTGGCTCAAGCAGAGCGATGCCGAGCTGAAACTGGTTCTGCACCCAGTGGCCGAGCCGCTGGTCAGCCATGCGAAACCCGCGAGCCTGGCTTTTTTGATCGGCCCCGAAGGTGGCTTGACCGATAACGAAGTGGACCAGGCCAAGGCGGCCGGATTCCACGCCGCTCGCCTGGGCCCGCGCGTATTGCGCACCGAAACCGCTCCGGTGGTCGCGCTGGCGGTTGCCCAGCAACTCTGGGGGGATTTCTAAAGCACGTAAAAAAAAATCGCCACGAAGTGCAGCAGGCTCCCGGCGATGACAAACAAGTGCCAAATGCCATGCCAATGCCGGAAACGGCTGTCATAGGCAAAAAAGATAATACCGACGGTGTAGAACACCCCGCCCGCGGCCAACCAGGTGAACCCTGCCAGGCCAAGGGCGGCCAGCAGCGGCTTGACCGCAACCAATACGATCCAGCCCATCAGCGCATAGATGATGATCGACAACACCCGCGCTTCAGAGCGCGGCTTGATTTCCTGAAGCATGCCGATCAACGCCAATCCCCAAACCACCCCGAACAAACTCCAGCCCCAGGGGCCACGGAGCGTGACCAGGCAGAACGGCGTGTAACTACCGGCAATCAACAAATAGATCGACAGATGATCGAGCTTGCGCATGATCACCTTCGCTCGCCCCTGCAAGCTGTGATAGACCGTGGAAATGCTGTAGAGCACCAGCAAGGTAACGCCATAGATCGCCATGCTGACGATCTTCCATGGATCCCCTTGCAGGCTCACCGCCACCAGCAGCCAGACAACCCCGATAAAAGCCAGCACGGCACCCACCAGGTGGGTCCAGGCGTTGAAACGCTCGCCGTGGTACATGCGGTCATGTCCTCCTGAGTATGCCTCTCGCGTTCCCGTGCTCCGCGTGGGAACGAGGTTCAAGCCAGCCCCGCTTCCACCAGCAACTGCTCCAGGGCAACCAGATCCGGCACCCTGGCCACCTGCTCGCCGACTTGCACGGCTGCCCGCTCCAGCGGTTGCAGCGGCACATCTACATAGTTCAATTGGCTATCGAGCTTGCACGAGCGAGGAATACCCTGGAGCAACAAGGCGATGAAGCGCAGCGGGCTCCCGCCCAAGGCGTTGAGCACGACGATGCGCGCCCGCTCGCCGATCACCGCCTGCCCCGTACAGGTTGCCTCGAAGCTGATCAGGGGCACCTGCTGGTTGCGCCAGCTGATCCATCCAAGACACCAGGCGTGTTCGGACGGCCCCGCCGTGGCGGCCTGGTAGCCGATCAGCTCGGCGACGGCAACGTTCGGCAACAGCAGACAGCGGTCGGCAAGTGGCAACAGCAACCCGGTCAAACTGCTGCGCGTTGCCCCCGACAGATGATCAAGCATGGCTTCTGCTCCACTGGGCGATGCTCTCGAGCAGCACCGACTCCTGGTAGGGTTTGCCCAGGTAGTCGTTGACACCGACGGCCATGGCCCGGTCCCGGTGTTTCTGTCCGGTACGCGAGGTGATCATGATAATCGGCAAGTCCTTCAGCCGAGCATCGCGACGCACCTGCGCCGCCACTTCAAAGCCGTCCATGCGCGGCATCTCGATGTCCAGCAGCAGGATGTCCGGGATGTGTTCCTGCAGCAAGGCCATGGCATCGACACCATCCTTTGCAGTCAGTACGTTCATGCCATGGCGTTCGAGCAGCCGGCTGGTCACCTTGCGCACCGTTACCGAGTCGTCGACCACCAGTACCAGCAAAGGCCTTGGCTGTTCGAGATCGGCAACACGTGTCGGCACAGATTCACCGCGCGACAAGACCTGTGCACCATGCCGGGCCTGATGCACACGAATCTGGGCGAGCAGATCGAGAATCAGCACGACGCCCCCATCGCCCAGGATGGTTGCGCCGGAGAGCCCCTGCACGGCGGCGAATTGCGGCCCCAGGCTTTTGACCACGATCTCGCGCGAGCCAGCTACCGCATCGACCTGGACCGCAAACTGTTGGTCATGGGAATGCACCAGCAGCACTGGCAGCGGCAAGCTCTGGCCGAGCAATCCGGGTTGGCGGGTGCCTTGCAACAACTCTCCCAGGTACCGCAGTTCATAGCTGTTGCCGGCGTACTCATAGCGCGGGGGATCGAGCTGGTAGTACCCCTCGAGTTCGGCCGGCAGCACCCTGACGATGCCTTCGATGGTGTTCAAGGGAATGGCGTATTGCTCTTCACTGCACTGCACCATCAAGGCGCGGTTGACCGAGACGGTGAACGGCAGACGAATCAGGAAGCGTGCACCCTTGCCCGGGACCGAGTCGATGACCATCGAGCCACCCAGTTGCTTGACCTCCTCGGCGACGACGTCCATGCCCACGCCGCGGCCGGATATCTGCGTTATCTTCGGCGCCGTGGAAAAACCCGGCTGGAGGATGAACTGCATCACGTCGTAGTCGCTGATTTCAACCGAGGGGTCGAGCAAACCCCGCTCGATCGCCTTGCGCCGAACGGCCTGCAGCGGCACACCGGCACCGTCATCGGTCATTTCGACGACAATGTCGGCGCCCTCATGCAGCAGGTTCAGGGTTATCAGGCCCTGCTCCGGCTTGCCAGCGGCCAGACGCACCTCGCTCGACTCCAGCCCATGATCGACGGCGTTACGCAGCATGTGTTCGAGCGGAGCGATCATGCGCTCGAGAACGCTGCGATCGATCTCGCCTTCGACGTTGCCGACCACGAACTCGACCTGCTTGCCCAACTCGCTGGACACCTGCCGGACGATACGCTGCAGGCGCGGCACCAGACGCCCGAAGGGCACCATGCGCGTACGCATCAGGCCTTCCTGCAGTTGCGTGTTGACCCGTGCCTGCTGCGCCAGCAAGGCCTGGGCTTCCTGGCTGCGTGCGGCCAGGGTTTCCTTCAGGTCAAGCAGATCGGAGGCTGACTCGAACAGGGCCCGCGAGAGTTGCTGCAGCTGCGAGTGGCGGTCCATTTCCAAGGGGTCGAATTCTTCATAACCCAGACGCTCGGCATCGACCCGCTGGTGACTGAGAATCCGCCCCTGGGTCTCGGTGTCGAGCCGGCGCAATTGATCGCGCATCCGTTCGATGGTGGTTTCCATCTCGTTCAAGACAACCTGCGCATCATTGACCTGCTGCTCGATCCGCCCCCGGAAGATCGAGGTCTCTCCCGCCAGGTTACCCAGGTCGTCGAGCAAGTCGGCCGCGACCTTGACGATGTCCGTCTGCCCTCGCTCCGGCGCCGCGGCGCTGTCCTGCGCGGCAGGCGCAGGCTCGGCCAGGGGTTGCGCTTCTGACGCGGCCGGGCTGCTGAAGCTGCGGATACAGTCGATCAACGCCGTGGCGGCAATCACCGGCTGACGCAGGCGCACCGCATCGAGCATATGGGCCAGCCGGTCATGGCAATTCTGCAGCAAGCTGAACAGCTCCGCGCTGGGCTGCAAGCGCCCGGCCGAAAGGCTTTCGTAAAGAAACTCCAACTCGTGGGCGAGATCGCCGATGGGGGCGATTTCGACCATCCGCGCCCCGCCCTTGAGGGTGTGCAGGTCACGCAGCAGGTTTTCCACTTCCAGGCTGTTACGCGGCTCGGCCTGCCAGCGCAGCAACGCAGCACCGGCGCTTTCGACTATCTCGAAACCTTCCTCGAGGAAGATATCCAGCAATTCATTGTCACTCGACGACCCACCACTTTCGCTCGCTGCCGGCCCTGCGCCCGACGCCGGTGGCCTGGCCTGCGCAGGTGGCGACTGGTTGTCCCCCTGGCGAAATGCCCGGATCGCCTCGATCAACGCGGCCGGCTCGCTCAATGGCTGGCGGTTCTGCAGTTGATCAAGCATCTGCGCCAATCGGTCGTGGCTGTTCCGCAGCAAGTGGGCCAGTTCGCCCGAATGACTATAGCGCCGGTCGACAAGGCCCTCGTAGAGGCTCTCCAGTTCATGACCAAGATCACCGACCGGGCCGATTTCAGCCATTCGCGCACCGCCCTTGAGCGTGTGCAGGTCTCGCTGCAATGCAGACAGCGGCACCGCGTTATCCGGGTCCAGCAACCAGCGCTGCAGGGCCTGGCCTGCGTTTTCAAGAATATCCACGGCCTCTTCGAGGAAGATCGAAACAATCTCGTCGTTGATTTCGGCGCTCGACACATCGCCGCCAGCAAGGCCGGCAGTGGCCGTGGACAGTTCGGTAATCGTCACGGCCTGCTCGCCGTTGCGCTGAATCAGGCCGGTGGCCGAAGGATGCAAGCCCTCTTCAAGCAGATCGCGCAAGGCATTGACCCGATCGGGCCGGGCATCGACTTCCTGGCCCGCCGCCAGTTGATCAAGCATGTCGATCAAGGCTTCGTGGGCACTTTCGGCTTCATGGAAGAAGCGCTCGCTGACGGCCAGGCTGCTTTCTTCCACCGCACCGTAAAGGTCCAGCAATCCCTCGCACAACTCATCGACCTGGGCCAGGTCGGCCAGATGAGCAGCCTCGCCCAGGGTAGTCAACTCGTCGAGCAGGGCTGTCAATTCCTGACGCTCGCCCGGATGCTGCTGCCAGCGGCGCAGTAATGAGTCGGCATCGAGCAGGATATCCATGCCTTGGGCAAGAAATCCGGCGATCAATTGCGGATCACGCTTGAGGCGCAGGCTGCTGCTCGGTGCATTCAAGAGGGCGTCGAGGCGTGAGGCTACTCTTTGCTCGATCCGCTCGATCAGCGCCGACGCGCCGTCGATGGGGGTCAACGGGTCGCTGGACAGTTGGCCAAGGCCCTGGCGCAGCAGGAGCTCGGCCGCTTGCAGCAATGAGATCTCTTCGCTTTCGAAAGCGATCATATGGGCCTTGAACTCTCTTGCCAGCCTGTCGAGCGCCGTGGCCAGCTCGGCAATCGGCAGCACGCCGGCCATGTAGGCGCTGCCCTTGAGCGTGTGCAAGGCACGCTGCAAAGGGTCGCTGACCATCAACGGCAACTGCGCTGGTGTCACATGCAGGTAGCGGTCTAGGCTGGCCAGATGGCCAAGCGCCTCGTTGCGGAAAATTTCCAGGAGTTGCGGATCGATCGCGCCCTTGGCTGCTGGCGCCTGGGCCAGCGCCGCTGGTGCAAGCGGCTCACCCTTGGCCAGAGCGTGAGCGCGCGCCGCCAGCAGGTCGACGTCATCACGCTGACGTTGAATGGGGATCTCAAGCTCGACGGGCTCATAGCCCAGGTCGGCCAGCCCCTGCTCGGCGACATCGAGAACCTGCTCGCCCGATGACTCAGGATCGTCGCTCAAGCGCTCCAGATAATATTCGATGCCGGTGATCGCATCGGCCAGGCTTTCGAGCTCGGCCCCTGCCGGCCGCCCCTTGCCGGTCAGCAGGTGAGCCTGGATATAGTCATTGCAGGTTCGCAAGAGTGCGGCTGCACGATGCAGTGGAATCATCGCCAGTGCGCCGCGAATCTGCGTGAGCAGTTCCGGCAGCGGCAACAGGCGCTGTCGATCCCAGCCCGAATCGATGTAGTCGACAATCAAATCCTTGGCTTGCTGCAGGCCAAAGCGCGCCTCCTTGATAACCAACTGATATATCAAGGTCATATCGGTGGTCGGCAGCTGGCTTTGCTCCCGACTGGCCTGCTCGCTAAGCCCCACCATGCCCGCCAGCGTCGCCTCGACATAGAGCAAGGCACCGGCAACATCCATCAATACCGAATCGCTGGGCTCGCGGTGCCCCTGGGCCAGGCCCTGAACCACCGCCAGCTGATCGATGATGACCTTGCGCGGCTGGCCGAAGCCCAGCACCGCCAGGGTATCGGCGATTTGTCGTAGCGGCGGCAGCAGATTGACCAGCTCGCCGGTGTGTTGACGGTCACTGCGTACGAACAGGTCCAGGTGCTCCTTGACCCTGACCAGCTCCTCGCAGAGGGCGGCCAGCACCGAACGCATCGCATCACGGTCAGGCCCCTGCAAACGAGCATGCTCATCATCGACGACCGTGGGTTGGACCAGTAATGGCGGCGGCCCCATTTCAGCGAGTTGACTGGCACCTGAATCCGACGGGGTCAGCATCGTCAGACTGAAAAGGCTGGCCTGCGAAAGCGGTATTTCGCCCCGGGCACTACGCAACTCATTGAGCAAAGGCAGCACTACCAGCGGCAAGTCGCGTCGGGCGCTCTGTACCTGCTCCAGGTAGTCAGGCAGTTGCACCATGGCCTTGAGCAGCCATCTCATCGCTTCAGCCTGCCGTGACACCTTGCCATGACTCAGCGCCTGAGCCAGCTTTTCCATTTCCTCGGCAAGCAGGGCCGCACCATAGAACTCGACGATCTGCAGGCTGCCATGGACTTGATGCAGGAAATCGAGGCACTGCCCGATCCCGTCTGGAGCCTGAGCGTCAGCGGCATAGGCTTCCAGCCCCTGGCGGGCCAGTTTCAGCGTTTCGGCAATCTCGCCTTTGACCCACTCCAGGGCGACATAGTCGTGCCGATCAGCCATAACGACTCCAGTAATGATTCATACCTGCTCCCACCGCGCGCCGATCAGCGCGCGTCCTGAGCCTGTGGCAAGGTGAAACCGGACACCGAACGGCGCATTTCGCTGGCCATTTGTGCCAGGTTGCCAATGCTTTCCGCCGTTGCCGTCGAACCGGACGAGGTCTGCGTAGTGATCTGCTGGATCACTGTCATGGTATGAGAGATCTGTCCCGCCGAGGAGGTTTGCTGCTGTGCGGCATTGGAGATGCGCTGAATGAGCTCGGCCAGGTTCTGCGAGACGCCCTCGATTTCTTCCAGTGCGACACCGGCATCCTGGGCCAGGCGCGCACCGCGAACGACTTCGGCGGTGGTCTGTTCCATGGAAATCACCGCCTCATTGGTATCGGCCTGGATCGCCCGCACCAGGGTTTCGATTTGCCGCGTTGCCGAAGAAGAGCGTTCTGCCAGGCGTTGAACTTCGTCAGCGACCACCGCAAAGCCTCGCCCGGCCTCCCCGGCCATGGATGCCTGAATAGCCGCGTTGAGGGCCAGGATGTTGGTCTGGTCGGCAATATCGTCGATCAGGCTGATGATATCGCCGATTTCCTGAGAGGACTCGCCCAGGCGCTTGATCCGCTTGGCGGTATCCTGAATCTGCTCGCGAATGTTGTCCATGCCGTGAATGGTGTTGTGCACCACTTCATTGCCTTTGTTGGCGATGGTGACCGAGCGCTCGGCAACCTTGGCCGACTCATAGGCATTGGCCGAAACCCGGTCGATCGATTGAGCCATGTCGCTGATAGCCATCGACGCTTCGCTGATTTGCTGAGCCTGATGCTCCGATGCGCGCTCCAGTTGCCTGGCCGTCGCTTCGGTATCCTGTACTGCAGCGGCCACTTCTTCGGCGCTGAGGTTGATGGTCGCCACCAGGTCGCGCAACTGGTCGATGGAATAATTGATCGAATCGGCGATAGCACCGGTGAAATCCTCGGTAACCGAGGCCGTCACCGTCAGGTCACCATCGGCAAGCTCCCCGATCTCATCGAGCAAACGCATGATCGCGTGCTGGTTGCGTTCGTTCTTCTGGGCGGTTTCACGCAACTGCCGATGGGTCTCGCGGACCATGACCAGGCCGATCATGATGATCGACGCCAGCGCCACCAAGCCGAGGATATAACCACTGATGGTGTCCAGTGAGCGCCCGCTGGCGAGGTTCTCGAAACTGTTGGCCAGGTGCGAGGCTTCGTCGAGCAGGGTCTGCGAGAGGCTGAAAATGTTGCTGGCCGATTCGCGAACCTGGAACAGCTCCGGCGAGGTCTCGAGGATTTCGTCCACGGAACCCGAGACAAACTGGAACAGTTCGGCAATCTCAGCCAGGCGCGCCCTGGCGTCAGGGTCCTGAACCTGCGTGACCTTGATCGCCGGATTCCCGCCCAGCATGCCATCGAGTACCTGGCCGAACCGGGCTGCGTCGCGACCGAAGGCATCAGCAGCCTGGACGGCTGTTTCATCCCCTGACAGAACGGTATTCACCGAGCCCAGGATGCGTTCGGCCAACAGCGCCTGGCGTTGTGCCACCACCACTTGGGCTGCCGGTGCGCCCCGTTGCAGCAGGATTTCGACCACTTTCTCGTATTCTATCTGCAGCTGCGGCACGGTTTCGGCCAGCGTTGCAGCGACCTGATGCAGCGACAATACGGTCTGTTCGCTTGCCAGAATCACGTCGGTGTTCTTGCGCAGGCTTTCCCAGTCGCGCTGAACGGCGCGCATTTCCTCGCGTACCGGCTCCGGGGCAGGCGGCAGGCCAGTGCTCGGGTCACCTTTTTTCAGGTAGCCCCAGCGTTGCTCGAAATCGTTTCGCGCATCGCTCAGTAGCTTGAATGCCTGGGCCTTGCCGGCCGCCGCCTCCGTGGCATTCTTGGCAATGCGCTGTGACAGCACGCGCAGTTCACCGGCATGGCCGATGTATTGCTTGTCGTAGTTGGACTGGGTGTTGAGCCAGGCAAAATTGGCGAACAGCAGAATGATGGAAATGATCAGGGCGATGAACAACCCTGCGATCTGCATGCTACTGCGCGAGCCTTGCCACGGTGTGCCGGTCTTTGCCTTGATCATTACCTTTCTCACGACTCTTAGCTTGCCACATCGAGGAACCCCGGCGCCTGCACCAGGGCGAACAGACTGAATACGCCCCAGGTCCGGTCCCGCTGAAAATGCCCTTGAACGAAGGGTGCCATGCCTGCCTGTACCGTAGCTGGCGGCGAGAGGTCCAGGCCGTGCAGCGCAAAGTGCTGCAGGCCGAGGACTTCATCAACCATCAGGCCGGCGAAGATTTCGCCATGATCGACCACCAGAACGCGTCGCTGCTTGCGCAACACCGATAACTCATGGCCAAAAAAACCGCACAGGTCCATGACCGGCAACAATCGCCCACGCAGATTGGCCACGCCCATCACCCAAGGCTTGACCCCGGGAATAGAGCTCAAGCGTGGCTCATGCAACACTTCGGCAACTTCACCCATGGGCGCCACATACCAATGGTCGGCGATGCGAAAACCGATGCCGCTCCAGGTTTCCAGGCGCGATTCCTGCGAAGGCAGGTCCGCCGCCAGCAAACGGCAGCGTCGGTCGATGTCCAGCAGCAGCTCGAAGGCAGTCTGCGAAGGCCCCATCGGCAGCGCCGTCAGCCTGCCAGCACTGCATTGAGGGTCGTGACCAGGGTCTCTTCCTCGACCGGTTTGGTCAGATAACCCTTGGCACCCTGGCGCGTTCCCCAGACCTTGTCGGTTTCCTGGTCTTTGGTGGTGATGATGATCACCGGGATCGAGCTGGTCTGCGGGTCCTTGGTCAATTGGCGAGTGGCCTGGAAGCCATTGAGGCCAGGCATGACGATATCCATCAGCACCGCATCGGGCTTTTCCTGCCTGGCCAGAGCCACGCCATCGGCACCGTTCTCGGCCTTGAGGACCTGATGCCCGTGTTTCTCGAGCATTGCAGTCAATTTGTACATTTCAGTCGGCGAATCATCGACGATCAGAATTCGAGCCATGCTGTTCCCCATACGGAAAAGACGCGGCGACCTGGTCGCCATACGTCAAGGTGCGTGTTGTTCTTCTGCGACGAACCCTGGCACATGGGCCTTGATTGCGCCAAGCAGTTCTTCCTTGCTGAAAGGCTTGGTCAAAAACTGATCAGAGCCCACTATTCGGCCCTTGGCCTTGTCGAACAAACCATCGCGCGAAGACAGCATGATCACCGGGGTCGCCTTGAAGGCACTGTTGTTCTTGATCAAGGCGCAGGTCTGATAACCATCGAGCCGCGGCATCATGATGTCGACAAAAATGATTCCAGGGTGATTATCGGCGATCTTGGCCAGGGCATCGAAACCATCGATGGCCGTGATGACCTCACACCCGACGTTTTTCAACAGCATCTGCGCAGTGCGGCGAATCGTCTTCGAGTCGTCGATCACCATCACCTTCAAGGCTGTGGAATGCTGTTCCATGATTGATCTACCATCGCCTGAGGAGCGGGGCTTGCCCGCGATAGGCCGGGGTCGCGTTCGACCAACGGGAACACCCCGACTGGCCAGGTTTGCGGTTGCATCAAAACGTGTGCGCAGAGTGCTTGCCGAGCCTTTTTAGCACACTCTCCCGGTGCATTCCATCAACCCGGAATCAACGCCTGCAGCGCATCCGGCGGCCCAAGCGGGGCTTGCGGTTTTTCCTTGACCGCAAGCCAGCCGAGCGCCACCCTGACGCCACTTTTATTCGAGTCACTTTTTGTTCTTGCCACTGTGGCCTTGCCAACGAGAGGAATTACCCCATGAGCGTTCGCCTCGGGATTGTCATGGACCCCATTGCGCGCATCTCCTACAAGAAGGATAGCTCGCTTGCCATGTTGCTCGCCGCCCAGGAGCGCGGCTGGTCGCTGTTCTACATGGAAATGCAGGATCTTTACCAAAGCGCCGGCCAGGCACGCGCGCGGATGCGCCCACTGAAAGTCTTCGCCGATCCGGAGTACTGGTTCGAGCTGGAAGCCGAAAGCGACGCCGCCCTGGGCGACCTGGACGTGATCCTGATGCGCAAGGATCCACCCTTCGATCTGGAATTCGTCTACGCCACTTACCTGCTCGAGCAGGCCGAGGCCGCAGGCGCGCTGGTGGTCAACCGGCCGCAGAGCCTGCGCGACTGCAATGAAAAGCTGTTCGCCACCCTGTTCCCGCAGTGCACCCCGCCGACCGTGGTCAGCCGTCGCGCAGACATCCTGCGCGAATTCGCCGCCCAGCAAGGCGATGTGATCCTCAAGCCGCTGAACGGCATGGGCGGGGCATCGATCTTTCGTCATCGCCCGGGCGATCCGAACCTTTCAGTGATTCTCGAGACGCTCACCGCCCATGGCACCCAACAGATCATGGCCCAGGGCTACCTGCCGGCGATCAAGGATGGCGACAAGCGCATCCTGATGATTGATGGCGAGCCGGTGCCTTATTGCCTGGCGCGCATTCCGGCGGCCGGAGAGACCCGCGGCAACCTGGCAGCCGGTGGCCGCGGCGAAGCACGCCCACTCACCGACCGCGATCGCTGGATCGCCGAGCAAGTCGGCCCGGCGCTGCGTGAAAAAGGCTTGCTGTTCGTCGGCCTGGACGTGATTGGCGAGCATTTGACCGAAATCAATGTCACCAGCCCGACCTGCATACGCGAGATCGACAATGCCTTCGGCACCCGAATCGGCGTGCAGCTGATGGATGCCATTGATCGCAAGCTCAAGGCCCGCTGACGCACGACACAGGGAAAGACCGCGCAGTGCGCTATCATGCACGCCCTTTTCAACTGGGGCGTGTGCGCTGCCGGCTTTCCCTGGCTGCATGGCTGCTGGATATTCAATGACTCTTTCTGCCGACCTTCCTCCCGAACTCTCCCACGCTGGCGTGCGCCCGGCGGATCGGCTCGGTTTTGCCCTGTTCATCGCCGCCTTGCTGCACCTGGCGCTGATCCTGGGTGTGAGCTTCTCCTTGCACACGCCCAAGGAAATCAGCAAGACCCTGGAAATCACCCTGGCGACCTTCAAGAGCGAAACCGCGCCGAAGAAGGCGGACTTCCTGGCCCAGGAAAACCAGCAAGGCAGCGGCACCCTGGACAAGAAGGCCCTGCCGAAAACCACGGAAGTGGCGCCTTTTCAGGACAGCAAGATCAACAAGGTGACGCCTCCCCCTGCCGCCAGGCCTGAACCTGAAGTGCAACCGCAGAAACCCAAGGCTGCGGTCGCCACCAAAACGCCGAAGCCGCAGAAAGTCGAAACCAGGCCCAGGCAGGACGTCAAGCCGGTTGAGAAGCCCAAGGCTGTAACGCCGGACTTCGACAGCTCGCAGCTCTCCAGCGAAATTGCCAGCCTTGAAGCCGAGCTGTCCAATGAACAACAGCTTTACGCCAAGCGCCCGCGCATTCACCGCCTGAGTGCAGCCTCGACCATGCGCGACAAGGGCGCCTGGTACAAGGACGAATGGCGCAAGAAAGTCGAACGCATCGGCAACCTCAACTACCCCGACGAAGCCCGCCGCCAGCAAATCTACGGCAGCCTGCGCCTGATGGTCTCGATCAACCGCGATGGTTCCTTGTACGAAGTACTGGTGCTGGAATCTTCCGGGCAACCGCTGCTGGACCAGGCCGCCCAACGTATCGTACGGCTGGCAGCGCCCTTCGCGCCCTTTACCGGCGATCTGGCCGATATCGATCGCCTGGAAATCATTCGGACCTGGCGCTTTGCGCGCGGGGACCGGCTTTCGAGCAATTGAGAGAAATAAATCAGCTATTTCCTCGCTTGTCAGGCTGCCTGCCCGAAGCCACACTAGTAAGCATGAAGAACGTCAGCCCAAGCTACCTCAAGCATCAATTCCTGATAGCCATGCCGCACATGGCTGATCCGCATTTTGCGCAAACCTTGACCTACATCGTCGAGCACACTGCCAATGGCGCCATGGGGCTGGTGGTCAATCGCCCCCAGGAGCTGAACCTGGCGGATATCCTTGAGCAACTGCGGCCAGATATCGAGCCTCCCGCGCGCTGCCTGGATGTACCGATCTACATCGGCGGCCCGGTGCAGACCGATCGCGGCTTCGTCCTGCACTCCAGCGGCCAGACCTTTCAAGCCACCATCGATCTGGGTGGCTTGTCGCTGTCGACCTCGCAAGACGTACTGTTCGCCATCGCCGATGGCGTCGGCCCCGAGAAAAGCCTGATCACCCTCGGCTACGCTGGATGGGAAGCCGGGCAACTGGAAGCCGAGCTGGCCGACAACGCCTGGCTCACTTGCCCGTTCGCCCCCGAGATCATCTTCGATATGGCCAGCGACCAGCGCCTTGATGCGGCTGCCAAGCGATTGGGCATCCAGCTGAGCCTTCTCACCAGCCAGGCGGGTCACGCTTGATGGCAGAGTTGCGGTTATTACTGGGTTTCGATTACGGCACCAAACAAATCGGCGTGGCAGTTGGCCAGGTCATTACCGGGCAGGCCCGCGAGCTTTGCACGCTCAAGGCCCAGAACGGCGTGCCCGACTGGAACCAGGTCGAGGCGCTGATCAAGGAATGGCAACCCGATGCCATCGTGGTCGGCCTGCCCTTGAACATGGACGGCACTCCCAGCGAGATGAGCGCCCGCGCAGAGAAATTCGCCCGGCGCCTCAATGGCCGTTACAACATCTCCGTCCATACCCACGACGAGCGCCTGACCACCTTTGAAGCCAAGGGTGAGCGCATGAACCGTGGCGGCCAGCGCGGCAGCTACCGCGACAACCCCGTCGATGCCATCGCCGCGGCGCTGCTGCTGCAGGGCTGGCTGGAAGCCAATGCCGGGCAGTTCACTTCCTGACATACGATTTTCAAACCGGGCGTGATTCGGCGCCCGGCCTTCCGAGGAGCTAGCATGAGCCTACCCAATCCCGCTGACCTGATCAGTCAGATGGCCACTGACCTCAACGCCTATCTGGCCCGTCGCAGCATCACCGAGCCACGCTATATCGGTATCCGGACCGGCGGCGTATGGGTTGCCCAGGCCCTGCTTGAAGCGCTCGGCAGCGACTCGCCGCTGGGTACGCTGGATGTCTCCTTCTACCGTGATGATTTCAGCCAGAATGGCTTGCACCCTCAGGTCCGCCCTTCTGAGCTGCCCTTCGAGATCGAAGGCCAGCATCTGGTCCTGGTCGACGATGTGCTGATGAGCGGCCGGACCATTCGCGCAGCGCTCAACGAACTGTTCGATTACGGCCGCCCGGCCAGCGTCACGCTGGTCTGCCTGCTGGACCTGGACGCGGGCGAACTGCCGATCCGGCCAAATGTCGTCGGCGCCATGCTGTCACTGCCAGCCAACCAGCGGGTAAAATTGTCCGGCCCCGCGCCGTTCCAACTTGAAATCCAAGACCTCGCCCTTTAAGAGTCCATTGCGATGACGCCTATCGACGCCAAGCGCCCGCTGCAGCTCAATGATCAGGGCCAGCTGCGCCACTTTCTCTCGCTCGACGGTTTGCCCCGCGAGCTGCTCACCGAAATCCTCGACACCGCAGACTCGTTCCTCGAAGTCGGCGCCCGGGCGGTGAAAAAAGTCCCGTTGCTGCGCGGCAAGACCGTCTGCAATGTGTTCTTCGAGAACTCCACCCGCACTCGAACCACTTTCGAACTGGCCGCCCAACGGCTGTCGGCCGATGTGATCACCCTGAACGTTTCGACCTCCTCGACGAGCAAGGGTGAAACCCTCTTCGACACCTTGCGCAACCTTGAAGCCATGGCGGCGGACATGTTTGTGGTACGTCACGGCGATTCAGGCGCGGCGCACTTCATCGCCGAGCACGTGTGCCCGGAGGTGGCGATCATCAACGGCGGCGACGGCCGCCATGCACACCCGACCCAGGGCATGCTCGACATGCTGACCATTCGCCGGCACAAAGGCAGCTTCGAGAACCTTTCGGTGGCGATCGTCGGCGATATCCTGCACTCGCGGGTGGCACGCTCGAACATGCTGGCACTCAAGACCCTTGGCTGCCCGGATATCCGCGTGATCGCCCCGAAAACCCTGCTGCCGATCGGTATCGAGCAATATGGGGTCAAGGTCTACACCGACCTGGAACAAGGCCTGAAGGATGTCGACGTGGTCATCATGCTGCGCCTGCAGCGTGAACGCATGCAGGGTGGCCTGCTGCCGAGCGAGGGTGAGTTCTACCGCCTGTTCGGCCTGACCACCGCGCGCCTGGCCGGGGCCAAGCCCGACGCCATCGTCATGCATCCGGGGCCGATCAACCGTGGCGTCGAAATCGAGTCGGCAGTGGCCGACGGCGCCCACTCGGTCATTCTCAACCAGGTTACCTATGGCATCGCGGTCCGCATGGCCGTACTGTCCATGGCCATGAGCGGCCAGACCGCGCAACGTCAATTCGAGCAGGAGAACGCCCAGTGAGTCTCAGCATTCTCGGCGCCCGCGTCATCGACCCCGCCAGCGGCCTGGACAAAATCAGCGACCTGCATGTCAGCGAAGGCAAGATCGTCGCCATCGGCGCCGCACCGGCCGGTTTCAGCCCTAGCCAGACCCTCGAAGCCCACGGGCTGGTGGCTGCACCCGGCCTGGTCGACCTGAGCGCCGCGCTGCGCGAACCCGGCTACAGCCGCAAGGGCACCATCGCCAGTGAAACCCGCGCGGCCGCCGCCGGTGGCGTCACCAGCCTGTGCTGCCCACCACGGACCAGGCCGGTGCTGGACACCTCCGCCGTGGCCGAACTGATACTCGACCGCGCCCGCGAGGCCGGTCACTGCAAAGTGTTCCCGATCGGCGCCCTGAGCAAGGGCCTGGAAGGCGAACAGCTGGCCGAACTGGTCGCCCTTCGTGACGCCGGCTGCGTCGCCTTCGGCAATGGCCTGAACAGCTTCCAGAACACCCGCACCCTGTGCCGGGCCCTGGAGTACGCCGCAACCTTCGACCTGACCGTGATATTCCACTCCCAGGACCGCGACCTAGCCCAGGGTGGCCTGGCCCATGAAGGCCCCACCGCAAGTTTCCTCGGCCTGCCGGGTATCCCCGAGACCGCTGAAACCGTGGCCCTGGCCCGCGATCTGTTGCTGGTCGAGCAGAGCGGGGTGCGCGCGCACTTCAGCCAGCTGACCAGTTTCCGCGGCGTTCAATTGATCGAACAGGCCCAGGCCCGTGGCTTGCCGGTTACCGCCGATGTGGCGCTGTACCAGTTGATCCTCACCGACGAAGCCCTGACCGGCTTCTCCAGCCTCTATCACGTCCAGCCGCCCCTGCGCACCCACGCAGACCGCGAAGGGCTGCGCGCAGCGGTGAAATCAGGCGTGGTCCAGGCGATCGCCAGCCATCACCAGCCGCACGAGCGCGATGCCAAGCTTGCCCCGTTTGGCGCCACGGAGCCTGGCATCAGCAGTGTCGAGCTGCTCCTGCCGCTGGCTTTGACCCTCGTGGAAGACGGCCTGCTCGACCTGCCAACCCTGCTGGCGCGCCTGAGCAGCGGTCCGGCTGCCGCCCTGCGCTTGCCTGCCGGCCAATTGAAAGTGGGTGCTGCTGCCGACCTGGTGCTGTTCGACCCGGCGGTTTCGACGGTTGCCGGTGAGCAGTGGCTGTCCAAGGGTGAGAACTGTCCGTTCCTCGGGCATACGTTGCCGGGGGCGGTGCGTTATACCTTGGTGGATGGACATATCAGTCATACCAGCTGAAGGCCCTTCGGGCCTTAATCGCTGGCAAGCCAGCTCCCACAACGCCGAACCCCGTGGGAGCTGGCTTGCCAGCGATCGAGCGCGCAAGCGCTTGCAACATCAACGACGCTGGGCGTTCTTCAATGACACCTGATCATTGAGCGTCCAGAAGTCATACAAAACCCCCACCAGAAACAACCCGCCCGTCAGCAGGTAGATGATCCCGCTGATCCACTTGCCCTGGTACATCCGGTGCACGCCGAAAAGCCCCAGGAAGGTCAGCAGAATCCAGGCCACGTTGTAATCGGTTGGCCCTGCGTTAAAACGCAGGTCCGCTTCACGATCCATCGCCGGAATCAGGAACAAGTCGATCAGCCAGCCAATGCCGAGCAGGCCCAGGGTGAAGAACCAGAGGGTCCCGGTCACCGGCCTGCCATAGTAGAAGCGGTGAGCGCCGGTAAAGCCAAAAATCCATAGCAAATACCCTATGACCTTGCTGTGCGTGTCCTGCAATCTGACGTCCTGTTGATAACCGTTCATTTCCAGCCCCTGCGGTTTATAGAGAAATTTTCTAAAGAAATATGTGACTTTTGTGTGGCGAGCCGACGTGTGGTCCTCGGAGCCTTCGATCCGCGCAAACGCTTGTCCTGCCTGACTTGCACGCTGAATCGGCCCCTGATACAGGCACCTTGATCACTTTTCGCCACCCATTCGAAACGACAGACGGAACAAAAAGTGACCACAAAGCTGATATAAAGTTTCGCGCCAACCAACATGAGCCCTGCCTAATGCGTCCATTTTTCAAGACATGGCTAACTATTTGCCTATTATTGCCCCTGGCCGCCCACGCCACTAATCGTGAGCAACGCTTACCCACCGGCTTCAGCGGCTACACCGCAAAAACCAATGCTGCGTACACCTATAAAAAGAGCACCAGCACCGCGGTCAAGAATGCCCCGCGCGCCACTGCCCCCGGCACTGTCGCACAGATGTCGGCCAAACAGAGCAGCAACGTACTGAGCCGCGCCGTGAACGTGCTCGGCACCCCCTATCGTTGGGGCGGCAGCAGCCCAAGCAAGGGCTTCGACTGCAGTGGGCTGGTGAAATACGCCTTCCACAACATCGACGAAGTGGACCTTCCGCGCACCTCCAATGCCATGGCCAGCGGCCACGGCCTGAAGGTCGATCGCAAGGACCTCAAGCCAGGCGACCTGCTGTTTTTCAACATCAAGAGCCGCCGCGTCAATCATGTGGCTATTTACCTGGGCAATGATCGCTTCATCCATGCACCGCGTCGGGGCAAGTCGGTGACCATCGACACCCTGAACAAGCCGTACTGGAAGAGCCACTACGTGGTTGCCAAACGCGTGCTGCCGACCGAAGAGAAAACCCTGCGCCTGAGCCAGCGCTGATCGCCCCACCCCGAGCCGAACGCCCAGCGCAGAAAGGCCAGGCGTCAGAAACCCTCTGGCGACCTGGCCTTTTCCATTGCGCTGTCACGCGCAATCACACCCTTGGCGAGCAGATCCTTGAGGCTCATATCCAGCGTCCGCATGCCCAATGCTCCGCCGGTCTGGATCGAGGAATACATCTGCGCGACCTTGTCTTCGCGTATCAGGTTTCGAATCGCCGACGTGCCCAGCATGATTTCGTGAGCGGCGACCCGGCCGCCCCCCATCTTCCTGACGAGCACCTGGGAAACCACCGCCTGCAAGGATTCCGACAACATCGAACGAACCATGGATTTTTCCTCGGCGGGAAAAACGTCCACAACCCGGTCGATGGTTTTCGACGCCGAGGTGGTGTGTAGCGTACCGAACACCAGATGCCCGGTTTCTGCCGCTGTCAGCGCCAGGCGAATGGTTTCCAGGTCACGCATTTCGCCAACCAGGATGACATCCGGGTCCTCACGCAGCGCCGAACGCAGTGCATTGCCGAAGCCCAGGGTATCGCAGTGCACTTCGCGCTGATTGATCAAGCATTTGCGCGATTCGTGAACAAATTCGATCGGGTCTTCGATGGTCAGAATATGCCGATGCCTGGTGTTATTGAGGTAATCGACCATGGCTGCCAACGTCGTCGACTTACCGGAGCCGGTAGGACCGGTGACCAACACCAACCCCCTGGGCATGTCGGCAATCCTGCGAAACACATCTCCCATGCCAAGGTCCTCCATGCTCAGGACCTTGGCCGGAATGGTTCGAAACACGGCACCGGCGCCCCGACTCTGATGGAAGGCATTGACCCGAAAGCGCGCCACATCCGGGATTTCGAAGGAAAAGTCGATCTCCAGACAGGCTTCGAAGTTCTTGCGCTGTTTTTCGTTCATGATGGCGTCAATCAGCTCGTGGACCTGTTCGTGGTCCAGGGCCGGAAGATTGATGCGACGCATATCACCGTCTACCCGGATCATCGGCGGCAGCCCTGCCGAAAGGTGCAGGTCGGAGGCGCCTTGCCTGGCGCCGAAGGCCAGCAGCTCGGTAACGTCCATGAGTCTCCCCAAATACAGACAAGCAGGTAGAATGCCGCAGACCCAAGACCCGCTGGCGCACATTAATGTCCACGATAGCAGACAACGTTTTGACGGTAAGTGCCCGAATTAGTGCCGCAGCACGAGCCGCCGGCCGCGATGAGGCGAGCATCGGCCTGCTGGCCGTGAGCAAGACCAAACCCGCTGCGGCCGTGCGCGAAGCATTCGCTGCCGGCATCCGTGACTTTGGCGAAAACTACCTTCAGGAAGCCCTGGGCAAGCAGCTTGAGCTGACCGACCTGCCCTTGACTTGGCACTTCATCGGCCCCATTCAGTCGAACAAGACGCGTGCAATCGCCGAAAATTTCGCCTGGGTACATTCCGTGGATCGTCTGAAAATTGCCCAACGCCTGTCCGAGCAGCGCCCCGAGGGCCTGCCGCCGCTCAATATCTGTATCCAGGTCAATGTCAGCGGCGAAGCGAGCAAGTCCGGTTGCAGCGCTGCCGACCTGCCGGCCCTGGCTGCTGCGATCTCAAGCTTGCCGCGACTCAAACTGCGCGGCCTGATGGCGATTCCAGAACCGACCGAGGACCGCGCAGCACAAGACGCGGCCTTTGCGACCGTTCGAACACTGCAAGACAGCCTGAACCTGCCGCTAGACACACTTTCGATGGGCATGAGTCACGACCTGGAGTCGGCAATCGCACAAGGTGCGACCTGGGTCCGGATCGGCACAGCACTGTTTGGCGCGCGTGACTATGGCCAGCCCTAGCCGCGTACCGTTACCGCTTCTTTATAAGGATTTTTCATGAGCAAGACTCGCATTGCCTTTATAGGTGCCGGAAACATGGCTGCCAGCCTGATCGGTGGCTTGCGCGCCCAAGGCCTGGAAGCATCGCAGATTCGTGCCAGCGATCCTGGCGCCGAACAGCGTGCCAAGGTTCATGCCGAGCACGGCATTGAACTGTTCGCCGACAATGCCCAGGCCATCGATGGCGCTGATGTGGTGGTCCTGGCGGTCAAGCCGCAAGCCATGAAAGCCGTTTGTGAAGCGCTGCGCCCCAGCCTCAAGCCGCAGCAGCTGGTGGTCTCCATCGCCGCCGGGATTACCTGCGCGAGCATGAACAACTGGCTCGGCGCACAACCGATCGTGCGTTGCATGCCCAATACCCCGGCGCTGCTGCGTCAAGGCGTCAGCGGATTGTATGCCACCGAGCAAGTGTCGCCAGAACAACGCCAACAGGCCGAGCAGCTGCTGTCCGCCGTCGGCATCGCCCTGTGGCTGGACCAGGAGCAACAACTCGATGCCGTCACCGCCGTGTCCGGCAGCGGTCCTGCGTACTTCTTCCTGCTGATCGAGGCCATGACCGCCGCCGGCGAGAAACTTGGCCTGCCACGTGAAACCGCTGCCCGCCTGACCCTGCAAACCGCCCTGGGCGCTGCGCACATGGCCGTTTCCAGCGATGTCGATGCCGCCGAGCTGCGCCGCCGGGTGACCTCGCCCGCAGGCACCACGGAAGCTGCCATCAAGTCGTTCCAGGCCGATGGTTTCGAGGCGTTGGTAGAGAAAGCGCTGAACGCTGCTGCACACCGGTCGGCCGAGATGGCCGAGCAACTGGGCAAATAAGGAGCCGAAGATGATTGGACTCAGCACCGCAGCTATTTATGTACTGCAAACCCTCGGCAGCCTGTTTCTGCTGATCGTGCTCCTGCGCTTCGTACTGCAGCTGGTACGCGCGGACTTCTACAACCCGCTCAGCCAGTTTGCCGTGCGGGCGACCCAGCCCCTGCTCAAACCGCTGCGCCGGATCATTCCGAGCCTGTTCGGCCTGGACATGTCTTCACTGTTACTGGCCATCATCATTCAGATGCTGATGATGGTCGCGACCCTGCTACTGGCCTATGGCACAACGGGCAACCCGCTACAACTGCTGATCTGGTCGATCATCGGGGTCACCGGACTGTTCCTGAACATTTTTTTCTATGCCCTGATCATCAGCGTGATCCTTTCCTGGGTCGCACCCGGCAGCCACAACCCTGGCGCCGAGCTGGTCAACCAGATCTGCGAACCGGCCCTGGTGCCGTTCCGGCGCATCCTGCCGAACCTGGGCGGCCTGGATATCTCGCCGATCCTCGCGTTCATGGTGCTCAAGCTGCTGGACATGCTGGTCATCACCAATCTCGCAGCCATGACCGGCATGCCTGAAATCCTTCGCATGCTGGCCTGATGAGCTATTTCCGCTGGGACGGCGAGGACCTGATCCTCGATTGCCACCTGCAACCGAAGGCCAGCAGCGACGAGTTCGCCGGCCTTCATGGTGATCGCCTGAAGATCCGCCTCACTGCCCCGCCGGTCGAAGGCAAGGCCAATGCGCACCTGATTGCGTTTTTGGCCAATGCTTTTGGGACTTCCAAGAGCCAGGTGTGCCTGATCAGTGGTGAGTTGAATCGGCAGAAGCGGGTGCGGATACAGCGGCCCGGTAAACTTCCGGATTTACCGGGGCTATCCAGATAGTCATCGCGGGCAAGCCCGCTCCTGCAAGGACTGCGTTGCACCTGTAGAAGCGGGCTTGCCCGCGATAGGCCCCTGAGCCCACCACATTGCTTGCTGCCTGCCCCCACCCTCTTTAGACTTACGCCTCATTTAAGCGAGAGCAGGGTCGATGTCCACTGTCTTTCCCCCCGATTCAGTAGGTCTGGTCACACCGCAACTGGCACATTTCAGCGAACCACTGGCCCTGGCCTGTGGCCGCTCGATCGCGGCCTATGATCTGGTTTTCGAAACCTACGGCACGCTCAACGCCAGCGCCAGCAACGCCGTGCTCATCTGCCACGCCTTGTCCGGCCATCATCATGCCGCTGGCTATCATAGTGTCGATGAGCGCAAGCCCGGCTGGTGGGACAGCTGCATCGGCCCCGGCAAGCCGATCGATACCAAAAAGTTCTTCGTGGTCAGCCTGAACAACCTCGGCGGTTGCAACGGCTCGACTGGCCCCAGCAGCATCAATCCGGCCACCAGCAAACCTTTCGGCGCCGAGTTTCCGGTGCTGACCGTCGAAGACTGGGTGCACAGCCAGGCCCGCCTGGCCGATCACCTGGGCATCGGCCAGTGGGCCGCCGTGGTAGGCGGCAGCCTGGGCGGCATGCAGGCCCTGCAGTGGACGATCAGCTACCCGAACCGGGTCCGCCACTGTCTGGCCATCGCTTCGGCGCCCAAGCTCTCGGCGCAGAACATCGCCTTTAACGAAGTCGCCCGTCAGGCGATTCTCTCCGACCCGGAGTTCCATGGCGGTTATTTCCAGGAACAAGGCGTGATTCCCAAGCGGGGGTTGATGCTGGCGCGCATGGTCGGCCACATCACCTACCTGTCGGACGATTCCATGGGCGAGAAATTCGGCCGTGGCCTCAAGAGCGAGAAGCTCAACTACGACTTCCACAGCGTCGAATTCCAGGTCGAAAGCTACCTGCGCTATCAGGGTGAGGAGTTCTCCGGCCGTTTCGACGCCAACACCTACCTGCTGATGACCAAGGCCCTGGACTACTTCGACCCGGCCGCCAACTGTGACGATAACCTGGCCAAGACCCTTGCCCACGTCACCGCCGACTTTTGCGTGATGTCGTTCACCACCGACTGGCGCTTCTCCCCGGCCCGCTCGCGGGAACTGGTCGATGCCCTGATGGCGGCGAAAAAGAACGTCTGCTACCTCGAGATCGATGCACCGCAGGGCCACGACGCCTTCCTGATTCCGATCCCGCGTTACTTGCAGGCCTTCAGCAGCTACATGAACCGTATTGCACTCTGAGGACTCCATGAGAGCCGACCTGGAAATCATCCAAGACTGGATCCCCGCCGGCAGCCGGGTACTCGACCTCGGTTGCGGCAATGGCGAGCTACTGACCTGGTTGCGCGACCACAAGCAGGTCAGCGGCTATGGCCTGGAAATCGACCCGGACAATATTGCCGAATGTGTCGCCAAGGGCGTCAATGTCATCGAGCAGGACCTGGACGAGGGTCTGGGCAATTTCGCCAGCAACAGCTTCGATATCGTGGTCATGACCCAGGCCCTGCAGGCCGTCGACTATCCGGACCGGATCCTCGACGAAATGCTGCGCGTCGGCCGCGAGTGCATCATCACCTTCCCCAACTTCGGTCACTGGCGCTGCCGCTGGTACCTTGCAAGCAAAGGCCGGATGCCCGTATCGGAGTTCCTGCCGTACACTTGGTACAACACGCCGAACATTCACTTCTGCACCTTCGAGGACTTCGAGGAGTTGTGCCGTGAGCGTCGCGCCCAGGTTCTGAACCGGCTGGCCGTCGATCACGAGCACCGGCACGGGTGGGCAAGCAAGCTATGGCCTAATCTTTTAGGGGAGATCGGTATTTACCGAGTCAGTAGCCCTGGCCTGCTGGATCACCAGGTAGCGGTGTAGCCCTGTTAATTCGAGGAGAACGAACATGCGTCGCATAGCTCTGTTTCTGATCAGCCTGTGCCTGGCCATTCCAGCCATGGCGGCCGACCCTGCCAAGGCCGAGCGCAAGGAAGTCTTCGGTGACGTCACGGTGCACTACAGCACATTTGCATCTACCTTCCTGCAACCGGATATCGCCAAGGCGACCGACCTGGTGCGCAGTAAAAACCAGGGCGTGCTGAACGTTGCCATCCTCAAGGAAGGAAAACCCAAGACCGCAGCCGTCAGTGGCATGGTCAGGGACCTGACCGGGCGCAGCCAGTCACTCAAATTCAAGCAGGTCACCGAACAAGGCTCGGTGTATTACCTGGCGCAGTACAAGGTCGACCTGCAAGAAACCGTTACCTTCACAGTTAATGTCCAGACTGAGGGCGGTACCCCGAACACCTTCAGTTTCCAGCAGGAAGTCTTTCCAGGCGAATGATGAATTTCAAGCAAATCGTGTTGGCCAGCCATAACGCCGGCAAACTCAAAGAACTCCAGGCTATGCTTGGCGAATCCGTGCATCTGCGCTCCATTGGCGAGTTCAGCAACGTGGAGCCTGAAGAAACCGGTTTGTCGTTCGTCGAGAACGCCATCCTCAAGGCCCGCAACGCCTCGCGGATTTCCGGCTTGCCGGCGCTGGCCGATGACTCGGGCCTGGCCGTGGACTTTCTCGGTGGCGCGCCGGGCATCTATTCGGCGCGTTATGCCGACGGCCAGGGCGATGCCGCCAACAACGCCAAATTGCTCGACGTCCTCAGTGGCGTGCCAGAAGATCAAAGAGGTGCACAGTTCGTCTGCGTGCTGGCGCTGGTCCGACATGCCGATGACCCACTGCCGATCCTCTGTGAAGGTCTGTGGCATGGCCGCATCCTCACTCAGGCCAGCGGCGAACATGGCTTTGGCTACGACCCGCTGTTCTGGGTACCGGAGCGCGATTGCTCCAGCGCCGAACTGAGCCCGAGCGAGAAGAACCAACTCAGCCACCGCGCCCGCGCCGTGGCCTTGTTGCGGCAACGCCTGGGCCTGACATGACCGGTCACGCGCCCGCACAGCCGCTGCACCTGGGCGAGGCTGGCTTTTCATCCGAAGCTCCTCGGGCGGGCCTCGCGCAGCTTCCGCCCCTGTCGCTGTACATCCACATCCCCTGGTGCGTGCGCAAGTGCCCCTACTGCGACTTCAATTCCCATGCCGCCAGCCCCGTGCTGCCGGAGCAGGAATACGTCGATGCGTTGCTGGCCGACCTCGACCAGGACCTGCCGGCTGTCTATGGCCGTGAGCTGAGTACGATCTTTTTCGGTGGCGGCACGCCCAGCCTGTTCAGCGCGCAAGCCCTTGGCCGCCTGCTGGCCGGCGTACAACAGCGAATCCCCTTCGCACCTGACATCGAAATCACCCTGGAAGCCAACCCCGGAACCTTCGAGCAGGAAAAATTCGTGGCCTATCGGCAATTGGGCATCAATCGCCTGTCGATCGGCATCCAGAGCTTCCAGGAAGCCAAGCTGACGGCCCTGGGCCGCATCCATACGGGTAACGAAGCGGTTCGCGCAGCCGACATGGCGCGCCAGGCCGGCTTCGACAACTTCAACCTGGACTTGATGCACGGTTTGCCTGATCAGTCCCTGGACGATGCCTTGGGCGACATGCGCCAGGCCATTGCGCTGGCACCGACGCACCTGTCCTGGTACCAGCTGACGCTGGAGCCCAACACGGTGTTCTGGAACCAGCCGCCGCTGCTGCCCGAGGACGATATCCTCTGGGACATTCAGGAAGCCGGCCAGGCCCTGCTGGCCAGCCACGGCTACGCCCAATACGAAGTATCGGCCTACGCCCAGCCTGGGCGCGCAGCACGCCATAACCTCAATTACTGGAGTTTCGGTGACTTCATTGGCATCGGCGCCGGTGCCCACGGCAAGCTGAGCCATCCGGATGGCCGCATCGTACGGACCTGGAAGACCCGCCTGCCCAAGGACTACCTGAACCCGGCCAAGGCTTTCAAGGCGGGTGAAAAACCGCTGGCCACCGAAGAATTGCCCTTCGAGTTCCTGATGAACGCCCTGCGCCTGACCGAGGGCGTCGACGCTGCGCTGTTCAGCCAGCGCACCGGCCTGAGCCTGGAAACCCTGGCCACGGCCCGCCGCGAGGCCGAACAAAAGGGGCTTTTGCAAGTCGAACCGTCACGACTGGTCGCCACCGCTCGCGGCCAATTGTTCCTCAATGACCTGCTGCAGTATTTCTTGATCTAAGGACTCTGAATGGATTTAGTACTCGATCTGCTCGCAACCGTTTCGCGCTGGAGCCGCGGCAACCTCTCGGAAATCGCCCTGGCGTTGGTAGGTTGCGCGCTGGTGCTGTTCGGCGCCGATATCAAGGGTTGGCTCGAACAACGCCTGGGCGGCCTTGCCGGTGCCTTGCGCGTGCCATTCATGGCGCTGCTGTGCATGGTGGGGAGTGGTGCGGCGTTGATTTATGCGACGCCTTGGGTGGTGAAGGGGCTGAGTCAGTTCAACAACTACAGCCTGGCGCCGGTGTTGTTGGTGGTGCTGGTGTTGATTGGGGTTGTAGCAGATCGGCGTTAACCTTTAGGGCCCTATCGCGGGCAAGCCCGCTCCCACAGTGGTTAGCGGTGAACCTTGTGGGAGCTGGCTTGCCAGCGATCGACCGCATAGCGGTCGCAGAATCTCAAGCCAGCTTTTCGAACTTCAGGTCCCACACCCCATGCCCAAGCCGTTCGCCACGGCGTTCGAACTTGGTAATCGGGCGCTCGGCCGGGCGTGGCACACAGCGGCCATTTTCGGCCAAATTGCGGTAGCCCGGCGCGACATTCATCACTTCCAGCATGTATTCGGCATAGGGTTCCCAATCGGTTGCCATGTGCAGGACGCCACCGACCTTCAGCTTGCTGCGTACCAGTTCAGCGAATGCTGGCTGAACGATGCGCCGCTTGTGGTGACGGCTCTTGTGCCAAGGGTCCGGGAAGAACAGCAACACGCGATCCAGGCTGTTGTCGGCTACGCACTTGTTGAGCACCTCGATCGCGTCGCAATCGTAGACCCGCAAATTGCGCAGCCCCTGGGTCAGCACGCCATTGAGCAGCGCGCCAACGCCTGGCCGGTGCACTTCCACACCGATGAAATCCTGCTCCGGGGCTGCCGCAGCCATTTCCAGCAGCGAATGGCCCATGCCGAAGCCGATTTCGAGGGTGCGCGGTGCCGTACGGCCAAAAACCTGGTCGAAATCGACCGTGCTCTCGCTCAATGGCAGGACAAACAGCGGTGCGCCCTGGTCCAGGCCGCGCTGCTGGCCTTCGGTCATGCGACCGGCGCGCATCACGAAACTCTTGATGCGGCGGTGCTGGCGTTCTTCGCCGTCAGCGGAAATCGGCGATTCTTGCGATTCAGTCATCAGGGGCTCTTACTTGATCAGACCATCCAGCGGCGACGATGCGCTGGCATAGAGTTTTTTCGGCATGCGCCCGGCCAGATACGCCAGGCGGCCGGCGACGATGGCGTGCTTCATCGCCTCGGCCATCATGATCGGCTGCTGGGCATGGGCGATGGCGGAGTTCATCAGCACGGCTTCACAACCCAATTCCATGGCAATGGTGGCATCGGAGGCGGTACCGACACCGGCATCGACCAGCACCGGCACTTTGGCTTCTTCGAGGATGATCTGCAGGTTGTACGGGTTGCAGATACCCAGGCCGGTGCCGATCAGGCCTGCCAACGGCATGACCGCGATGCAGCCGGCTTCGGCCAGCTGACGGGCGATGATCGGGTCGTCACTGGTGTAGACCATCACGTCGAAACCGTCCTTGACCAGCACTTCGGCGGCCTTGAGGGTCTCGATCACGTTCGGGAACAGGGTCTTCTGGTCAGCCAGGACTTCCAGCTTGACCAGATTGTGACCATCGAGCAGTTCACGGGCCAGGCGGCAGGTGCGCACGGCTTCGACAGCATCATAGCAACCGGCGGTGTTTGGCAGGATGGTATAGCGATCCGGCGGCAGCACGTCGAGCAGGTTCGGCTCACCGGGGTTTTGCCCGATGTTGGTCCGGCGCACGGCAACGGTGACGATTTCGGCGCCCGAGGCTTCGATGGCCAGGCGGGTTTCTTCCATGTCACGGTACTTGCCGGTGCCTACCAGCAAACGCGACTGGAAGGTACGGCCGGCCAGCGTGAAGGGCTTGTCGCTACGAACGTTGCTCATCGGAAATCCTCTTCAGGGTTGAAGTGCTTGCAGGTAGAACACGGTTGCCGTCAACCGCCGCCAATGGCGTGTACGACTTCAACCTGGTCGCCTTCGCGCAGCGCGGTGGCAGCGTGCTGGCTGCGCGGCACGATGTCCAGGTTCAGTTCGACCGCGACCCGGCGACCGGTCAGGTCAAGCCGGGTCAACAATGCCGCAACGGTCTCGCCGTCGGGCAGTTCAAAGGAGTCACCGTTCAATTGAATGCGCATGCGGACAGCAGCCATCATTTTTAGGGGTCAGCATTCTAGCCCGATCAGCCGGTATGACCAAGGCAAAGCGGCGCCATTCGTCTCGATCTGGACTGACGGGTCAAGTCAATCGCCAGGCAGCCACCCCCAGGCACAGCCAACCCGCCAGAAAGGCCAACCCGCCGAAGGGGGTAATGATGCCCAGCTTGCTCACGCCCGTCAGGGTCAACAGGTAGAGACTACCGGAGAACAGCAGGATACCCACGCAGAACAGACCGCCGGCCCAAGTGACCAGGCGCCCCGGCAGCTGCGTGGCCAACAGCGCGATTGCCAGCAATGCCAGCGTGTGTACCAGCTGATAATTGACGCCGGTATGGAAGATCGCCAAATACTCACTGCTCAAACGATTCTTCAAGCCATGGGCGGCGAATGCGCCAAGCGCCACACCGGTAAAGCCGAAGAAGGCAGCCAGCATTAAAAAGCTACGAAGCATGGGGCGAACTCCACTCAGAAGCGTTTGATTGCGCAGGGTCTGTATAATGGCGCGCTCAACCGGTTCGGCCAAGCCATCTATGCTGCGTTCATACTTCCGCCTCTTCACGAAAGCCCTGCTCTGGTTCGCGGCTGGCAGCGCTTTGCTGGTGCTGATTTTTCGCTGGGTGCCACCTCCGGGCACGACCCTGATGGTCGAACGCAAGGTCGAATCCTGGTTCGATGGCGAGCCGATCGACCTGCAGCGCAGCTGGCGCCCCTGGGACGATATCTCCGATGAGCTCAAAATTGCCGTGATCGCTGGCGAAGACCAGAAGTTTGCCGAGCATTGGGGCTTCGATGTGCGAGCGATCCAGGCCGCCTTCGCCCACAACGAGCTTGGCGGCAAACTTCGCGGCGCCAGCACCCTGAGCCAGCAAGTCTCGAAAAACCTGTTCCTGTGGTCCGGCCGCAGCTGGCTGCGCAAAGGCCTGGAGGCCTGGTTCACCGCCTTGATCGAAGTGCTCTGGCCAAAGCAGCGCATTCTCGAGGTGTATCTCAACAGCGCCGAATGGGACAAGGGCGTGTTCGGCGCCGAAGCCGCCGCACAGCATCATTTCGGGGTAACTGCTGGCAGACTTTCACGCCAACAGGCAAGCCTGCTGGCGGCAGTGCTGCCCAACCCTCGGCAATGGGACGCCAGCCGTCCGAGTGCCTACATTGCCCGGCGGGCGAGCTGGATTCGACAACAGATGCGTCAGCTCGGTGGCAGCAGCTATCTGGTGCAGATGGATTCGGTGCGTAAGTCGCCCTGGGCGCAGTGAACACGGTTTTGTAGGGGCTTTGAGGGCCTCATCGCTGGCAAGCCAGCTCCCACAGGAGTGGACAGCGCCGACCCTGTGGGAGCTGGCTTGCCAGCGATGAGGCCGACACTGCAAATCGGCATAGGGGACGGCCTTCACAGGCCGCTCCCCTGCCACACCACCCGGCATGCGGGTCCGCACCGGGCGGTTCGAGAGATTGAGGTTATGAGAGGCGCACTAATCCCAGCCTGTCGAACCACGCAATATTAAGCACGCGATTCAGCTCCAAACGACTGTTACGCCACCAGCGACAGGTGTTTCCAGCCACTTTTTGCGCCACTTGCCGGGTCGCGCCAAGCGCTCGCAGCTCCCGATAGGTCGTCGTTCCCCGCTTCCACTGCTTGAGCTGGATCGCTCGCAGCCGGTGTCGTATCCATTCGTCCAGCTCACGCCAGACGGCTGGGGTTTGCGACAAGCCGAAGTAAGTTTTCCACCCCAGAATGTAAGGTCGCAGATCATCGACGATCTGTTGCAGGCTACGACCGCATGAGCGCCGGGTGTACCAGCGTATCCGCTGCTTGAACTGCTTCTGCGCTTTGTAGGATGAAGCACGTTTGACTTCGCCTCGGGCTATCCACAACTCATAGCCTAGAAACTTGCGACCAAACGCACTCGTCACTGCACTTTTGCTCTCGTTGACACTCAAGTGCAGCTTTTCATACAGACGCCTCAGCAAAGCCATTACCCGGTGCCCCGCCTTCTGACTGCGAACATAGACATTCGCATCGTCGGCATAGCGCACGAAGCAATGACCTCGGCGTTCAAGCTCCCGATCCACTTCATCCAGCAGCACATTCGCCAGCAACGGCGACAGCGGGCCGCCTTGCGGCGCCCCGCAAAGACTGTTTTCGAGCACGCCATTAATCAGCGTTCCCGCACCCAGATACGCCCGAATCAGCCGGATAACCGCCCGATCCGAAATCCGTTTACGTAGACGATCCATCAGAATGTCGTGATCGACCCGGTCGAAGAATTTCTCCAGATCCACATCCACCACCACTTTTCGACCCGAGGACACGTAGCACTGAGCCGCCAAGACGGCCCCCTGTGCACAACGCCCCGGACGGAAGCCGTAGCTGTGCTCACTGAAAGTGGGATCGAGTAGCGGCTGCAAAATTTGCAGCAACGCTTGTTGGATCAGACGGTCGGTGACCGTCGGAATACCCAGCTCGCGCTGACCGCCGTCGGGCTTGGGGATGGCCACACGTCGTACCGGACTAGGCCGATAGACACCGGACACAAGCTGTTCACGAATCACAACCCATTGGCTCAGCAGATGTTCGGCCGTCTGATCTATATCCAGACCGTCGACCCCTGCTGCACCTTTATTGGCCTTGACCCGTTTCCACGCCCGTTTCAGGTTTTCTCTCGCAAAGGCGCGTTCCAGCAGCCCTTGCCCTGCGTAGTCGGATTCATCTTGCGGGCAATTGACCTCGTCGCTGACGGGACTTCTCACGACTTCACCGCTCGTTATCTCCATCCGCCCCGCGTTTGGCAGGCATCTGACTTCCGGTCTTTCGCATCAACATGACCTATAACGCTTTCTCTCGTTCAGCCCTTCGTCAAAAAAAAGACTACTACGGCCTCTGCTGACTTCTCGCTCCGGCTCGCGCCGTCGCCCTTTCAGGCATGAGGCGAGATCTCCCCAGGTAAGAACGCAATCCTTCACCACACAACCGCCGGATTTACGCTGCCTGATCTTTGACCACAAGAGCTTCGCGGTTTTGTGCCCGCTCACCCTGATCGGCTTCGCCTTTTATCCGGTTCTTGTACATCGGCTCATGGCTTCGATTCACGCTTCCTCCCCACACTCGGTCACCCTCATGCAGTTGCGCTTCACTTCGTTCGCTGTGGTCAGCTCACGGCGGGACTTTCACCCACAAGATTGCGCCCATGCTGGGCGCACACAAAAAAGCCCCGATCAAATCGGGGCTTTTATTATAAGAACATCAAACTCAAGCAGCTATCGAAACCTTGAGTTTGTTCATCGCGTTCTTCTCCAGCTGGCGAATACGCTCTGCCGACACGTTGTACTTCTGCGCCAGGTCATGCAGCGTGGCCTTCTCTTCTGCCAGCCAGCGCTGATAGAGGATATCGCGGCTACGCTCGTCCAGCACTTCCAGCGCTTCATGCAGGTTGCTGGTGGAGTTGTCGCTCCAGTCCGCATCCTCCAGTTGACGCGCCGGATCGTAACGGTGGTCTTCGAGGTAGTTGACCGGCGACTGGAAGGCGCTGTCGTCATCGGCTTCGGCCGCAGGGTCGAAGGCCATGTCCTGACCGGTCAGGCGGCTTTCCATTTCGCGGACTTCACGCGGCTCCACACCCAGGCTTTCGGCCACGCGATGGACTTCTTCGTTGTTCAGCCAGGCCAGACGCTTCTTCTGGCTGCGCAGGTTGAAGAACAACTTGCGCTGGGCCTTGGTCGTGGCGACCTTGACGATGCGCCAGTTGCGCAGGATGAATTCGTGGATTTCCGCCTTGATCCAGTGCACGGCGAATGATACCAGGCGCACACCCATTTCCGGGTTGAAGCGCTTCACGGCCTTCATCAGGCCGACGTTACCTTCCTGGATCAGGTCAGCCTGAGCCAGCCCATAGCCGGAATAGCTACGGGCGATATGTACAACGAAACGCAGGTGGGCGAGCACCATCTGCCGAGCCGCCCCAAGATCCTGCTCATAGTAGAGACTCTCGGCCAGTTCACGCTCCTGCTCCGGAGTCAGCAACGGGATGCTGTTCACCGTGTGCACATAGGCCTCCAGGTTCGCACCCGGGACCAGAGCATATGCAGGTTGCAAAGAAGTGGTCATACGAAAAAACCTCCGACTCACCAAACTCGTGCATTTCAGCACTGCGAAATTGACCGGAAACCGGAAAACAAGTTCCCTAAAACGCTGAAAAGGTCAATACAAGCAAAAAGACATTATCGCGGTGCAAGCTCGCTTAAATGACGGGCGACCGCAATCCAAGCACCGATATACCCTAACAGGACCGCACCAAGCAAGAGCGACAGACCATCGGCCATCGGCACTCCTGCCAACGCGAAGTCGCTGCCGTACAGCTCGGAAAGCCCGACAACCGCGTCGTTCAGCCAGTCCAGCCCGAAAGCCAGCACGCCCCAGGAAAGTACGCCCGCGCCCAAGCCATAAAGCGCACCCATGTAGAGAAAAGGCCTACGCACGTAGCTATCAGTACCGCCCACCAGCTTGATCACCTCGATTTCCGTACGACGGTTCTCGATGTGCAGGCGAATAGTGTTACCAATTACGAGCAGAAGCGCTGAAACCAGCAAAACAGTCAGGCCGAAGACGAAACGGTCCCCCAGCTTCAAAATGGCCGCAAGACGCTCCACCCAGACCAGATCGAGCTGGGCCTGCTCAACCCGGGGCAACTCGGCCAGCCGCTGGCGCAACGTTTCAAGCGCCGCCTTGTCGACTTCGTCCGGGGTGACCACGACCACGCCAGGCAGTGGGTTTTCCGGCAATTCGCGCAAGGCCTCGCCCAGCCCGGATTGCTTCTGGAACTCATCGAGCGCCTGCTCACGGCTGACGTACTCGGCTTCTGCCACACCCGGCAGCGCCTTGATCTGGTCGCGCAAGGCTTCGCCATCACGGCTGCTGGTGTCCAGTTGCAGGTACAGCGAAATCTGCGCCGCACGCTGCCAGGAGCCGCCCAGACGCTCGACGTTACTGAGCAACAGCGACAAGCCCATGGGAAGGCTCAAGGCGATCGCCATCACCAGGCAGGTGAAGAAGCTGCCGATCGGTTGCTTGCCCAGCCGTCGCAGGCTGTCGAGCAGGCTCGAACGATGGCTTTCCAGCCAGGCATGCAACAGGGTGCTGAAATCCGGACCGTCATCCTCATCACGGATTTTCTTTTTCTTTTCCGGCTGCGGATCGGCCGCCTTTGGCGCTACCCGGTCGGAAACCTTCGGACTACGTGTGGCACTCATTGCGCGGCCTCCCCATCACCGATCAAGCGGCCGCGTTGCAGGGTCAGCATGCGATGGCGCATGCGCGCAATCAGAGCCAGGTCGTGACTGGCGATCAGTACGCTGGTGCCCAGGCGGTTGATATCTTCGAAAACACCCATGATTTCCGCAGCCAGGCGCGGATCGAGGTTGCCGGTCGGTTCATCGGCCAGCAAAAGTGCCGGGCGGTGAACGATGGCGCGGGCAATGCCGACACGCTGCTGCTGACCGGTCGACAGATCGCCCGGGTAAAGTTCGGCCTTGTCCGACAGGGCAACCCGCTCAAGCGCCGAATCCACCCGTTTGGCGATTTCGGGTTTGGACAGGCCGAGAATCTGCAACGGCAGGGCGACGTTATTGAACACCGTGCGGTCGAAGAGCAACTGGTGGTTCTGGAACACAACGCCGATCTGCCGACGCAGGAAGGGAATTTGCGCGTTGCTGATCTGTCCCAGATCCTGGCCGGCCAGCAGCAGCTTGCCGGTGGTCGGGCGCTCCATCGCCAGCAACAGGCGCAGCAAGGTACTTTTCCCGGCACCGGAGTGGCCGGTGACAAACAAGAACTCTCCCCGACGCACTCGAAAGCTCAGCTCATGCAAGCCGACGTGACCGTTCGGATAGCGTTTACCGACCTGTTCGAATCGAATCATGGGCGCTCCCGCTCGGCAAATAGTGCTTTGACGAAGTTATCCGCTTCAAAAGTCCGCAGGTCGTCAATACCTTCACCAACACCAATATAGCGAATCGGCAGATTGAACTGCTTGGCCAGGGCAAAAATTACCCCACCCTTGGCCGTACCATCGAGCTTGGTCAGGGCAAGGCCTGTCAATTCGACGGTCTGGTTGAATTGCTTGGCCTGGTTGATGGCGTTCTGACCGGTACCGGCATCGAGCACCAGCAGCACCTCATGCGGCGCATCGGCATCGAGCTTGCCGATCACTCGGCGAACCTTTTTCAGTTCTTCCATCAAATTGTCTTTGGTGTGCAGGCGACCGGCGGTATCGGCGATCAACACATCGATGCCGCGGGCCTTGGCCGCCTGTACGGCGTCAAAGATCACCGAAGCCGAATCGGCGCCGGTGTGCTGGGCGATCACCGGGATCTGGTTACGCTCGCCCCAGACCTGCAGCTGCTCGACAGCCGCGGCGCGGAAGGTGTCGCCGGCCGCCAGCATGACTTTCTTGCCTTCGAGTTGAAGCTTCTTGGCCAGTTTGCCGATGGTGGTGGTTTTCCCGGCACCGTTGACGCCGACTACCAGGATCACGAACGGCTTGTTCTCTGAATGGATCTTCAGCGGGCGCTCGACCGGCTTGAGCATGTCGGCCAGTTCGCCCTGCAACGACTTGTACAGCGCATCGGCGTCGGCCAGCTGCTTGCGGGCGACCTTCTGGGTCAGGCTCTGGACGATGACCGAAGTCGCATCGACGCCCACGTCGGCAGTGAGCAAGCGCGTTTCGATTTCATCGAGCAGGTCGTCATCGATAATCTTCTTGCCCAGGAACAGGCTGGCCATGCCTTCGCCAATGCTGGCGCTGGTTTTCGACAACCCCTGCTTGAGGCGGGCGAAGAAACCGACCTTGGACTCTTCGCCCGGCGCAGGCGCTGCGGTGGGTGCGGACAGTTCCGGGGCAGGGACAGGGACAGGGACAGGGACTTGTGCGACAGGTGCGACAGGTGCAGGTGCAGGTGCAGGTGCAGGTGCAGGCTCAGCGACACGGGCCACGGGCTCAACCAGCACCGGCGCGGGTTCGGGGGCGACCTGCGTTGGCTGCGGTGGCTGCGGTGGTTGCGGTGGTTGCGGTGGTTGCTGCGGATACTGCGGATACTGCGGTTGCTGCGGCGCAAACGAAACCACCGGTTCGTGGTTGTACTGAGGCCGCGACGGGATCGGCGGGGGCTGATGCGGCTCCAGGTTCGCGACCAGGGCCACCGGCTCCTCGGGCACTGGCAGAACCAGCCCGACGGGCGGTACGACTGGCGCAGGTGCAACCTCAGGCGTAACCTCGGCCGGGGTGCCGATGACCGTTTGTGGCGCAGCAGTCTGTACCGGGGCGATCGGCTCCGGTGCTGCGGGCGCAGGTGTCTGTGGCTGCTCGGCAACGGTTTCCTGCGTTTTTTTACGCAGCCATCCGAACAGGCTTTTCTTTTCTCCAGCCGGGGCCGGGGTCTTTTTGTCGTCGTTGGAACCAAACATGGAAGACGGCTATCTCAAGGTAGCGACGCGCCAATGCGGCGCCTCAGAAAATTCTAATAACGCAGAACAGACTATTTTTTGTCCGGCTCGTTCATGCGTAACATTTAGTAGAGATACCCAAGGGGCTCTCCTCAACCAGGCATGGTCGCCAGTTAACCGGATCAGTATCCTAGCACCTCCTCGCCCGCAGACGCTAAGACCACGCGGGCAGTCCTACAGGTTAAAAAACGAATGAATGCTCTAGCCCGCCGCGCCGCTGGCCTGTTGCTCAGCACTGTTTGTCTGCCGTTTGCAGTCTTTGCCGCCGATCCTCAACCCACCCACGAGTTCATCCTCGACAATGGCCTGAAGGTTGTCGTGCGTGAAGATCACCGTGCGCCGGTAGTGGTTTCCCAGGTCTGGTACAAGGTTGGCTCCAGCTACGAGACGCCGGGGCAGACCGGTTTGTCCCACGCCCTGGAGCACATGATGTTCAAGGGCAGCGAGAAGATAGGCCCGGGCGAAGCCTCGCGCATCCTTCGCGATCTTGGCGCCGAAGAGAACGCCTTCACCAGCGACGACTACACCGGCTATTACCAGGTGCTGGCCCGCGACCGCCTGGGCGTCGCCCTGGAGCTGGAAGCCGACCGCATGGCCAGCCTGCGCCTGCCGGCCGATGAGTTCAGTCGCGAAATCGAAGTCATCAAGGAAGAGCGCCGCCTGCGTACCGACGACAATCCCAGCTCCAAGGCCTACGAACTGTTCAAGGCCATGGCCTACCCGGCCAGCGGCTATCACACCCCGACCATCGGCTGGATGGCCGACCTCGAGCGCATGAAAGTCGAAGAGCTGCGCCACTGGTATCAATCCTGGTACGTGCCGAACAATGCCACCCTGGTGGTGGTTGGCGATGTCACCCCGGAGGAAGTGAAAGCCCTCGCCCAGCGCTATTTCGGCGCCATTCCCAAGCGCCCGACGCCGGCCGCGAAGTTGCCGCTGGAGCTGGCAAAACCCGGCCTGCGCCAGCTGACCCTGCGCGTACGCACGCAACTGCCCAGCGTGATCTACGGCTTCAACGTGCCTAGCCTCGCCACGGCCAAGGACCCGCGCCAGGTGCACGCCCTGCGCCTGATCGCAGCCTTGCTCGATGGCGGCTACAGTGCCCGTTTCGCCACCCGGTTGGAGCGCGACCAGGAACTGGTCTCCGGCGCCTCGGCCAGCTACAACGCCTTCACCCGCGGCGACAGCCTGTTCACGCTCTCGGCAACGCCCAACACCCAGAAAAACAAGACCCTGGATGAAGTCGAAAAAGGCTTCTGGCAATTGCTCGAAGAACTGAAAAGCGCCCCGCCTTCGGCCGAGGAACTGGAGCGCGTGCGCGCCCAGGTCATCGCCGGGCTGGTCTATGACCGCGACTCGATCAGCAGCCAGGCGACCACTATCGGCCAGCTGGAAACCGTCGGCCTGTCGTGGAAACTCATCGACCACGAGCTGGACGAGCTGAAAAGCGTGACCCCGGCCGACATCCAGAAGGCCGCCAGCACCTTCTTCACCCGCGAACGTCTCAGTATCGCCCATGTATTGCCCGAGGAAACAGCTCATGAGTGAGCGTAATACGCCCCGCTACGCCTTGATCGGCCTGGGCATCCTGCTACTGGTCGTGTTGCTCGGGGTATTCGTCGCCCGCCCGATGCTGTCCGGGAATACCGCAAAAGCAGACGCGGGTACCGCCGCAGCCAGGTCGGCCAATACGCTTCAGTCACTGGCTGAACTGGACGGCAGGGCACCGAGCCGCCGACACCTGAACATCCAGACCTGGAGCACCGCCGAAGGCGCCAAGGTGCTGTTCGTCGAAGCACGCGAGCTACCGATGTTCGACCTGCGCCTGACCTTCGCCGCCGGCAGCAGCCAGGACGAAGATGCGCCTGGCCTGGCCACCCTGACCAACGCCATGCTCAACGAAGGCGTGGCCGGCAAGGATGTCAGCGCGATCGCCGCGGGTTTTGAAGGGCTGGGCGCGGATTTTGGCAACGGTGCCTACCGCGACATGGCCGTCGCCTCCCTGCGCAGCCTGAGCGCCGTGGACAAGCGTGAACCCGCCCTGTCGCTGTTCGCTGAGGTTGTCGGCAAACCGACCTTCCCGGCCGACGCGATGACCCGCATCAAAAACCAGTTGCTGGCCGGTTTCGAGTACCAGAAACAGAATCCCGGCAAACTGGCGGGCCTTGAGCTGTTCAAGCGCCTGTACGGAACACACCCGTATGCCCACTCCAGCGACGGCGATGCGCAAAGCATTCCGGGTATCACCCTGGAGCAGCTGCGCGCTTTCCACGGCAAGGCCTACGCCGCCGGTAATGCGGTCATCGCCCTGGTCGGCGACCTGTCCCGCGCTGAAGCCCAAAGCATCGCCGCGCAGGTTTCCTCCGTACTGCCCAAAGGCCCGGCCCTGGCCAAGGTCGCAGAGCCGACCGAACCCAAGCCCGGTGTCAACCATATCGACTTCCCGTCCAAGCAGACTCACTTGATGCTCGCGCAACTGGGCATCGCGCGTAACGATCCTGACTGGGCCGCACTATCGCTGGGCAACCAGATCCTGGGCGGTGGCAGCTTCGGCACGCGACTGATGAGCGAAGTCAGAGAAAAACGCGGCCTGACCTATGGCGTTTACTCGGGCTTCAGCCCCATGCAGGCCCGCGGCCCGTTCATGATCAACCTGCAGACCCGTGCCGAACTCAGCGATGGCACCCTGCAGCTGGTCCAGGACCTGCTGCGCGATTACCTCAAGAGCGGCCCGACCCAGCAGGAACTGGACGACGCCAAGCGCGAGCTGACCGGCAGCTTCCCGCTGTCCAATGCCAGCAATGCGAGCATCGTCGGCCAACTGGGCGCCATTGGTTTCTATAATCTGCCGTTGAGCTATCTGGAAGACTTCATGGAACAGTCCCAGAACCTGACCGTCGAGCAAGTCAGAAGCGCAATGAACAAGCATCTGACCGCCGACAAAATGGTGATCGTCACGGCCGGGCCAACGGTGGCGCAGAAGCCGTTGCCGCCACCCACAGACAAACCTGCCGAGCAACCGCTCGGCGTCCCGGAGCATTGATGGCCAGTCCAACCGCAAAACCGAACAAGACCCATGGCGGCCAGGGCCAGCTGCGCATTATCGGCGGCGAGTGGCGCAGCCGCCGCCTGACCTTTCCCGACGGCCCCGGGCTGCGGCCAACCCCGGACCGGGTCCGCGAGACGCTGTTCAACTGGCTTGCGCCCTATGTCGCAGGGGCAAAAGTGCTCGACGCCTTCGCCGGCAGCGGGGCTTTGTATCTGGAGGCCTTGTCTCGCGGCGCGGTAACGGCCGTGGCGCTGGACAGCAATCCGGTCGCCATCGCCAGCCTGAAGCAGAACCTGGAAACCCTTCGCTGCGCCAATGGCCAGGTCCTGCAGAGCGACGCCCTGCGCTACCTGAACAATCCTGCATCGACCGCCTTTGATCTGGTGTTCCTCGATCCGCCCTTCCACCAGAACCTGCTGGTAGAAACCTGCGCGCTGCTCGAAGAATGCCAGTGGCTGGCCGAAAACGCCTGGATCTACACCGAAAGCGAAACCGCCCCATCCTCCCTGCAGCTTCCGCCCAACTGGCGCCTGCATCGTGAGAAGAAGGCGGGTCAGGTGTATTACGCACTTTGGCAGCGGAGCTGAAAGGCTCGCTGCCAAGTGCAGCAAAGACCTGAGCAAGCCGACGTGACAAGCACCCGTTCCCGGCCCAGACTCTTACAAGAACGACCTGTTGCCGGAATCATGACCACCGACGCCACCAAGCGCGCCCAGCGCGCCAGTCCACCCGCCGTGTTCACCCCCGGCTGGGGACTGGCCAATCCTCACCTGCAAACGCTATGGGGACCGCTCTGCCGAAAAAAGGTCATCTTGCAGCATCAGCGTGAACGGATCTGGCTCACGGACGGTGATTTTCTCGACCTCGACTGGCATGGCCCGCATCAGGCCAACGCACCACTGGTGCTGGTCCTGCACGGACTGACCGGTTCCTCCGCTTCGCACTATGTCAGTGGATTGCAGGCCGCGCTGTCGCGCCAGGGCTGGGCCAGCGTCGCGTTGAACTGGCGCGGGTGCTCGGGCGAGCCGAATCTGCTGCCACGCAGCTACCACTCCGGCGCCAGCGAAGACCTGGCCGAAGCCATCGACCACCTACGGGCTACCCGCCCGCAGGCACCACTGTATGCCGTGGGTTATTCACTGGGCGGCAATGTCCTGCTCAAGCACCTGGGCGAGGTCGGCTCGGCCAGCCAGTTGCAGGCAGCGGTCGCGGTTTCGGTGCCGTTTCGCCTGGACCAATGCGCCGACCGTATCGGCATGGGCTTTTCGCGGATTTACCAGGCGCATTTCATGCGCGAGATGCTCGCCTATGTCAAAGACAAGCAACGACGCTTCCAGCACGAAGGGCACAGCGAGGGGCTGGCCGCCCTGAGCCGGCTGGGGCCGTTGAAAAACATGCGGACATTCTGGGAGTTCGACGGCCGCGTCACCGCTCCGCTCAATGGTTTTGCCGATGCCCATGATTATTATCGCCGTGCTTCAAGCCGCTACTACCTGGGCGAGAACAAGACGCGGACGCTGATCATCCAGTCCACCGACGATCCTTTCGTGTTCGCCCATAGCGTTCCCGGTGCAAACGAACTGCCCGCCAGCACCCACCTGGAACTGCACGCCAAGGGCGGGCATGTGGGCTTTGTCGAGGGTTCATTGAGTAAACCGGGTTATTACCTGGAACGCCGAATCCCCCAATGGCTGGACGGTGCAAGCGGATGAATGGCGGCGAACGTAAACCTGCACAAAGTCGTTCAAGACAGCCTTGAGCCGAGTGACTAACATGCGCCTCTCAAGGAGAGTCTCATGTCCCGTCAACAACTGTATTCCCGAGGCGTACGCGACAGCTCGGCGATGGCCGTGGGCATTATCCCGTTCGGCCTGATCTTCGGCACCCTGGCGGGCGCCGCCCACTTGTCACTGTGGCAGGCCGTCGGCATGTCACTGTTCGTCTATGCCGGTTCCGCCCAGTTCATCGTCATCAGCCTGTTCGGCGCAGGCGCCAGCACCGTGGTCATCCTGCTGACGACCTTTATCGTCAACCTGCGTCACGTGCTCTACAGCGCCACGCTGCAACCCCATGTCAGCCAGTTGCCGCAGCGCTGGCGCGTGCTGCTGGCCTTCTGGCTGACCGATGAAACCTTTGCCGTGGTCCAGCGCTTCTATCTGGTGCATGGCGACAAGCCGTTGGCCCATTGGTATTGGCTGGGCGTGACGACTTCGCTGTATCTGTGCTGGGTATCCAGCTCGCTGGTGGGAGTGCTGTTCGGCCAGGCCGTGCCGGATCTGGCCAGCTGGGGGCTGGAGTTCGCCATGCTGGCGACGTTCATCGGTATCGTCGTGCCCTTGCTGCGCAACTACCCACAGATCGCCGCCGCGCTGGTCGCCGGCGCTGTCGCCCTGGCTACCCATGCCCTACCCTACAAACTGGGCTTGATGGCGGCGGCCTTCAGCGGCATCGCTACGGGGGTAGTGCTGGAACGACGCCAGCTCGGAAAACAGGCCCGCGGGGTGCACTCATGAGTTACTGGTGGCTGATCCTGGGCATGACCGCGATCACCTTCGCCCTGCGCTACAGCTTGTTCGCCTTTCCGCAACTGCGCTTTGCCCCGGTGGTCCGCCAGGGCCTGCACTATGTGCCGACCTCCGTACTGACCGCCATCGTGGTGCCCGGCATGCTTGTGCCCGATGGCGAACACTGGGCCTTGAGCTTCGACAACGCCTACCTGACGGCAGGCCTGGCAACCATCGCCATCGCCGCCGTGACCCGCCATTTGCTGGCGACCATCGGCGGCGGTTTGCTGGTGTTCTTCCTGCTGCGCTGGGCGCTGGGCCAGCTACCGCTCTGACCCGGTTCAGCCCTGGTCGCCGGTGGCAACCTCACGCTGCGGGTTGGTGATCCACTCACTCCAGGAACCCGCGTACAAGTGGGCCAGGGGGTAGCCGGCCAGGGACATTGCGAACAGGTTGTGGCACGCCGTCACCCCGGAACCGCAATATGACACGGCATCACTGGGCGAGCGCTCGCCCAGCTTGGCAGCGAAACGCTGCTTGAGCTGCTCGGCAGGCAGGAAGCGCCCGTCGGTGCCAAGGTTTTCGGTGAAGGCTGCGCATTGAGCGCCAGGGATATGGCCAGCGACCGGGTCGATCGGCTCGACTTCACCGCGAAAGCGCGGCAGAGCGCGTGCGTCGAGCAAGGTCAAGCAAGGATCGCCCAGTCGCTCATGCAGGTGTTGCGCGGTGATCAGCATGTGTGGATCCGGTTTGCCACTGAAATGTCCCACCTCCGTGGGTGCCGGGTCCAGGCTCAGCGGCAGGCCCGCGGCATGCCAGGCCTTGAGCCCGCCATTGAGCAGGTAGACGCCGTTGCGCTTGCCCAGCCAGGCCAGCAACCACCAGGCACGGGCGGCAAACGCGCCAGGACCGTCGTCGTACAGCACCACTTCACTGTCGGCATTGATGCCCCAGTTCTGCAGGCGCTCGATCAGCCGCCCCGGTGGCGGCAGCGGATGGCGACCGGTTACGCCCTTGACCACGTGCCCACTGAGGTCGCGCTCGAGGTCCGCGAAGTGGGCTCCGGCAATATGCCCCTCGGCATAACTGCGCCGGCCGTATTCGATATCTTCCAGGGCAAAACGACAATCCAGAATGACCAGCCCCGGCTCTTCGAGACGAGCATAGAGCTGCTGGGGTTCTATCAGTTGCGCAATGGGCATGGCAGCCTCCCGAGTCAATGACAATCAGTGAACACTGCACGCACGACCTGGGCGGCTTACTGCTCCAGGGCGCGGTTCAGTGGGACATAAAGCTCTTCGCACAAGGCATCGACAGCCGCCCGGGCCTGGCCGGTGACGAAGCCCAATTCCAGTACCAGCACCTGATAGACACCACGCTTGATCGCCTCTTCGCTCAAGTGCGCGGAGTTTTCCCGCGTGGTGCAGAGAAAGCGCACCCAGGACGTCAGGATGATCCAGGCATTGAGCGTGAGCGATTCGATCTGGACCGGGTCCATGTTCAGGATATTCGCGTCAACGAAGCCACGGTAAATCGCCTGCCCCTGAATCAGGCAACGCTGGGAGAAGCGCCGGTAGCGCTCGGCCAACTCCGCATCGTTGTCGAGCAGGTGTTCCAGGTCCCGGTGCAGGAAACGGTAGTTCCACATCGCCGCCAGCAGCTCCTTCAGATAGAAGCGCTTGTCTTCGACGGTCGCCAGGCGTCCTTGCGGCGGGCGCAAGAAGCTGTCGACCAGGCTCTCGTACTCGCTGAACAGGACCGCGATGATCTCTTGCTTGTTGGCAAAATGGTAATACAGGTTGCCGGGCGAGATCTCCATATGCGCGGCGATATGGTTGGTACTGACGCTACGCTCACCTTGCTGGTTAAACAGTTCGAGGCTGTTTTGCACGATGCGCTCGCGGGTTTTTATTCGCGGGGCCATGATCGATTCCAGGGCATGAGCTTGAATTGATGCTGTCATCTTACGGTTTATGCGCCGATGAATGCATCGGCCTTTTACGTAAAAGACTCGCACATCCAGATTACTAGAGTATATGCTCTATTTCAAGATCAATCCTTCGCCGTGGAGCCCGTCATGACTGCCGATGTCGCTTACCTTCAAGGGTCGCAATCCTCGCTCAGCGAACTTGAGCAACTGTTTGCGGCTCAACGCCAGGCCTTTGCGGCGAATCCCATGCCCACGGCCGCGCAGCGCCGCCAGTGGCTCAAGACCTTGCATGAGCTACTGATCAATGAACAAACAGCCCTGATCAAGGCCATCAGCCGCGATTTCAGCCAACGCAGCGCCGACGAAACCCTGTTGGCGGAACTGATGCCCAGCGTGCAGGGGATCCATTACG